>CAKKPH010000052.1 GCA_919901585.1 Thermodesulfovibrionales bacterium | reverse complement strand
TTACAAAAAGAAGCTGAACAGAAGTTATCTAAGCTCTCGGATAAAGAGCAGCTTGATCTTTTGTCTCAGAAGTTCGGGCATTTGAAAAAAACTAAGAAGGTGGCACACGTCGCCTAACACAGCCCAAAAGACTAAGTATCAAATGCTATCGCACTTCTTTTGGCCTTGAACGTTAGCGGAACTGCCCGAATAGAAAGACAATAATGAAGATTCGTGATATCATAAAATTGATAGAGGCTGATGGCTGGTATCGAGTAGACACTCGTGGCAGTCACCGGCAGTACAAACATGCAACAAAGACTGGCAGAGTTACAATCGCCGGCCATCCTAATGACAACTTAGCGCCGGGAACTCTGAACAGCATTTTGAAACAGGCGAAACTGAAGGAGGTAAAGTAATGCATCGTTTTCTTGTTGTAATCGAAAAGGCAGATGGAAACTATTCAGCATATTCACCTGACTTGCCCGGTTGTGTAGCTACAGGAACTACACGTGAAGAAGCAGAGCAAAATATGCATGAAGCCATTGAATTGCACTTGCAAGGGCTGAAGGAAGATGGGCTGTCTATCCCTCAGTCGACTTCCTTTGCAGAGTATGTTGCCATCAGATAAAATTTCGATACTGACACTTTTGCTAACAACGGCACAAACGGAATCTCAGAAACCTGACGGTTTCGTTTGTGCTTGAACGATAATGGGGTGCGTGAGAAAGACAAAAAATGAGTAGATTATAAATGTTTGACCAAATTGTAAAGATAATGCGGAAAAAAATCCGCAATCGTGAATACATCATGTCGATTCATGGGAATGAGGAAATGGATGAAGATTCCCTGTCGATTTATGATGTTGAACACTGTATTCTGACTGGAAAGATTTTTGAAAGACAAAAAGACAAAGTCACTGCCGAATGGAAATACCGTTTAAACGGGCAATCTCTTGGTGGTGGCAAAGTTGAAGTTGTTGCGAAATTGAGTCCAACAGGCAAGTTGGTTATCATTACGATGTATGTGTCATAATATGACTATGGGAACAGGGAGAGAAATGATTTGTGATAATTGCGGAAAACAGGGTGCTCGCATCCGCAGGGTTGCACGGACTTATGGGAAGGGCAAGGATATTTTGGTTGTAGAAAATGTCCCTGTCGTTTCATGTCCACACTGTGGAGAAAGTTATCTTGAAGCAGAAACGCTGCATGAAATTGAGCGCATTAAGTTGCACAAGAAAAGCTTTGCGGTTAAACGCTCAGTTCCTGTTGTTGAATATACTTAGAGAAAGAATACACGCACCCCACTCCACATAACAAGCGCACAGGCGTTTTAACAAAATGGAAACATTTGCCGTCTGTCATGAGCCTTGCAAAAGCAAGTCTCGCGCCAGCCGTCATACATCGCCAGTGCGCGGAACGTTAAGCCGTTCATTGCGGGTAAATGAGGAATGAATGAAAAAATAGAGCTATCCCGATTTTTTAAAATTCTATAAGCAATTTTGTGAAAAAAGCTGCTGATTGAATCCTATACTATTAGCAGGGTCTCCTAAAGAAACCAAGGAGGTTACTATGCGTGACTATTCACTTTTTTTTATCTATGCTTGCTTCTGTGTTCTTATGCTGTCAGGCGGAGTACAGCCGGCGATTGCCGGATCCCCTGGAAAAGATGTCTCCGGATCTTTGAATGTGAACGGAGCCAAGGTTAATCTGGTTCATGCATATGTGGACGAGACTGATCCTGCCGAGCCGATTGTGGTCCTCTCCGACAAGGCCCTTCCAACCGAAGCTATTCCCTTTCTTCCCGAAAAGCTCGTGAAGGAGCAGAAGGTGCATGCCATTGCTTTTAGCATCTCCCGTAAAGACAAAAAACTTACAAATACTTATGGCAAGGTGTATTACCCGGGAGAGGAGATGGGAGTGGGAATGGGAAGGGTTGAGGATGGGAAAGTGGCCCTCGTTATTACGCGGTTTGATGCAACTATGATTGAGGGAAAGATTTCAACTCCGAAACAGGTAAGGTTTTCAGACGTGTCCTATTCTTTCGATGCATCGTTTAAGGTGAGCTTGGGTAAAAAAAAAATAGATAAGCCCTCGGGTAAATCAGCGATACAAGACATTTCTGTAAGCGGAGATACAAGCCCGCCGGCCAAGGCATACGCTGAATACCATGAGGCATGCATAGCAGGTGATGTCAAGAATATCCGTGATTTTCTCACATACAAAAATCAGGAAGAGTTCGACTCTTACGATAAAAGGAGGCGAGAAGCGGTTATTGATATCTTGAAAATGCGCCCTGAAAAAATAAAGATAGTCAAACCTGTTGTCGCCGGCGACAAAGCGTCCTTTACCGTGGAAGGACTGGAGACTCCCAGGGAAAAGGCGACAGGCTCGATCAAGATGATTATTGAAGATGGGAAATGGAAGGTTTCCGAGGATAAATGGAAAATAAGTTATAAATAATCATTGTGGACATGTAAGAAAGCGAGGCGGTTCTTTAGTACTGCCAGCGTCAGAGTTCAGCTTGTCAATATCTCCATTATCTCCCTGTATCTCTCTGCTGTCTTTCTGACTATCTCGTCAGGGAGGACAGGGCCCGGAGGGGTTTTGTCCCAGACGAGGGTAAGGAGATAATCGCGCACGATCTGCTTGTCGAAGCTGTCCTGCGCCCTGCCAGGAGAATAATCTTTTACTGACCAGAACCTCGAAGAATCCGGGGTAAGAACCTCGTCAATGAGTATAGGCTCTCCGTTATAAAGGCCGAACTCGAACTTGGTATCAGCGACGATTATCCCTTTATTCAGAGCCATCTCCCTTGCAGTCTTGTATATCCTAAGGCTCAGCTCCCTAAGCCGCCCGGCTGTCTCCATGCCGATTATCCCGGCCATCTCATCAAACGAGATATCGATATCATGCCCTTCCTCTGCCTTGGTTGAAGGTGCGAAGATCGGCTCTTCAAGCCTCTCTGATTCGACAAGACCCTTCCGGAGCCTGATGCCGCAGACAGTGTTCCTTTCCTTATATTCCTTCCAGCCGCTTCCTGTGAGGTAACCCCTCACAATACATTCTACAGGCATAGGCCTCGCCTTTTTTACAAGCATGCTCCTACCTTCGAGCATCTCCCTGTATTTCATCAAGATATCAGGGAAGTCGTTCACGTCTGTTGCTATCAGGTGGTTCTTAACTATATCCTCCATCTGCCTGAACCAGTATATTGATATCTGGGTCAGGACCCTGCCCTTCCCTGGTATGCCGTTAGGAAGCACGACATCAAATGCAGAGATCCTGTCAGTGGCTATAAGAAGCATGCTGTCGCCGAGGTCATAGATATCCCTCACCTTGCCCCGTTTCGGGATACCGACATCAGGCATCTCTGTCTTTAACACCACATTATTTATCGAACCCATGCAACCTCCGGATACAATTTTTCTGCCTGAATCCATCCCCCTAACCTGTTAAGACCATGCAGGATTTATGATATAATACTTCATGGCAGTGCTCGAAATCAAAAAATACCCTGAAAAGATCCTGAAGGAACGTGCTTCGCCTGTTCAGGAAATCGACGATGAACTGCAGAGACTCATAGACGATATGATCGAGACCATGTACTCAGCGCCGGGAATAGGTGTTGCTGCCCCTCAGGTAGGGGTCTCCAAGAGGCTTATAGTTGCTGATGTAAGCCTTAAGGATGAGGAGAAAACACCTTTGATCGTCCTGATAAACCCTGAGATAATAAGCTCTGAGGAAGAGATCGACAGTGAGGAGGGATGCCTGAGCCTGCCGGATTATACTACGCATCTTAAGAGGGCTGGAAGGGTCTTTGTCAAGGGGCTTGACAGGGAGGGCAACCCGGTCGAGTTAGAGGGCACAGGGCTCCTGTCAAGGACGTTGCAGCACGAGATCGACCACTTAAACGGCATGCTGATAATCGATAGAATCAGCAGCATAAAGAGGGAGTTCTTCAAAAAGAGGTTTCAGAAGTCCCTGTTGAGGGACTGACTTGTCTATTGTATTTTTCGGCACTCCTGAATTCGCTGTCCCTTCTCTAAAGACATTATTAGCCGAAGGAGAGGAGGTCTGTCTCGTTGTTACACAACCCGACAGAGTAAGCGGCAGGGGCCACAGGCTTTCTCATCCGCCTGTAAAGGGCGCCGCACTCGAGGCAGGCCTCAATATAATACAGCCGGAGAGCCTCAGGGGCAAAGGCATCGCTGACGAGATCTCTTCTCTAAGTCCTGAATTCATAGTGGTTGTTGCCTACGGGAAGGTTTTGCCGCCTTCTGTCCTCACAATCCCTCTTAAGGGCTGCATTAATGTACACGCATCCCTGCTTCCCAGATACAGGGGGGCTGCACCTATACAATGGTCGATCATTAACGGCGACGAGATGACCGGCGTCACAACTATGCTGATGGACGAAGGGCTCGACACCGGGAGCATACTGCTCCAGCAAGAGACCGTCATTAAAGATGATGATACCTCTGAAACCCTCGGCAAGAGGCTGAGCACGACCGGCGCATCACTTCTGATCAAAACGATCAAAGGCATAAGGGACGGCTCTGTGAGGCCTCAGCCACAGGCAGGTGAATCAAGTTATGCCCCGATCATTAAAAAAAAGGACGGCATGATAGACTGGTCAAAGAGCGCCATGGACATATTTAATTTTGTGAGGGGCATGCAGCCATGGCCTGGTGCTTATTGTTACATAAACAGCGAATTGGTTAAACTCATAAAGACTGAGCATACCGAAGGCAGAGGCATGCCCGGCGTAATAGCAAAAACCGGCAGCGAGGGAATGATCATAGGCACGGGAAAAGATCTCCTTTCGGTCATAGAGCTCCAGCCCTCAGGCAAGAAACCGATGCCTGCAGCTGCATTTATTCAGGGCAGGAGGATCACTGCAGGCAGACCCCTCTGATAAGACAATAAGATGCCTAATGCGAGAGAATTCGCTGTTTCGGCCCTGCACCAGATCCTGCAAAAGGGAAAGAGGCCAAAGGATGTTTTTGAAGGCCTTGACATGCCTCTCGATGACAGGGACAGGGCATTCATGATGGAGATAGTTTATGGGGTGCTGAGGCATAGCATCACAATAGACTGGGTCCTGAGCAGCCTGCTCAGGAAACCGTCAGCCCTAAGCAGCAGGACTATTAACAATCTCAAGGCATCTGCATACCAAATACTTTATATGAGGGTGCCTGAATGGGCAGCAGTCAATGAGGCTGTAGAGATGGAAAAGGATAAAGGCAAACCGGCAGTTGTAAACGCAGTGCTCAGGAATATGCTGCGCAATATTGATCAGATCAGGGCAAGGCTCACGTCATTAAGCGAGGGCAAGGGGCCGGAATATATATCGCTCGTAACCTCGCACCCCCAATGGCTCATCAGACGTTATATGGAGCGCTTTGGAGAAAAAGAGGCAGTCGAACTCGCAGAGGCCAACAACAGGATACCTCCGCTCACCCTGAGGGTTAATACCTTAAGGACAAAGAGGCCTCATGTGATAAACCGTTTGAATGAGGCAGACATTCAGGGAGTACCCACAACATATTCTCCTGACGGCATAAAACTCAGTGGTTTCCGCATATACAAGGAACTCTCTTCTTTTAAGGGTGATGTAATAGCTCAGGATGAGGCGTCACAGCTTATAACATATCTCCTCGACCCACAGCCCGGCGAGAGGATACTCGATGCGTCTGCAGCGCCCGGAGGCAAGACAACACATATCGCCCAGCTCATGCTCGATAACGGAGAAATAACAGCCGTTGACCGAGATGAAGAGAGGCTTAAAAGACTCAGGAACAATGTCTCAACCCTTGGCCTGTCATCAATAAAAATTGTCCATGCTGATATTGCAGACTACACCCCTGAATACAGGTTCGACAGGATACTGCTTGATGCGCCATGCTCTGCCCTCGGAGTTATTAGAAGGAACCCTGATGTTAAATACAAACATAATGAAAAAGACCTTATTGCATTCAAGACAAGGCAGATCAGCATGCTCCGCAAGGTATCAGGCCTTTTGAAGTCCGGCGGCATACTTGTATATTCTGTTTGCTCGACAGAACCGGAAGAAGGGGAGGACGTCATAAAAGAATTCTTGAAGGATTCAGAGGATTTTTATATCATAGAGACATCACCGCACCCTGTCAGGGAATTTATGAGGAATGGGTTCCTCAGGACTTACCCTCACAGAGATGATATGGACGGCTTCTTTGGAGTGAGGCTCGGCAGGAAAAATTGAGAAAAGTAATCCTTTTACCCATATACACCATTGTCTTCGGAATGATGGTGCTTGCATCCGCCTACTTGACCTTTAAGGTGCTCAGCTTCAGCAGGACCATTGCTGTGCCTGACCTCAGGGGCAATACCATTCTTGAGGCGACTAACATAGTGAGCGCAAACAGCCTGCGCATAAAGGTCGACGGCGAGGACTTTGACCCTATTGTCTCATCTGGCAGTATAATGCGTCAGGACATACCACCGGGCAGCGAGGTGAAGGAAAGGCGTGTTATCAGGGTTGTGATAAGCAAAGGGGCAAAGGTATCTTCGATACCAAACCTCATAAACCTCAGCCTTGAGGAGGCAGAATCAGTCATTCAGAAGAGCGGGTTAAAGGCTCAGAAGATAATCCGCGTACATTCCGGCACTGTTGAACGTGACAGAATAATATCCCAGAACCCGGGGTCTGACGACTCAATCGAGACCCTGCGGCATGGCTACCGGTCAAAACATTATTATGGACTCATACTCGTTGTAAGTTCAGGGCCGTATGATATAATTTACAAGTGCCCTGATTTTTCGGGTACATATAAGGATGATGCCCTCGCAACCATAAGCAGGCTTTTCATGAAGGCCGATTTAAAGGGCTCCGGCGAGAGGGTAAAATCGCAGAGGCCGAAACCGAATTCTTTGATAAGGACAGGGGACAGCGTACAGTTGTTCATGGAAGGAGAATAGACCAATGATAAAGATCGCACCGTCGCTTCTGTCGTCAGATTTCACAAGGTTAGGCGAAGAGGTCCGTGCTGCTGAATCTGCAGGCGCTGACATGCTGCATATCGATGTGATGGACGGCCATTTTGTTCCAAATATAACGATCGGGCCGTTTATTGTCGAGGCGGTCAGGAAGACGACAAAACTGCCGCTTGATGTACATCTCATGATCGAGGAACCCGACAGGTATATAAAAGATTTTGCAGCAGCAGGGGCAGACTTTCTCACTGTCCATGTCGAAGCCTCCATACACCTTAACAGGACTGTCAGCCTTATAAGGGAAAATAGTGTTAAGCCGGGGGTCTCTCTGAACCCTGCAACACCTGTCTGCAGCCTTGACTTCATCCTCCCTGATGTCGACCTCGTGCTTGTGATGTCAGTGAATCCGGGATTCGGAGGACAGGGGTTTATATCCGGCTCGCTTGACAAGATAAAGGCTATAAAGGAAAATGCCGCTAAAAGAGGTTTAAAAACACTGATCGCGGTTGACGGCGGTGTAAGGCCCGAAAACTCAAGAGACATAGCCGGTGCAGGCGCGGATATACTTGTTATGGGGGCCGCATTTTTTGGTTCCGGAGACTACAAGGCCCTGATGGGCGAGATGAGGAAGCTACTTGACACCAGATAGCATTTTTGCTGGCGCTGAAGAGAGGCGGAAAGGCTCAAGGTATAGAGAGGCCCTTAAACTTTATAGAAAGGCTTTCGCTGAATATTCCCTTGTGGGCGATAGCGACGGAAAACTCCAGTGTCTGCTCTCTATTGGCGACACCCTCAGGATGACTGGAGATTTCAAGGCCGCAGGCTCTGCATATGACGAAGCTGCAGCTCTCTGCAGAAAAAAGAAGGACAGCCTCCTGCTCGCTGACTCTTTCGTCGGCCTCGGCCTCTCAAAGAGGGCTCTCGGGTTCTGGAAAGAGGCGCTCATCTTATTTAATAAGGCACAAAAGATATACACTAAAAACTCGGACAAAGAGGGAACAGCATTTGCCTTGTGGGCAGCAGGCGGTGCATACAGGGTCAAAGGAGACCTGAAAAAAGCGATAGGGGCTTTCAGAGATGCTAAAAAGATTTTTTCTGAATTAGGAACACCCGGTGAAAGGATGAGAGGCTCGGGATACTGCCTCTGCGGCCTCGGAGGAGCCTCGAGGATTGCCGCCGGATGGGAGGCTTCAATGAAATACTACACGGAAGCGAACGCAATATTCAGGAGATTAAAAGACCGGTTCGGGACAGCCTATTCGCACTGCGGCATAGGAAATGCCTTTAGGATAAAGGGAGACTATGGAAACGCCTTAAAGCACCTGAACAAGGCCGAGCAGATTTACAAATCCATCGGCGATATAGTCAGCTATTCCTACACTGTCTGGAGTCTTGGGATGCTGCATATGATGAACAGCAGGCTTAAGACTGCGGAAAAATATCTGAGCAGGGCTGCGGCACTGTTCGCAAAGACAGAAGATGTCAGGGGCAGCATATATTTCAAACTCGCAACGGGTGAGCTAATGTTTTTAAGAGGCGAAAAAAAGGCAGCAAAAAGGGCTGCCACAGAAGCCCTCAGGCTCTCAGCAGATAAAATGTTCATGTTAGAGCAATGTCATTCAGAGAGTCTGCTCAATTATATAAACGGAGTAAAAAATTCATCCGGATGTTATAAAAGGCTCGGGTCAGATCTCAGGTTCAACGCAATACCTTTTAATATACCTTAAGGAGCTTGATTTGAAAGTCCTGAATCTGCCGAACATGCTCACAATCACAAGGATACTCATCATCCCGGTATTCGTTTCGTCGATAATTTACAACAGGTACGATTATGCCCTATACCTCTTTGCCGTAGCAGCGCTCACAGACATCTTTGACGGCCTGATTGCGCGGATAAAGAGCCAGAAGACAGCCCTCGGCACATTCCTCGACCCTCTTGCAGACAAGTTCCTCCTCGTTACCTCCTTTATACTTTTCTCTATTTACGGATTAATCCCGACATGGGTCACTATCACAATCATCAGCAGGGACATAATCGTCACAACAGGATGGGTGCTGATCTATCTCACCGCACATACCTCGCGTGTCGAGCCTACAATGCTCGGCAAGATAGCCGTAACATTGCAACTTGTACTTATTTGCTATATACTTCTCCATATAAATGCTCCTTCATTGCCCTATTTGCATATATACCTGATATGGCTTACTTCAATATTTACGGTAGTCTCTGGTCTGCATTATATCTACAGGGGGTTAAAACAGACAGGTGGATAAGAATACCGGCGCTGAGATAGAAGAGATACGCCCCGGCAGTCAGGCAGACGCATCAGGGATAGCCCCCGGCGATGTCATATTATCGATAAACGGTCATAAGGTGAATGACACTATAGACTTCATGTTTTTCGCCGGTGACGGGTTTCTCGATATGCTTGTCAGAAGGAAGGACAAGAGATTGTCCTTCAGGCTTCAGACTGAAGAAGGCAAGGACACAGGCATAGCGCTAAAGCCCTTCAAGATAAAGACCTGCACCAACAAATGCATATTCTGTTTTGTCGGCCAGTTGCCGAAGGGGTTGAGGAGGACATTATATATAAAAGACGAAGACTACAGGATGTCGTTCCTTTACGGTAACTATGTGACCCTGACTAACCTCTCTCCTCAGGATAAGAAGAGGATAGTGGAGCAGAGGCTCAGCCCTATCTATATATCAGTCCATTCGACAAACAATGCCGTACGCAAAATGATACTCGGCAATTCAAAGGCTGTTGACATAATCAAAGAGCTAAATTTCTTCAAGACACATAAGATCAGGATGCATTGCCAGATCGTGCTCTGCCCCGGCATAAATGACAACAAGGAACTCGAAAGGACAATAAGGGACCTGTACAAATTTTATCCATATATACTCTCAATAGCTGTTGTGCCTGTCGGGCTCACAGCGCACAGGAAAACAGACCCGAGGCTCAGGCCTTTACTAAAAGAGGATGCCTTAAAGGCTATTGAGATAGTAAACTCGTTTCAGAAGAGGTTCAGGAAAAAACATGGCGACCCGATGGTATACGGGGCTGATGAACTGTTCATAAAGGCAGGCATCGAGTTTCCGCCCGTGCGGGAATACGGCGAGCTGCCGCAGATAGAAAACGGCGTCGGTATGGTCCCTCTTTTTTTGTCCCAGTCCAAGTCAATACTTACAAGAAAAATGCGTGAAAAGGCAGGAGCCCAAACAAAAACAGTTCCTCAATCAAGGCCGTTCATAACCTTTACAGGTTTATCGTTTTATCCGTATCTCAAAAAATTCACCGACAAACTGAAGGAGAGAGAGAACGTCAATCTAACAGCAGTACCTGTAGAAAATAATTTTTTTGGAAAATCGGTAACTGTTACAGGACTCCTGACCGGCAGGGATATCATAAGCACGTTTTCTGAAAAAATAGAGAACACCGGCATCCTCCCTTCAAAAAAACCCGATGACCCGGTCAGGCCTGTAATCTTAATGCCTGATATAATCCTCAGGACAGGAGAACATATACTCCTCGATGACATCTCTGTAAAGGACATCTCTGATGCCCTGAATGTCGAAATTAGGGTAGTCGACTCCACACCTGCAGGGCTTATGAAGGGCATAGGGGCAACTGCTTGACCATCAGCGGCAGGACAAAGGTCACAGGCCTCTTCGGGTATCCCGTAGGGCACAGTCTCTCGCCTGCGATGCACAACGCTGCATTCAGCCATCTCAATCTCGACTACTGCTATGTTACTTTCAATGTGAGGCCGGAGCTGCTGCGTGAAGCTGTCCATGCTATAAGGGCACTCAGCCTTTCCGGCGTCAATGTCACGATACCCCACAAGGAGAATGTGATACCCTTTCTCGACAGGGTTGATGAAGAAGCCCTGTTCATAGGCGCTGTGAATACCATAAAGAACTCTGACGGGACCCTCATCGGCTACAATACTGACGGCAGGGGATTCATGGAGTCACTCAAGGAAGCTGCCATAGACCCTGAAGGGAAGAGGGTTATGATAATCGGAGCCGGCGGCGCCTCAAGGGCGGCCTCATTTTACCTCGCTAAAAAAGCCTCACAAGTACTTATCTATGATATTGACAAAACAAAGGCCGGCAAACTCGCAGCAGACCTGAACACTGTCCATCCAAATGTCGCAGTCATGGATAAGCCTGATAGTCTGCACGGTATAGACATCTTAATAAACGCAACGCCTCTTGGGCTTAAGGAGACAGACCTAATGCCTGTTGACATCTCTCTTATTACTGCCAAGACGGCTGTATGCGACCTTATATACAAAAAAACAACACTTTTGAGGATGGCCTCAGACAAGGGATGCATAACACTCGACGGTTCAGGAATGCTCCTTCATCAGGGCGCGCTCGCCTTCAAGATATGGACAGGGATAAAGCCTCCGATAAGCGTAATGCGTGATGCGCTCGAAGGCAGCAAGTCCAACAGATGACCAACATGGTATATTTTTTGCTTTACTAAGCCCTCCTTATGTGATAAAATCTCTATATGAAATTCTTGTTTCCCTTTGCCTTTATTCTTATGCTCATGTCTTACTTCCTGATAGACACAGACAGGGACTACAAAAAAGACCTTTCTGTGAAGGCCCATTCATATATAGAGGGCCTGCGGATTGTAAACAAGAAAAACGGCGTTGACTCATTTGTGATCGATGCAAAGAGGGCAGACTTCACAAGGGACGAGACCATTGCGAGGATGGAATCAGTCACTGTGAACATAATCAAGGAAGGGATTGTGCTTAACGCCGATAAGGGGACATATAATACATCAACCAGAGACATAGAACTGAACAATAATATTAAGATCCATATAAAAGATTCTGTAATCTCAGCAAACAGCTTATCGTGGAACTCTTCAACCGGAGACCTGAAGACCGACGGCTCTATCAGGGTTGAAGGCTCAAGATTCAGGGTCGAGGGAGACGGGTTCTCCGCAACTGAAGACCAGAAAGTCAAACTGATGAAAAATGTTAAAGCCACATTCTTTTAGGCCTAATTCCGGCAATAAGGGGATACTGAGATGGGGCGTCTTTGTCTTTTGCTCAGTTATACTCTCCCTGTTCTCATCTCCTGTGTTTGCTCAGGACAAAAAACCTTTTGTATCCAAAGGGCCTGTGGTTGTGACGTCTTCAACCCTGACTGCTGACAACAAGGCCCGCACAGCTCTCTTCGAAGGCAATGTAACGGCGAAGACAGAGAGCATGACCATACACTCCGACAAAATGCTCGTCCATTACAGCGACGGAGGCAACATAACAAAGATAGATGCTGAAGGAAATGTGAAGGTCTTAAAGGGTGACAGGATAATCACTTCGGCGGCTGCAGTATATTTCGCAGGGGAAGAGAAGGTTGTGTTCACGGGGCAGCCGAGGGCTTCCGAGGGCGGCACTGTCATACACGGCACAAAGATGACATACTATATAAATGAGGACCGTTCTGTCGTAGAAAACAGCAGGGCCTTCATCGAAAACAGGGACCATAAGTAATGCACGTTCTTCAGGCAAAAGACCTCTCAAAAAGTTACAAGGGCAAAATGGCTGTTGAAAGACTGAACGTCTATGTCTCGACAGGCGAGATCGTCGGCCTTTTAGGTCCAAACGGCGCAGGCAAGACAACAACCTTTTACATGATCGTCGGCATGATAAGGCCTGACAGCGGGAGCATCAGCCTCGATAACGAGGATATCAGCAGGCTTCCGGTGTATAAGAGGGCGCTCAAGGGAATCAGCTACTTGCCGCAGGAGCCTTCCATCTTCAGAAAGCTCACTGTCCGGGATAATTTCAGGGCAATACTCGAGATCAAGGGATATACTCAATCTTCTATAGACGAGAGGGTCGAGCTGCTTCTGGACGAGTTTAATTTGAGGGAATTTTCAGAGAGACAGGCTTATCAATTGTCAGGCGGCGAAAGAAGGAGGGCTGAGATTGCGAGGACAATCGCCACAAACCCGACATTCATATTATTTGATGAACCTTTTGCCGGCATCGATCCCATCGCTATCATAGAGCTTAAAAAGATGCTGCTTTATCTGAAGCAAAAAGGCCTCGGCATACTCGTCACAGACCATAACGTGAGGGAAACTCTCTCGATAACAGACAGGGCATATATAATAAGCAACGGCAGCATCCTCGACGAAGGGGCCCCAGAAAGACTCATAGCGAACACGAGAGTTAAAGAGACCTATCTGGGAGACGGGTTCACGCTCTGATGGCACTCGAAAACAGATTAGAACTGAAATTAGCCCAGAAGCTTATCCTGACGCCGCAGCTCCAGCTTGCGATAAAGCTCCTCCAGATGCCCCAGCTTGAGTTGTCGGAGGCTATAAACATGGAGCTGACAGAAAACCCCTTTCTTGAAGAGGTGGTCGAGGAAAAGGAAAACCTCACAAAGGAAGAGATTGAGAACATCGAGACCCCTGAGGCATCTGATGATACAGAGGCTCCCTTAGAGAGGCTGATGACAAATCTCAACAGCTTCAGTGTTCAGGAGTATTTTGACGAACGGGGCAGTGACGGCAGGGACCTCGGGTATTTTAATCCGGGCCTTGTTGAACAGCCCTCATACGAGCAGTTCCTCCAGACATCAGTCAACCTGAGCGAACACCTGCTCTGGCAGTTGGGGCTCTCTGATGCTGATGAGGAGATAAAGAGGATCGGCGAGGTCGTTATCGGCAATATTGACGAAAACGGATACCTCCGCACTACAGAAGAAGAGATAGTCCAGACAGAAAATGCCGGCATAAGCGATGTCCGCCATGCAATAAGGCTCGTTCAGGGGTTCGATCCGCCCGGGATTGCTGCAAGGGACTTAAAGGAATGCCTTCTGATACAGCTCAGGGCTCTCAACCTCTCCGGCAGCCTTGTTGAACATATAGTGCTTGACAACCTCCCGGATGTCGAGAAGAAGAGATACCAGCAGATCGCACGCCAATACAATGCCCCTCTCGATGACATAATGGCTGCAATCGGCATAATTGAAGGGCTTGAACCAAAACCTGCAAGGAACTTCTCTTCTTCAGCTACAATATATATAATGCCTGATGTCTACGTAGCAAAGACTGAGGACGGCTACCAGATCCTTCTTAACGACGAGGGCCTGCCGAGGGTAAGGCTAAGCAATCATTACAGGAAGCTCATGCTTATGCTTAAGGGCACCCTCTCAAAAGAGGAAAGGCTGTTTGTCGACGAGAAGATCCGTTCTGCAATATGGCTTCTGAAGAGTCTCGACCAGAGGAACAAGACTATCTACAGGGTGACTGAGTGTATACTGAACTTCCAGAGGGACTTCTTTGACATCGGAGTTTCTGTACTCAAACCCCTTAACCTGAAGGATGTCTCACAGGAGCTTGGCATGCATGAGAGCACCATCAGCAGGGTCACCTCAAACAAATTCCTGTCCTGCAGCCACGGGCTATACAGTTTCAGGTTCTTTTTCAGCAGTGCACTTCAGGGCTCTGCCGGCACAATATCATCGACATTAGTAAAAGACCTCATCAGGAAACTGGTGTCCGAAGAAGACCAGGCAAAACCTTTTAGCGACCAGAGGATAGCCGACGTCCTTAAGTCAAAGGATATAACTATTGCAAGGAGGACTGTTGCCAAATACAGGGAGGAACTGAAGATCCCTTCGCAGGGGTCACGAAAAAAGATCGAATATTAGTCGAACACCTTAGACTAACTTAATCCATAGGAGGAGAGATGAAGATACTAGTAAACGGAAGACACCTTGAAGTCACACCTGCTCTCAAAAGCTATGCGGAAGAGAAGATAGGCAAATTTGAGAAATACCTGTCCAATATCACAGAGGCGGTCGTCACGCTCAGCGTCGAAAAATACAGGCATAAGGTCGAGGTATTGTTAAAGGCAAACGGCGTGATGATACAGGCTGAGGGGATCACGGGCGAGATATATTCCTCAATAGATGAGGTCGTAGAAAAGCTCGAAAAGCAGGTAAAAAAATACAAGGAGAAACTCGTCTCCCACAGAAAAGGCGAAAACAAAGCATCTGCAGTACCCGCAGCTCCTTTTTACGAGGAAGGAACGATAATCAAAAAGAAACGGTTTGATATGAAGCCTATGAGCCCTGAAGAAGCGGTTATGCAGATGGACCTTCTCGACAAAGACTTTTTCGTATTCGCTAACGATACGAGCGGGGATATAAATGTCATATACAGGAGGAAAGACGGCAATTACGGGCTGATAGAGCCGGTTAAACGATAATACAAGCCGCCGGCGTCAGCATCCGGTAATTATTCGCAGATGACAGCTGACGGCTTAGAGCAGACAGCTAATTGTGAAACCTACAATCGTAATAATCTCCGGCCTTGCAGGCTCTGGAAAGACAGTCGCCCTGAGGGCGCTTGAGGATCAGGGGTTTTATTGCGTAGACAACCTTCCTGTCACGTTTATAAAACCGTTTGCATCCATAATAACATCAGCCGACCATAAACGGAAGGTCGGAATCGGAGTTGACATAAGGGAAAAGGAATTTCTCCCCTCTGTAAAAGCCGTGCTGAATGCCCTCAGAAAGAAATACAACGTAGAGATAATATTCCTCGAGGCTGACAGGGATGCACTGATAAGGAGATTCAAGGAGACGAGGAGGCCTCATCCCCTGACCTCAACAGGCATACACCTTGACGAGGCGATCACAAAGGAAAAAGACCTCTTATCACCACTCCGGGAAGAGGCCGATAAGATACTTGATACCACAGCCTATACGCCCCACCAGCTCAGGCATACTATATCATCTTTTTACAAGCCTCAGGGACAGGACAGTACCATGGTGATAACCGTCATCTCATTTGGATTCAAATACGGCATCCCCCAGAACATTGACCTCCTCTTTGATGTGAGGTTCATCCCGAATCCACATTTCGTGCCTGAATTACGCGAGCTAACCGGTACTGATAATGCTGTAAAGGACTTTGTGTTAAAACCCGCGGCAACGCAGGAGTTCATGGACAAGACCGCTGATCTGCTGAACTTCCTCATACCTCATTACGTTAATGAGGGGAAGGCATACCTTACTGTCGGTTTTGGCTGTACCGGCGGCAAGCACCGCTCGCCTGCAATAGCAGAGGCGATAGCAAAGGCTATAAAGATGAGACATAATGTCGATACTGATATCATCCACAGGGATATCGGGCTGTGATATACCTTGACAACAATGCCTCTACACCTGTCGATCCTGAGGTAGCTGAGGCTGTTATTTTTGCGCTTCGTAATAATTTCGGCAATCCATCAAGCAGCCACAAGGCAGGAAGGACCGCAAGAGAGGCTGTTGAGACTGCCCGGGAAATGGTCGCCTCACTCATTAATGCATCACCGCATGAGATATTCTTCACATCAGGCGGAACTGAATCGAACAACCTCGCCATAACCGGTATTGCTTCTAAAAACAAAAGGGGGCATATAATAACGTCTATTATCGAGCACCCTTCTGTAATGAATACCTGCCGGCACCTTGAAGAAAACGGTTTCGAGATAACCTATGTCCCTGCGGGCAGGGACGGCAGGGTCAGCGCTGAGGATGTCGAGAGGGCTATAAGGCATGACACCATCCTCGTCACAATAATGCATGCCAACAATGAGACAGGCGTTCTTCAGCCGCTAAAAGAGATAGGAGGAATAACAAGGCAGCGGAATATACCATTCCATACCGACGCTGCTCAATCAGCAGGGAAGATACCTGTAAAGGCCGATGAACTCAATATTGACATGCTGACAATAGCAGCCCACAAGTTCTATGGCCCAAAGGGTATAGGTGCGCTTTACATAAGAAAAGGTCTGACTATAAAACCGGTCATGTCCGGTGCAGCACACGAGTCAGGGCTCAGGCCCGGCACAGAGAATGTCCCCGCGATAGCAGGGCTTGGAAAGGCATGTGAGCTTTCATCAAGATATACCAGCTTATGGGCCTCGCAGACCCTTAGCCTTACAACCATGCTCTATAACGGCCTAAGGCAAAGGGCCGGCAGCATCACATTAAACGGCCATGAGACCCTGAGGCTGCCGAACACTGTAAATATATCTGTCCGGGGAGTAGATGCAGCCGATCTGCTTGAGAGGCTCGGAGAAAGGGTTGCAGCATCATCCGGTTCTGCATGCCATGCCGGCAGCAGGAAGCCGTCCTCAATACTCCTGTCAATGGGGATCTCAGAACAGGATGCCCTGTCTTCAATCAGGCTCAGCACCGGCAAAGACAATACCGAAAAAGAGATAATGGAAGCTATAGATATAATATCCGCTTCAATAGAAGCGCTCAGGAGAAGATCCCCTTAACATCCTTTTCACTAACAGGACCGAGCAGGGTTAAAGCGAAGGCCTTTTCATGAACAAGCCTTTCGAGAAGCTCCTTTACCTGTTCAAGGGTCACTACATCTACCTCCCTTATGATCTCATCAGCCGAGAAATGCCTGCCATGGTAGATCTCCTGACGCGCGAGGTTCTGCACCCTGCTGCTCGTGGATTCGAGCGCCATTATGAGATTGCCCTTTATCTGATCCTTTGATTTTTTCAGCTCTGAAACAGTGACAGTGTTGCTCAGGCCCTTGATCTCTCTTGCAATAAGCTCTATAACCTCGGGCACCCTCTTCTTTGCAGTGCCTGCATAGACGCCCCATAGCCCTGTATCGATATAGGACGCTACAAATGAATATATCGAATATGCAAGCCCCCTCTTCTCCCTTATTTCCTGAAAGAGCCTTGAGCTTACGCTCGCTCCTAATATTGCATTCAGGATATAGAGCGCATACCTCTCCTTGCTGACCTGCGATATCGACTCGACACCGAGGCATACATGCACCTCAGAAAGGTCCTTTGTATAAACAGATGTCACCGGCCTGAATAACGGGAAACTCCCCATATCAGGCTCTGACCCCCTTCTCAGGCTCCCGAGTGAATGATTGAGCATGTCGAGAAGTTTCTGAGGGTTAAAGTTGCCCGCGCATGCAATGACAGTGTCCCTTGTGCCGTAGTATTTTCTTATGTGGGACATGATGTCTTCCCTGTTGAACGACTTTATTGTATCCCTGTTGCCGAGGATCGGCTGGCCTATGCCGGAACCTCCCCAGACATCCTGATAAAAAAGGTCATGGATATAGTCGTCAGGAGTGTCCTCCACCATCTTTATCTCTTCTTTTATAATGTTCTTCTCCTTCTCGATGTCGTCTTCAGGGAAGGTCGAATGGAGGAATATGTCTGTCAGGAGGTCAATACCCCTTTCTATGTGCTCATCAAGCACCTTGACATAGAATGTCGTCGTCTCCCTTGAAGTAAAGGCGTTAAGATCACCTCCGACAGAATCTATATCCACTGCTATGTCCCTGGCGCTCCGCTTCTTTGTGCCCTTGAAGAACATATGCTCGAGGAAGTGTGATATGCCGTTCTTGCCGGAAGGCTCGATTCTTGAACCGACCTTAACCCATATGCCGAGGGTCACAGAACGGACATTTTCTATACGCTCAACAACAAGCGGTATGCCGTTTTCAAGCTGGTATTTTCTGAACATCCCTTACCCTCCATCAAAACAGGAATCAATCATGACGCCTTTGTATTATAGAATATTGCTCGGCCCTGATGTTGAATAAGGCCTGTCTAAAAATAGTATAATAAAAGGATGACAGAGCCGCTTAAGATACAGATATACTATGAAGACACAGATGCTGCCGGTGTAGTTTATTACGCCAACTACCTCAAGTACCTCGAACGCGCCAGGACAGAGCTTTTATCGGATATCGGCGTAAGCATAAAAGACTACCACGACACCGGTTATTTCTTTGCAGTAACTCATGTCGACATTAGTTACATGCAGCCTGCGAGGCTCGGGGATATTATCTCTGTGACCACGGAGACAGTAGAGATGAGGAATGCCTCCCTTAAAATAAAACACAGGATTTTAAGAGACGGCACTCCGCTTGCAGAGGCGTTGGTTACTGTCGCATGTATAAACAAAAACTGGAAGCCTGTGAGATTGCCCGAAGAATTCAAGCGGCTTAAGCAGGCCCAGCGCTAAACCGAGGGAAAGGGGCTAATCCCCCCCTCTCCTTGCAGATTCGTCCCTCATGGCCTCTTTCCTGCTCAGCCTTATCTTACCGACTCTGTCGATCTCTATAACCTTGACGAGGACCTCATCGCCCTCTCTCAACTCATCGCTGACTTTTGCAATCCTCTTTTCAGATATCTGGGAGATATGAAGCAGCCCTTCAGTGCCGGGCAGGATCTCTACAAAGGCACCGAAATCAACTATCCTCTTCACCTTCCCGGAATATATCTTGCCGATCTCGGCCTCTGCAATAAGGCCCCGGATGATATCCATCGCCTTTGCGGCAGCCGACTCGTCCGGCGAGGCTATGTTTATCAGCCCGGCATCATTTATGTCTATCTTGACCCCTGTCTGCTCAATAATGCCCCTGATGACCTTGCCGCCTGAACCGATAACATCCCTTATCTTCTCCTGCTTTATTTGCATGGTATAGATCCTCGGCGCATGCGGCGCAATGTTCTCCCTCGGCACTGCCAGGGTCTCTTTGATCTTACCGATTATGAAAAGCCTGCCGAGCCTTGCCTGCTCAAGCGCGCGCTCCATAATATCCTTGCTCACGCCACTGATCTTCACGTCCATCTGAAATGCAGTAATGCCCTTTTCTGTGCCTGTCACCTTAAAGTCCATATCACCGAGATGGTCCTCAAGCCCGAGGATATCCGTCAGGACAACTGTCTTTTCGCCCTCCTGAATAAGGCCCATCGCAATGCCAGCTACAGGCGCCTTTATAGGCACGCCCCCGTCCATAAGTGCGAGTGTCGACCCGCAGACGCTCGCCATCGAAGAAGAGCCGTTGGATTCGAGGATGTCGGAAACCACCCTGATTGTATAGGGGAAGACCTCCTTTGGCGGGATAACAGGCTTGAGCGCCCTTTCTGCGAGTGCGCCGTGGCCGATCTCACGCCTTCCCGGAGACCTCAGATACTTCACCTCGCCCACACTGAACGGAGGGAAGTTATAATGGAGCATAAAGGTTTTGTATGTTTCGCCCTCAAGTGAATCTATCTTCTGTTCATCGTCTGCGGTGCCGAGAGTAGCAGCAACTATTGCCTGTGTCTCACCCCTCGTAAAAAGCGCAGAGCCATGAGCCCTCGGGAGAAGCCCGACCGTAGAACGTATCTGCCTTATCTCATCAGGCCTCCTTCCGTCAGACCGTATCCCGTTATCTATGATCATCTTCCTGACAAGGTTTTTCTCTATATCAAAGAAGATATTTGCAATCTCCCTTGTGAGGTCGCTCCCTCCGGTATTAAAATGTTTGATTGTCTCTGCAAGCAGGACGTCAAGCGCCTCCTGCCTTTTCTGTTTACCATGGATGGTTATGAAATCCTTCATCTTACCGATAACATGGTCGCTTATATTATTCTTCAGTTCTTCATCCGTCTTCTTAGGGGTAAGAGGTCTTTTTTCTCTTCCGGCAAGAGACCTCAACTCCTTTTGTATGGCTGTGATTTTTTTGATCTCTGAATGCGCAAAGCCAATTGCCTCAAGCAGCACCTTCTCCGAGACCTCAGATGCGCCGCCCTCGACCATGAGGACAGCATCCTCTGTGCCTGCGACCACAATGCTAAGCTCGAGTTTATCCATTTCAGCAAAGTTGGGGTTTATTATCAGATTGCCGTCCAATAACCCCACCTTGACTGCCCCTACAGGGCCATTGAAGGGGATATCCGATATCATTAATGCAGCAGACATCCCTATTATCCCGAGAATGTCCGAAACATTTTCATCTCCATAGGAAAGCACAGAGGCTATCCCCTGTGTCTCTGAATAAAAACCGTCAGGGAACAGCGGCCTTATAGGCCTGTCTACAAGACGTGATGTCAATATCTCCTTTTCAGAAGGTCTGCCTTCTCTCTTAAAAAATCCCCCGGGTATCTTTCCTGCAGCATAAGTCTTTTCCTGATAATCAACAGTCAGGGGGAAAAAATCAATGCCCTCCTTGACCTTCTTGTCTGCTACCGCAGTAGCAAGCACAACAGTATCTCCGTATTTCAGGACAACTGCACCGTCGCTCTGCCTTGCTATCTCGCCTGTCTCAATGTAAAGCTTTTTGCCTCTAATCTCAATTTCTACAACCTTAGTCATCAATCAGTATCTCCTGTTCCTGTTTGTGTTCCTGTTCGTGTTCCTATTTCCTCAGACCAAGACGCTCAACAACCTTTTCATAACGGTTCTTGTTCGAGCCTTTCAGATAACCGAGGAGACTCCTCCTCTGGCTGACGAGTTTCAAGAGACCGCGACGGGAATGATGGTCCTGCTTGTGTATCTTGAAATGGTCTGTCAGATAACTTATCCTTTCGCTCAGGATTGCTATCTGGACCTCAGGAGAACCTGTATCATTATCGTGAATCTTGTATTCGCCTATTATAGTCTGTTTCCTTTCCTTGTCGAGAGACATTTTAACACCACCTTTCTTTTTTTGTTGTCGACTATACTAACATATCCGGCATAAGGAATTCGTTCCATACATCATTTCTTCTTATCCTTAAGCGCAGCTTGCGCTGCTGCAAACCTCGCTATCGGGACCCTGAACGGTGAACAGCTCACATAATCGAGGCCTATCGAATGGCAGAACTCAACAGACTTCGGCTCGCCCCCGTGCTCCCCGCAGATGCCTATCTTAAGGTTTTTCTTTACCTTCCTGCCCTTCTCAGCAGCAAGGCGCATAAAGGCGCCGACCCCATGCGTATCGATTGATATAAACGGATCCTCTTTCAATATCCCGCTTTCAACATAAAACGGAAGGAACTTTCCGGCATCATCCCTCGAGAGGCCAAAAACTGATTGGGTAAGGTCATTGGTACCAAATGAGTAGAAGTCTGCGTGGCCGGCTATCTCATCAGAGGTTATACATGCACGGGGCAATTCTATCATAGTCCCCACAGTATAGGCAACTTTGATCTTGTATCCCTTCTGCACCCTTTCAGCAGTCGAGACAGTGAGGTTCCTCATCATCTCGAATTCCTTAACATGTCCTACAAGCGGTATCATTATCTCAGGCATCACCCTCACCCTCTGTTTTGCAAGCTCGCAAGCAGCCTCCATAATGGCCTGCACCTGCATCTCGTATATCTCAGGGAATGTTATGCCGAGACGGCATCCGCGGTGCCCGAGCATCGGGTTAAACTCGTGGAGTGACTTGTTCTTTGTATTAAGCCTGTCAAATGACTCACCCATCTCATTTGCAAGGTCCATAAGGTCTTTGTCATTGTGAGGCAGGAATTCATGGAGCGGAGGGTCAAGCAGTCTGATAGTTACAGGGAGGCCGGCCATTGCCCTGAATATGCCTGTGAAGTCCCCTTTCTGCATAGGGAGGAGTTTTGCGAGAGCCCTCTTCCTTCCCTCGACCTTATCAGAGAGGATCATCTCCCTCACGGCCTTTATCCTGTCACTCTCGAAGAACATATGCTCTGTCCTGCAGAGGCCGATGCCTTCGGCACCGAAGCCCCTCGCAGCAGATGCGTCATTCGGGGTATCTGCATTCGTCCTGACCTTCAGCCTTCTGAATTCGTCAGCCCATCTCATAAGCTCCTTGTACCACTTGTTGTGTCCAGGGTCAGCAGGCCTAAGGCTGAGTCTCCCCTCATACACCCTCCCCTTTGTTCCGTTAAGGGTGATCCAGTCACCCTCCCTCAGTGTCCTTGAATTTACATGTATCTCCTTCTTATGGAACTCAATATCGAGGCTGGAGCATCCGACAATGCAGCATTTGCCCCATCCCCTTGCCACGAGCGCTGCATGGCTGGTCATGCCTCCCCTTGCAGTGAGTATAGCCTGTGCAGCGTGCATGCCATGGACATCCTCAGGTGAGGTCTCATTCCTTACAAGTATCACTTTCTCGCCCCTCTTCGCCCATGCCTCGGCATCATCGGCAGTAAATACCACCCTTCCGACTGCACCGCCCGGGCCTGCAGGCAGACCCTTTGCAAGCTCAACAGCCTTTTTCTCTGCGGCAGGGTCAACGCTCGGATGGAGGAGTTCGTCTATCTGCTCAGGCTTAACCCTTAATATAGCGGTCTGTTTATCTACAAGCCTCGATTTTGCCATCTCTACAGCCATGCGGATAGCCGCCTGTCCGTTACGTTTTCCGACCCTTGTCTGGAGCATCCAGAGCCTTCCGTCCTCTATTGTAAACTCAATGTCCTGCATGTCCATGTAATGCTTCTCAAGTTTCTTCTGTATAGAATATAGCTGTTTGTATACCTTCGGCATCGCCTCTTCGAGCGAGACAAGATGGTTTGTGTCAGCGGTCTTTCCCGCCTTGTTAACAGGATTTGGTGTCCTTATGCCTGCCACAACATCCTCGCCCTGTGCATTGGATAGCCACTCTCCGAAGAAGACGTTCTCGCCTGTTGCAGGATTGCGGGTAAAGGCAACGCCTGTGGCCGAATTCTCGCCTGTATTGCCGAACACCATTGACTGGACGTTTACAGCAGTCCCCCACTCCACTGGGATCTTCTCAATCCTCCTGTAAGCAACAGCGCGCTTCCCCATCCAGGACTGGAAAACAGCGCCTATACCTCCCAGTAGTTGCTCTTTCGGGTCATCAGGAAAGTCCTTTTTAAGCGTATCCCTTATTATCTTCTTAAACTCATCACAGAGGGTCTTCAGGTCTCCGACAGTGAGGTCAGTATCGTTCCTGTATCCCTTAGATCTCTTCACCCTCTCCATGCCATGTTCGAGTTTCTGCCTAATCCCTTCTCCATCCCCTGTCTCGATGCCTGCAGCCTTTTCCATAACAACATCTGAGTACATCATCATGAGGCGCCTGTATGCGTCGTAAACAAACCTTTCATTGCTGGTCCTCTTAATAAGGCCGGGAATCGTCTTTGTTGTGAGCCCTACATTCAACACAGTCTCCATCATGCCCGGCATGGAGCTTCGCGCACCTGAACGGACAGACACAAGAAGGGGGTTCCACGGGTCTCCGAATTTCCTTCCCATTATCTTTTCTACCTTTGCCATTGCGGTATCCACCTGCTTTGCAAGCTCAATGGGGTATCTCCTGTTATTTTTATAATAGAGGGTGCAGATCTCGGTAGTTATAGTGAATCCGGGAGGAACCGGTATGCCGAGGTTGGTCATCTCAGCGAGATTAGCCCCCTTGCCGCCCAAGAGGTTTTTCATACCAGCGCTTCCGTCAGCCTTTCCGTTACCAAAAAAATAGACATATTTCTTTGTCTTCTTCGCCATAAAGAGCCCCTCCAGAAAAGAATATTGATTTACTTCTAAAACGTTTTATTATAACGAAATAGAGTAACCTACCCTATAGTAAAAATTCAACCTTTTTGGCGGATATATTTCAGTCTCTGAATCTCATCTTTTTTTAAACAGGACAAATGGTTTACAATAGGTAAAATTCTACGGAGGGAAATCCATGCTTTCTGAACGCGGAAGGAAGATAAAACCTTCACCTACCCTCGCCATAGATGCGAAGGCAAAGGCAATGAAGGCTTCAGGGACCGATGTTATAAGCTTGGGGGTCGGCGAGCCTGACTTTGATACGCCTGCCAATATAAAAGAGGCTGCTATAAAGGCGATAAAGGACGGATTTACAAAATATACCGCGGTAGGAGGCATTGACCCCTTAAAGGACGCTGTCATCGAAAAATTCAGCAAGGACAACAGCCTTGAATACACGAGGGAAGAGATACTGGTCTCGTGCGGTGCGAAACACAGCCTTTACAATATCGCACAGGCAATCTACGGGCCTGGCGACAAGGTCATAATCCCATCGCCGTACTGGGTCTCATATCCTGATCAGGTCGTTGTAAATGATGCCGTGCCCGTTATCGTAAAGACTTACGAAAAAGACGGTTTTATGCTCAGCCCCGGCCTGCTCGAGGCGAATATAACTAACAAGACAAAGGCGATAATCCTGAACTCACCTTCGAACCCGACCGGTTTCACATACACCCGAAAGGCCCTCGAACAGATAGCAGAGATAGCGTTGCGACATAATCTCTATATAGTATCAGACGAGATATACGAGAAACTCCTGTACGACGGCACAAGCCACACAAGCATTGCATCACTCGGAAGGGAGATAAAAGAAAAGACCATTGTGGTCAACGGACTTTCGAAATCACACGCTATGACAGGATGGAGGATCGGCTATGCAGCAGGCCCGAAGGAGATAATAAAGGCCATGACGAACATCCAGAGCCAGTCCACATCCAACCCGAATTCCATTGCACAGATGGCAGCCATAGAGGCGCTTAAGGGACCGCAGGACTTCACTGATATGATGGTGAGGGAGTTCAACAAGAGGAGGGAGTTCCTCGTGTCTGAGCTTAACACAATTTCAGGCATAGCCTGCCTTAAGCCGACAGGGGCCTTCTATGCCTTCCCGAACACCTCCGGCATTTACGGCAGGTCTGCAAACGGAAAGACCATAGCGTCATCGTCCGACCTGGCGGTTTATCTCCTTGAGGATGCGCACGTCGCTGTTGTCCCGGGCAATGCCTTCGGCGATGACGGCTTTGTGAGGCTTTCATACGCAACCTCTATGGAAAACATCAGGAGGGCCGTTATCCGGATAAGGGAAGCTGTCAACAGGCTTAAATGACTAATGGTTTCCGCTCAGGATACGTCTCGATCATAGGCAGGCCGAATGCCGGCAAATCTACCCTACTGAACAGCATCCTCGGCGAAAAGATATCCATTGTCACATCAAGGCCTCAGACAACAAGGAGGAAGATAACCGGGATACTCACATCCGGAGCATACCAGATCGTGTTTGTCGATACCCCGGGCATTCACAAACCAAGGCACCTCCTCGGAAGGCTTATGGTCAAAGAGGCGACAGCGGCGCTTAAGCATACGGATATCATACTCTTAATGGTACTCCCGCATATGCCCGACCATCAGGACAAGGCCTTAATAGATCTGCTTAAGAAGATACCAAAAAAGCCTCAGGTCTACCTCGTCATAAACAAGATAGACCTGATAAAAAAGGCTGAGGTCCTGCCTCTCATAGACGAATATAACAAGCTGTACCGGTTCGACGCCATTATACCGATATCAGCGCTGAACAGCGAGGATGTAGTCCTTGTAACAGATAAGATTGCCAAGAGCCTGCCCTGCGGCCCCAAATACTACCCGGATGACATGGTGACTGACCAGACCGAAAAGCAGCTCGTCTCGGATATAATAAGGGAGCAGCTCATGGAGGCTACTCAAGAGGAAGTGCCTCACTCTATCGCTGTCGAAGTCTTAACATGGTCTGAACGCGAAGACGGCCTCATAAGTATATCCTGCAACATTTATGTTGAAAGGGCAGGTCAGAAAGGTATTATAATAGGTAAGGGCGGCCAAAGGCTCAAGGCTGTGGCTGCTTATGCCAGGGAGGAGATAGAAAAAATGCTCGGCAGAAAGGTCTTCATGGAACTCTGGGTTAAGGTGAAAGAGGGCTGGCGCACTGACGAAAGGGCATTGAAAGAGATGGGGTTTAAGTAGATGCTCGTCCAGATGAAGGTTGAAGGTCTGCTCTTTGATCCGAGAAGCAATATGTATATCATGCTTCTCAAAGAGGTCGACGGCATTAATACCATGCCTATATGGATAGGCAAGCCCGAGGCAGATTCTATTGCCCTTGCACTCGGAAAGGTTGCCACTCCGAGGCCCCTCACCCACGACCTGATAAAGAATATCTGCAACGGGCTTAAGGCAAAAGTGACGCGGGTTGTCGTCACAGAGATATTCGAAAATACATACTACGCCCTGATATATCTGGCCTCTGACAAGGCAGAGGTCCCTGTAGATTCAAGGCCAAGTGATGCAGTCGCCGTTGCACTGAGGGCGAATGCACCGATCTTTGTAGAAGACAGCATCCTCGAAAAGAGGAGCGGCGACGAACTCGAGGACTGGCTCAAGAACCTCAAGCCCGAAGATTTCGGCAATGTCATGTAATGCTCAGAAGAACCGAAGCCATTGTCCTTAAGACATTCCCTTATTCTGAAGCTGACCTCATAGTAACATTCCTGACACATGATTACGGCATACTAAAGGCATTTGCAAAAAGCCCCAGAAAGACAAGGAGCAGGTTCGGGAGCAGCCTTGAGCCTCTTACAAACTCAAGGATCTCGTTCTGGGGCAAGGAAGACGCAAATCTCCCAAGGCTTACACAGTCAGACATAATAAGGCCGTTCCAGCCGATCAGGGAGAGGCTCGACAGTTTCATTAAAATCGCTGGACTCATAGAAATCACTATCAGCCTCATGCCGGAGCGTGACCCCAACAGGGATGCTTTCAGGTTGTTCCTTGACACGCTCGGCATAATAGAAGACAGGATATTGCCCGGCAATGCAGATAGTGAAGAGGCAAAGGAGTTCCTCGATTTAGTCGCAATCTTTTACAAGATCAGGCTCCTGAACATAACAGGATACGGGCCATCCCTTGAGGGCTGCGCAAGATGCAGCAGGACAGGATATAATTTCTATGTATCACACGGCTCAATAATATGCGGGGATTGCGCCAGAGACGGCGAGACGCACCTCAGGATATCTCCCGGGGCTGTCAGGCTCTACGGGACTCTCAGGAAATGGGATATTACGAAGATAAACAGGATAAAGCCCTCAAAGCCTCTGATATCAGAACTGTCAGAGATCCTCAGCGACCATGCAGAGTTCACAATAGCAACGCCTTTAAAGACAAGGGCGTTCACTAAATTTTAAACTTGTGCAGATAGTGGTTTTGATAAACTTAATTAATTTCTGTATTGACATTTAAGGTCAATCTTTATTATAGTGTTAATTCAAATTCTATCAAGGATGGTATTTATGAGGACGCAGTTTGCAAAAAAGAATGAAACCGAGAGGAAGTGGCATCTTATTGATGCAAAAGATGCTGTGCTCGGAAGGCTCGCAACAAGGATAGCCACCCGCCTGCGCGGCAAAGATAAGCCTGTATTTACGCCGAATGTAGATACCGGTGATTTTGTCATAGTGGTTAATGCAGAGAAGATAAGGCTTACAGGCAATAAGCTTGAGGACAAGATCTATTACCACCATTCAGGATATCCGGGCGGCATTAAGGCCGAGACCGCAAAAGAGCGCCTCAACAAAAAGCCTGAAGAGATTATAAGGGCTGCCGTATGGGGCATGCTGCCCAAGAGCAGGCTCGGCAGGGCAATGCTGAAAAAGCTCAAGGTCTACAGAGGGACCGAGCATCCGCACTCGGCACAAAAACCCGGTATAATACAATAAGATACAGGATAAAGGAGTTTGAATGGCAGAGATAAAATACAGTTCAATAGGCAGAAGGAAGACATCAACTGCGAGAGTGACCCTTTCAAAGGGCAACGGCCTCATAACTGTCAATAAAAAGCCCGTGGACACCTATTTCCCGAGGGAGACCCTGAGGATGATAATCAGGCAGCCACTTGAGCTTACGGGCATGACCGGGAAGCTCGATGTGAGTGCAAAGGTAGAAGGTGGAGGCCCCACCGGACAGGCAGGTGCTCTCAGGCACGGCATAGCAAGGGCGCTCACTTCACTCGACAGCGACCTCCGGCCAAAACTCAAAAAAGAAGGTTTTATTACAAGAGACCCGAGGGAAAAAGAGAGAAAGAAGTACGGCCAGAAGGGCGCAAGGAAGAGATTCCAGTTCTCGAAGAGATAAGACAGTAGCCATGATAAAAGTAGCTATATGCGGTGGCAGCGGTTATGCTGGCGCAGAGCTCTTAAGGATATTAGCCTCACATCCTGAGGCAGAAATCACCTCTGTCACTTCAGAAAGATCTGAAGGCAAGCGTGTGACAGACCTCTTCCCTCATCTCCATTTCTACAGCCATCTCAGATACGAGAGATTAGAGATTTCACAGATCCACGCAAAGGCTGACCTGTTCTTCATGGCACTGCCGCATGCGACCTCGCAGGAGGCGGTCGATTCCCTTATAAAGAAAGGGAAGAGGGTTATAGACCTCTCTGCCGATTACAGGCTGCGTGATGCAAAGACCTACGAAGAATGGTATAAGGTACCCCACAAATTCACCGACACCCTAAAGAAGGCTGTCTATGGCCTGCCTGAACTATACAGGAAGAAGATCGCAAAGGCATCACTCGTAGCAAATCCCGGATGCTACCCGACAAGCGCTATAATAGGCCTCTACCCTGCACTTAAAAAAGGGATTGCGTCAACCGGCTTCATTGTCATTGATTCAAAATCCGGCACCTCAGGCGCAGGCAGACAGGCAGATACCGCCTTTTCTTTTTGTGAGGTCAATGAAGGCCTCAAGGCTTATGGTATTGCCAGGCACAGACACACGCCGGAGATAGAACAGGAACTATCCTTTATTTCTGGAAGTAATATAAAGGTTGATTTCACTCCGCACCTAATACCACTCGACAGGGGAATACTGAGTACAATCTATCTTAAGGCAATAAAGGCCGATGATATTAGAAGGGTCTATGCCATCTACAGGTCTCTTTATGCAAAAGAGCCTTTTGTGAGGGTGCTCGAAGAGGGTAGTCTCCCGAATGTGAAGAATGTGCGCGGGACCAATCTCTGCGAGATAGGCCTTGCCATGAACAAACGGACCGGGACCCTGATTATAGTCACTGCTATAGACAATCTTGTGAAGGGTGCATCAGGACAGGCTGTGCAAAATATGAACATCATGATGGGTTTCGACGAAAAGACAGGCCTCAATGCAATCTCGCTCTGCCCTTAAAACCTTCCCTCTGACAGCCGTTATTTAAAGAACCTGTATTAAACAGACTCTACAGAAACTATCTCCGGAACCCTCTGCTTAAGGGTTGCCTCAATGCCGCGCTTCAGGGTGAGTATTGACATCGGGCATGTGCCGCATGCGCCCATGAGCTTGACCTTAACAATACCTTCATCTGTTATCTCAACGAGCTGGACATCTCCGCCATCCCTCTGTAATGCAGGCCTGATCACATTTAAAGCGGTCTCGACTTTTTCCCTTTCTATCATTTCCATGCACCTCCATGCGTTATGTTAAAACTATAAAACAGAACCTTTAAATGATTCCATGATGCAAATCATAAGAAATCAGGGGGGACTGTCAGGAGTTTAGCACCGTGGCTGCGTCCTTTGCAAAATACGTGAGTATAAGGTCGGCACCGGCACGCTTTATTGAGGTGAGCACCTCCATCATAACCCTGTCCCCGTCTATCCAGCCGAGCCTGTCTGCTGCCTTTATCATTGAGTACTCGCCGCTCACATTATAAGCAGCAACCGGCACGTCAAAGCTGTCCTTTATATCGGAAATTATATCGAGGTACGAAAGGGCAGGCTTTACCATCACTATGTCAGCCCCTTCTTCAATATCGAGTGCGACCTCTCTGAGGGCTTCCCTCCTGTTGGAAGGGTCCATCTGATATGAGCGCCTGTCTCCGAACTGAGGGGTTGATTCTGCAGCCTCTCTGAAAGGGCCATAAAAACCTGAGGCATACTTTGCAGCATATGACATGATCGGCAGGTCATGAAATCCATGATCGTCAAGCTCAGCCCTAATGGCCTCGACCCTGCCGTCCATCATGTCAGAAGGTGCGACCATGTCAGCACCTGCCTTTGCGTGTGATACGGCCTCCATAGCGAGCAACTCGACTGTCGGGTCGTTGACCACGTCGCCATTTTCTATAATGCCGCAGTGACCATGGCTCGTGTTCTCACACATGCATACGTCTGTTATCACATAAAGCTCAGGCAGGGCATCCTTTATCGCCCTCACAGCATTCTGGACAATGCCCTGATCATCATATGCGCCGCTGCCCTTCTCGTCCTTGTGCTCCGGTATCCCGAAGAGTATCACTGCCGGTATATTCAGGGATTTAACTTCTCTGGCGCTCTTAACGATCTCATCTACTGACTCCTGAAAACATCCGGGCATGGAAGAGATCTCTTTTTTAACATTACGGCCGAATGTGACAAAAAGGGGATAAATAAAGTCGTCAGGGGATAGTGATGTCTCGCTCACCATCCTCCTGATGATCTTGTTCTTTCTTAGCCTGCGTGGCCTATTGACAGGGAACATCTTCTCTGTGATTGCCTATCCGCAACTGCTGCAGCCCGAACCGCACGATGAGGACGGCGGAGTACCTGTGAGTATAAAACCCTTTCTGTCTCCCTCATCAATAAAGTCGACCTCCATGCCGTCAAGGTTCTGTGATGTGTTTTTGTCAAAAAAGACCTTGAGTCCGCTTTTCTCTACAACCTCATCGTCTGTTGAAGGGTTCTCATCCAGGTCCATGCCGTACGAAGGGCCGCAGCCTCCGCTGTCAGCGGTATATATACGCAAACCCCAGTCGTCTTTGCCTTCTGCCTTGAGTATCTCCTTTGCCTTCTCGGCAGCTGTCTCAGTTATTGATATCACAACAAGCCTCCTTTGGTGCCATTAGGCATTCAATGTCCAACAGCAATTGATTTTGTTTTAGAATAATGCAATTTTGACTCAAAAAGCAAGGCAATTGACGTATGTTATTATAGGTAGGCCCATATATGGAGGTCTTATGCATGGAGTTGCGGTTGTTACCGGAGCCTCAAGAGGGCTCGGCAGAGAGATAGCGCTTGCGCTCGGCAGGCAAGGCTACAGGATAGCCCTCAATTACATCCATTCAGAAAAGGAGGCCTCAGACGTTGTCCTCGCCTTGGGTGAGCCGGCTATTGCACTAAAGGCAGATGTCGGTATCCTGCGGGAGGTCGAGACAATGGCAGGCATTATCTCGAACAGGTGGGGCAGGATAGATGCTGTCATTAACAATGCCGGCATAGCAAGAGACGGGCTGCTGATTAAATACCGTGAGGAGGATTGGGACGAAGTGGTTAATACAAACCTCAAGGGCTGTTTTAATACAACAAAGGCGTTTGTGCCTCTCATGATAAAGGCAGGCGGCGGACAGATCGTAAATATATCCTCTTATTCAGGACTGAAGGGCAAGGCAGGCCAGTCTGCCTACAGCGCATCAAAGGCAGCCCTGCTCGGTCTTACATATACCCTGGCCAGGGAGCTCGCAGAATACAATATCAGGGTGAATGCACTGCTGCCCGGCTATATGCCGACAGATATGGGCTTGAACGCTATGGACGCAATGAAAAAGGCATCCGAAGAAAGCCTTCTCAAAAAGCTCTCAGAGCCTCAGGACATTGCGCAATTCATATCATACCTGCTCACAACCTCCAACATTACAGGTCAGGTCTTTAATCTCGATGGGAGGATATAATGGCAAAGGGTTTTTTTATAACCGGCACTGACACCGGTGTTGGCAAGACTATCATAACAGGTGCCGTAATAAGCGCATTGAAGGCCTGCGGGATAAACACTTGCGGCATGAAGCCTTTTGAGACAGGATGCAGGAGGCAAGGTGACAGGCTAATCCCTGCAGACGGCCTGTTTATCAAGGGCATCTCAGAAATGGATGAGGACATAAGCCATATTACTCCCTACTGCTTTGAGACACCTGCAGCACCGCTTGTTGCATCAGAAATGGAAGGTATTGATATTGATCTAAGCACTGTGATATCAGCGTTTACAGGACTCGCCGTAAAATACGGGGCAGTGGTTGTTGAAGGGGCCGGCGGCATACTCGTTCCTGTAAAGAGGAATTATTTTATGTCAGACCTCATAAGGGATTTAGGTCTTCCTGCAATCGTGGTAACAAGACCATCCCTCGGCGCTATAAACCATTCCCTGCTTACCGTAAGATATGCACTAAAGGAAGGCTTAGCGGTTGCAGGGATAGCCATAAACTTCTGCATGCCTCCTGATAACAGTATTGCTGAAAGGACCAACCCTGAAATAATAAGGCAGATGAGCCCTGTGCCTGTCATCGGACTATTCCCCCACCTTGAACCACCGGACTATGAGAATATAAGGGAGGCAGCGTCAAGGCATCTCGATACAGATATCCTTACAAAATATCTGCTCAGAGATTGACCGGCGCCTTTACCGGAATTGTGTAGTATCCGGGCGAGGTTTTGAACTGCTCCAGCAGGTTGAACAACGGTTCTTCTGTCTTAAAATCCGAATCGATCATCAGCTCAATTGTGATATCAAGCTCCTTGCCCGTTATCTTGCCGCTTATGCGTGAATATACCCCTTGTCCTTCAAGTATAAAAGACTTGATATCTGCTATCTCACTATCTGCCGTCATAGTGCCGTGCATTTTGCTGAATATATCAAGGGGCAGCATAACAACCCCTAATGTAGTTCTCTGGAGTTTTGCATTATCTACTGAAAACTTCATTAACCCGCTGTTACCGGAGAAGACGAGGTTTGCGGAAAGACTGCCGTCTCCTCTGATGCCGTTCTTCTCGAACAGAGGCAGCCCGCTCATGCTGACACCGTTGAAATAGATGAGGGAACTGCTTGTATCTGACAGGCTCAACCTGCCGTCAACCGTACCGTTGTTAAGGCGGCACTTAAGGGACAATTCAGGGCTCAGCTTGAGCAGGGATAAAAGATCGAGCCTAATATCAACCTGCTCTAACATGAGCAGGTGTCCCTTGTTGGTAACAGCATTCGGCTGCTTCCCGGACCCGAGACCTTGTTTCTTGTATAGATATGCCTTTTCAGCCTTAAGGCTATAGAGAAACCCCTTTTTAAAACCCTCAAGCCTGATCTTGATACCTCCATTGCTCAGGGAATCCTCTATGGTTCCGGTAATAAGGCCCTCATGCAATACGATATGCCATACGCCGAAAAACAGTACAAGCAGTATGATGATGCCGGCAAGGACTCTCATTTCAGCATGAATAGCGACAGTGTCATATTTAGATCGAGGAGGTCCGGCTTTTCGAATGATTTTTTTATTGATATCTGTTTGACAGAGAGTGTCATGGCAGGGCTTTCTGCCCTGTAGAGTATATTAACCACCTCGTTCAGGCTCAATTTTTCGAGACGGACTTCAGCTCTCTCTTCAGTTCCGTTGGTTATCATTTTATTGCCTGCTGTCTTGACTGATTTGACTTTATCCCTTATGCCGGACAAAGACATTAAGTTACCGGCTGCCTGCATTATCCCTTCTGTTTTCGTTATGGCCTTCCTCTTCTCAAAACTGTCAATGCGTTCTTTAAGTATCCTGTATTCAATGCTTAATAGCCCCGCCTCCTTAAGACGCGCCTTATGGAGTTCCATATCTTTCAATGCCTTCCGCTCAAACATAAATGCTGGGACTGCGAGGATAAACAGGGCAAGTATCAATACTGAGAAGACAAGCCCCTTTTTCCGGTCACCGGTTTTTATCCATGATATAATGCTGCCTGAGTTCATGATATACGCAGCCTTCCTGTAAGCGTGAAGACTGTCTTCCCTTCAACAGAGTTTTTCAGATCACTTATATTTATATCAGTCATAAGCGCAGAGAGGGTCTCTTTGGCCTTGCCTAAGCTCTCCATAGATGCTGTCTCACCCTTCATTGTTACCGTCTCGCTGCTGATGCTGATCTCGCTGAATACAATGCCTCCCACCATCCTCTTTGAAACCTCCTTAAGGAAGTGGAGTGCCTGGACCCCTCCAAAGGTGTCTGCCCTCTCTTTTGCGCTCTTTATATGGGACCTCATCTGGTAGAGCTCATCGCTGATCCTCTTGTCCTCAGGGAAGAGGGCTGTGTATATGGACCTAATCTCACTGCGTATGGCTGATGCCTCTTTCTTGTAGGTCATAATCCTGTAGAGCAGAAACCCATTAAGCATAAGCGCAACTATCAGGGCAAGAGATGCAGTCACCCTGAGCTTCTTCCTTATGCCTTCTGCATCTTTCGTATAGGCAAGAGGCCCTGTCCTGAGGTTTATTGCAGGGGCCTTGACCTCCTCCTTCATAGCATCCAGCCTCTCATCACGGCTCAATTCATCCGGCGCCATGAGATAGCCGGCAATATCATTACCCCCCCTTTTCAGAGCTGATCTTAAGCCATATGAAGTTATTACACAGGGATCAATGCCTAATGAATTAAACTCTGTTATCACATCCTTCAATCTCTTTGCCTCGAGAAAGACAACAAGCACGCGATGGCCGTCAAGGATGACGACATCAAATACGAGCTCTCCCTGACCGGACAGCACCATACCCTCAAGCTCAATTGGTATGACCTTCCTTATCTTCTCCTTGTCCGTAAAGGGCAGTTCCACTATCCTGAAGCCGAGAGAGCTTAGGGGAATGTTGAGATAGAACTCCTCAACGCCTGCAAGCTCGGAGCGGCAAAGGGCAGGAGTCATCTCCTTTAGTTCCCTGTCAAGCTCAAAACCTCCGGCCTCTCTTCTGAAGACATAGAAGCTGAGGGTCTCAGATCCGGCATCCAACGATTGAGGCATGTCAATAAAACATATTTTTCTCATATCTCAATTCTCGTTTCCCGGAGAGTTTGCAGTGCTGTTATATCTCCTTCCAGTACCTTACCAGATTATTATCGCTGCCTTTTATCTCTACTACAGCATCTATTACCCTCTTAATCTTATTATTCTCTGCAGACGCCCTTATACGGTAATTCGATGCCTTCACAATAATCTTGCTCATTAACGACTGACCCAGTGAACCTTCGAAGCCTGCCACCTTAACCAGATCGCTCGTCTTCCTAAATGGCTCTATCTCCCTGTACCTTACGACCCTCTCTGCAAGATCCGTTGTTATCCTGTCGTCGATTGACATTATAACAGGGATTGTAGCTGTATTGACATTAATGAGGGCTGAATCCCTCCGGAGATAACCGTAAACGGTTATGTAAGGCAAGAGCCTCTCATATGTATCAGGACTTATCCCCCTGATCGTCAGCAGCTCATCACTACTGTCAATGTGAGAGTTCTTTGCTGATTCTTCTGTAGCCCCGGCCCTCGGAGCGCTGTCCCTGTCCATCCAGTCAGCCAGTATGTCTGAGATGTTCTCCTCAAGTCCGAGGTTTCTTAAAAGTCTCCTGAATACCGTATATGCCTCGCTGTTGAGAGTGCCGTTCTGGAAGACGAGTGAGTTCAGATTGAACCTCGAATTCTCATCCTCTACAGTAATCACAAGACTGCCGTCAAAGCCCCCGACTATATTCTCAACAGGCAGGTCGACCCTGCCCGGATATGTGTATGAGTAAAGCTGATAAAGGTCAGAGACAGTCTTTACCGAAAGCCTCACCCCTGAGCGTGCAATCAGCGAAAGCCTCTGTGATTCCTTCCAGTTTCCGAGTGATGCGGTTGAGGTGTAAACACCATAGGAGAACTCTGTGACCATAGCAGTGAGTATCACCAATATCACAAGTGTAATAACCAGCGCCATCCCCTTTTCTGTTTTCAGCAGCCTCTTGTTCATCATAATGCCTTGCCTATCATCGGCCTTATAATCTCTGAGATTACAACACTGTCCGTACTCAGCCCTGCCTTGCCTTTACCTGTCTCAAGTCCTTTCATGGATATTCTCAGAGAGACCCGTATCTCATCAGGCATCTTCTTTGTAAGGCCTGTATCCCAGGTCTTAAGCCATTTGTTGTCCTGCCTTACCTCAATGCTGAAGGACCCAATGCCCTCGATCAGATCAAGAGCGGTCTCTTCCGGATTTTTATTAAGCGGCGACCCCATTACCTTTTTAAGTACAAGCCTTCCTTTCTCGTCTTCGACCATATAAGTTATCCTCGAAATTGCCGGCCTTAAGGGCGAATATGAAGTGAAGGTGAGCCTGGAAGCCTGCCTCCCGTAGGAGTCCCTGTCCTCAGTCCTGAAAATGGTGTATGAACTCTCTTCAGAATAGTACGATGATTCTAACTCTTTTCTTATTATATCCATAACATTTCGCATCTCCTGAAGCCTGAGCACAGAATCCTCCATTGCATCAACAGCCTTATGTGACAGCAGAAACGTCGTGTAAAGCGCTGTTAATACTATCGAAATAATCGCCAACGCAGTAAGGACCTCTATGAGGGTGAAACCGCCGCTTCGCAGTTCGCAGTTCGCAGTTCGCAGTTCGCAGACAGGGCTCATTGTGCCTTCAGAATGAGCTCAGAGAGCCTTATTTCCTCTTTCCCTTTTCTAACCATGACATCTATTGCAGACATGCCCGGAAAAGATGAAGAAGCCACCGACGTTTCATAGTAATAATCCGCATAGGGCTCAGGGAAAAAACCCTTGCCCTCCTTAGGCGAGTTCTCCATTTCGTATATCTTTTCCTTTGCGAGAATTGTTGCCAGGGTGACTGTTGAATGCCTTTCAGCAATACCGAGGTGGTAATTAAGCGTATATATGAGGGTGACAAGCAATGCGCCGATAATAGCTATACTTATCATAACCTCAAGGAGAGTAAAACCGGATTGGGCGCCGGGTGCCGGGTGCCGGCTGAATATTGCAGGTTCTTTATTTCTCATCTTTGACAACGCTGACCCTTCCGCTCAAATTATTAAGGGCAATTGTCCAGATATCTTTCCCCTCCTTGAGATAAATCCTGAAGCTTTCGAATGCGCCTGATGTGCCGAAGAATATTGTGACCTCTCCATCCCCTGCCTTGCCTTTTGATTGAAGCTCAACACCTGAAAGGTCTCTGAAAACCTCTCTCTTTTCTCCTTCCCCATCGTTGTATACAAAAAGCCTGTCTTTAAAAATTATTCTTAGGTATAATTTTTCTTTAGTAGTTATTGCCGTCTCGTTGAGGTATCTCAGGATGGACGCAACCCTCCTTGCATCTGACTTTAGTGTATTCATGCCGATATAAGTGAATGAAGGAAGGGAAACAGCAAGCAGCAGCGAGACCACAAATATCACGACGATCAGCTCTATAAGCGTAAAACCGTTTCTGTACAGTCTCCTGCCTTTTCCATAGTCAGCGATCACTAAAGTTCCCAGCTCTTTATGTCGGCGTCCTTCCCGCTGCCGCCCTCTTTCCCGTCTGCGCCATAACTCAGGATGTCATAATCACCCTGAAGGCCCGGTGATACATACACATAAGGATTGCCCCAGGGGTCAAGCGGTATCTTTTTTTGTTCGAGATACCCTCCCTCCCTGTAGTTCTGAGGCACCCTGCCGGCAGCAGGCTTTGTTATAAGCGCCTCAAGCCCCTGCTGCGTATCAGGATAGAAGCCGCTGTCCATTCTGAAGAGCTTGAGGGCTGTCTCAAAATTCCTTATCTGCACCTTTGCCTCTACAATGCGCGCATCGTCAGTCCGTCCTATAATCCTCGGGGCAACAATAGCAACAAGGAGACTGAGGATAAATACTACCACTAATATCTCGAGGAGAGTAAAACCCCTGCTGTCTGATCTTCCCATATTCTCCTTAATCGCCGATTTTGTTTATATGATTATAAGGAAAATCGCATTTACTGTAAAGTCAGGTATCGCTTATGGGTATTGCTTTAGGTTATTAATGTCCTTTTCTTTTTTTGCATTGATGACTATTCTCAAATGACAAACCCTCCTTCTCACATAAAGACATCGTCTCTGATACCATCTTGACAGCAAGATTAAAGACCTCACCCACTCGCATGGGCCGCAAGCCTCTCATCAAGCGCCATCTTTATCGCCCCGGCATATTCCCTGTCCGTTATCCTCCTGTCAAGGGGCGGATGTTCTAATGCCTTATAGCATGGATGGTACTGGTCCATGATGTTAATGCAGGTGTCTTTTGAAATCTCCTCTGCAATGAACCGCACAACCTCTCCTGTCCCAGCAACACCATCAGGAAGCACAAGATGCCTCACAAGCAGGCCCTGCACACCAATACCTCTTTTATCAATAATCAGGTCCCCGACCTGCCTGTGCATCTCCCTGATTGCAGCCATAGCCTTCTCCGGATAGTCTTTTGCCTTTGAGTATTTTAGAGACATCTCCGGATCAGAATACTTGAAGTCAGGCATGTAGATATCTACGACTCCATCAAGGATTTTTAGTGCCTCGATTGACTCATAGCCACCGCAATTATAAACAATTGGTATGTCTAATCCCATATCTGCAGCGATGGCGATTGCGTGGATTATCATCGGCATCTGGTGGGTCGGTGTCACGAGGTTTATATTATGGCATCCCATCCCCTGCACCTCCATCATTATCTGCGCAAGCCTTTCGACAGTGATTAAATCGCCCTCGCCAAGATGGCTTATTCTCCAGTTCTGGCAGAACAAGCATCTAAGGTTGCACTGGCTGAAGAATATCGTACCTGAACCGAACCTGCCGACAAGCGGCCGCTCCTCGCCAAAGTGCGGGCCCCAGCTATTGACATAAGGCTTCTCGCCGACTTTACAGATGCCGGTCTTGCCTGATGTCCTGTCAACCTTGCATTCGTGAGGGCATAGAGTGCAGTTTTTGAGTATATCTTCAGCAATCCTGACCTTTTTCCAGATTTTCTCTTTGGATAGATTAAAACGGACCGGTAGGGTATGCATGTAGTATTATACATCACCTGCAAACGCTGCTATATGGACAACCGCATTGTTATTCACCAGAGCAAAAT
>CAKKPH010000051.1 GCA_919901585.1 Thermodesulfovibrionales bacterium | reverse complement strand
AGCGGGGGGTTACGGCTTATCCCCTTTGCCAAAGACCCTGTAACAAAGGTGCCTTGCCTTAACGGCATAGAAGTTTTTGTCAGAAAGGCGGATAGATGAACTTCCTTAATATGTATTTCAGCCCCGGCACAATAGATTTATTCATTAATATAGCCATCATTGTGATAAAAATCGCAGTGGTAGTCGGTGTTGTGATGCTCCATGTTGCTTATGCAACCTATTTTGAGAGAAAGGTGATCGGCCATATGCAGGTGAGGCTCGGACCGATGAGGGTAGGACCTCATGGCATATTACAGCCGATTGCCGACGGCATAAAGCTCTTTTTCAAGGAAGACATAATCCCTGCAAATGCCGACAAACCCATCTTCTATATTGCACCGGTTATCGCGCTGGTTTCAGCCCTCTCTTCACTTGCAGTGCTGCCCTTCTTTGAGGGTTTTGTCATAGCGAATATCAACATAGGGCTGCTCTTCATCTTCGCTATGTCATCCCTCGGCACATACGGCATAATAATGGCCGGCTGGGCGTCAAACTCGAAATATTCCTTCCTTGGCGGACTGAGGTCATCGGCTCAGGTCATAAGCTATGAGATATCTATGGGGCTCAGCCTCGTTGGAGTTATGATGCTTGCAGGCTCGCTCAACCTTACCGAGATTGTAAAGGCTCAGGAGAGCTACCCCCTCGGCATGTTCCTCTTTCCCCAGATTATAGGCTTTTTTGTTTTTATGTTGTCTGCTATAGCAGAGACAAACAGGGCGCCGTTTGACCTGCCGGAGGCAGAGAGCGAGCTCGTTGCCGGATACTTTGTCGAATATAGCGGTATGAGGTTTGCGCTTTTCTTTGCAGCAGAATATATCGGCATGATTATAATGTCATCGATTGCAACGGTATGCTTCCTCGGCGGATGGAACGGGCCGTTTGATATACCTTATGTGCCGTTTGCCTGGTTTTTGGTCAAGGTCTATTTCCTTATCTTCTTCTACTATTGGGTCAGGGCGACCCTGCCGAGGTACAGGTATGACCACCTGATGGCCCTCGGATGGAAAGTGCTTATACCGCTCTCGCTGCTGAATATTCTGATAACAGGGATCGTAAAGGTGCTCTTATGAGTCTTAAGCATATAGTCAAGACAGTATTCATGACAGAGATACTGAAAGGCATGGCCTTGACCCTTAAGACCATGTTCACGCATGCGGTTACAAGGCAGTATCCTGAAGAGAAGAGGCCTGCAATGCCGGGTTTCAGGGGACTCCATGCGCTCGCAAGAAACCTCGATTCAGGCGAGGCGAGGTGCGTTGGCTGCGGTCTCTGCGCTGCCGTATGTCCCTCAAAGTGCATATACATCTATACCGCAGACAGCACCGACCATAAGAAGGTCGTAGAGAGATATGAGCTGGAGCTGCTTCGATGCGTCTATTGCGGCTTATGCGTGGAGGCATGCCCTTTTCAGGCAATCGTGCTTACTGAACATTATGAGTACTCGGATTATTCGAAGGAGGCCCTGTACATGACAAAAGAGAAGCTGCTCTCAAACTGGGACAAGTACATGGGGCCCGACAAAGACAGGGAGTACTTCAAGAGGTTCTGGCATCCGACCAGCGATGATTTTAGCACCCCTGAGGGTCAGGCGGTCTTGGGGGGAAAGAGAACTGAGGTTATTGATATTGATAACGCTCATCAGAGTCTTGAGGGGAGATACAAAGTATGGGTGGAGTAATATTCGGATATCTGGCGGGGGTCATAATCTTGCTCTCAATTCTGGTGATTACAGTAAAGAACCCTGTGCATAGCGTTATGTTCATGCTCCTGATGTTTTTTCATATAGCCGGTCTCTATCTCACATTGAATGCAGAGTTCCTTGCTGCTGTGCAGATTATCGTCTATGCAGGGGCAATACTGGTGCTGTTCCTCTTTGTGATACTGCTCCTGAACCTGAAGGACGAGTTAAGGATGAAACGCACTACATGGTCCTGGCCGCTTGGAGTAGCCGCTGCCGGCGCACTTTTTATAGCGGCGTTTCTTTCCCTGCGTTCTTTTGTGCCTGGCACTAAGGGCGTTATTACAACAGCTGTGATTAAGGCTGAGACGAACACAAAGGTGCTGGGCAGGATATTATTTACCGAATACCTCTTCCCTTTTGAGGTGGTGTCACTTGTGCTGCTGGTGGCGCTGATAGGAGCTATTGTGCTTGCAAAGAAAAGGCAAAGGAGCTGAAAATGGTGCCTCTGAACTGGTATTTATTATTGAGCGCTGCCGTATTTTTCATAGGGGTGGCAGGCTTCCTCTCCAGGAGGAATATAATCATTTTGTTTATGTCAATAGAGCTTATGCTTAATGCAACAAACATAAGTCTTGTGGCCTTCAGTCATTATTTGTTAGACATGAGGGGGCAGATAATGGTATTTTTTATAATCGCCGTGGCAGCAGCTGAAGCCGTACTCGGACTTGCAATCATAATTGCGCTCTTCAGGAACAAGGCAACTACAAATGTCGATGAAATGAATATTATGAAGGGATAGGAGAGACTTGGAAACGCTATTATCTTTGCGACCTCTGCTTGCAATGCTCGTTTCAGTAGCGGGCGCAGTTTTGATCCTCTTAAGCGGGGAAAAACGGCGCAACCTTAGAGAGTTCTGGTCAGTGGCTGCAGGAGCAATAATGTTCCTGATAGTTGCGTCCATGCTCCCTGCCGTGCTTGACAGCAAAACAATTGAATACACACTCCTGCATATAATGCCGGGAATCGAATTAAAGTTTAAGGCTGACGCCCTGAGTGTTCTCTTTGCCCTTGGCGCATCGTTCCTCTGGATATTTACCACCTTCTATTCAATAGGCTATATGCGTGCCCATAAGGAACATGCTCAGACAAGGTATTATGCATACTTTGCCCTGGCCCTTACTAACACTATAGGAGTCGCATTTTCGTCAAATCTTTTTACCATGTTCCTGTTTTATGAGGGCCTGAGTATAATCACTTATCCTCTTGTAGGCCATAAGCAGGATGCTACTGCGCTGGCAGGCGCAAGAAAATATGTTATTTATCTTCTTGGAGCTGCAAAGGTGTTCCTGGTTGCAGCCATAGTATTAACCTATAACCTTGCAGGCACTCTTGAGTTCGCTAAGGGTGGGATTTTTCCTGCTGCTGTTCAGGCCGCTCATCCGATATTGCTCAGCGTTATCTTCCTGCTCTACCTCTACGGCTTTGCAAAATGTGCGATAATGCCCTTGCATGGTTGGCTGCCTGCTGCAATGGTGGCTCCTACTCCTGTCAGCGCACTGCTGCATGCTGTTGCCGTTGTAAAGACAGGTGTCTTTACAGTGCTGCGCGTTGTGTTGTTTGTATTCGGCACAGACCTTTTGAAAAACCTCGGCGTGAATCAAATAGCGGTATTCATGGCCACATTTACAATAGTCATGGCGTCGGTTATTGCGCTTAGCCGCGATAATCTCAAGGCCAGACTGGCCTTTTCAACAATAAGTCAGCTCTCATACATAATCCTGGGCGCGGTCTTGCTGACGCCAAGCAGTCTTGTCGGCGGCATCTCGCATATAACCATGCATGCCTTTGCAAAAATTACATTATTCTTCTGTGCAGGATCCATATATATATCAGCGCATAAGACCGAGATAAGCCAGTTGAGCGGTATAGGTAGGAAGATGCCGTGGACGATGACGGCCTTTGCCATAGGCTCACTGAATATGATAGGTGTGCCTTCGGTCGGGGGTTTTATCAGTAAGTGGAACCTTGCAGTAGGATCGTTAGAGGCAGGCAGCCTTATTGTCCTTTTAGCTCTTCTTGCGAGCACAGTGCTTAATACGGCATATTTTATGCCGATTGTCTACAAGGCGTTCTTTGAAAAAGAACATGATGATGGGCATCACAATGGACATCATGAAGATATCAAAGAGAATCCGTTTATGGTAGTCCCATTATGCCTGACCGCTTTAGGTACTGTTATTCTTGGAATCTACCCGGATTTAGTTATAAACCTTGCCAGGGAGGTAATCAGATGAATATATTTGAGAAGATACTGGAAAACCCGAAAAATTTCAGTGTAGTCAAAAAGCTATTCTACGCCGCTCTTGTGGTTATCATACTGATAGAGATAGCTGTTAGCCTTTTGCATCTCAGCCACGGTCACTTCTCATTTGACGCACTGCCTGGCTTCGGTTCGATATACGGTTTCGTATCATGCGTAATCATAATTGTCGTATCAAAATTTATAGGACACCTTTGGCTGATGAAAAAAGAGGGTTATTATGATTGAGTGGATACACCCCGGACTTTTGCTGATCGTTGGGGCGGCGTTTATCCCTCTATTCAGGGGCAGTTTAAAAAAGATTTATATGCTTGCACTTCCGACCGCGGCTTTAATAGCCTGTATTTTTACAACCCCCGGCACGCACGGCGTAGTTAAGTTTTTAGGATATGACCTTATCTTAGGCAGGGTTGATAAACTAAGCCTGCTGTTCTCGTATGTATTCAGCATAATGGGCATTATTGGAGTCGTTTACGCCCTGCATGTTAAAGATGACGCTCAGCACGTCTCATCCCTGGTTTATGTCGGAAGCGCGCTGGGTGTGACCTTTGCAGGAGATTTCTTCTCATTATTTGTCTTCTGGGAGATTATGGCGTTTGCTCCGACTGTACTTGTATGGTCCAATAAGAGCAAGGAATCTATTGACGCAGGCTTTAGATATCTTCTGGTGCATATCTTTGGCGGTATATGCCTGATGGGCGGGGCAATGCTCCATCTGGCAGAGACAGGCTCCATCGAGTTTAGCAGCATGATGGCCTACGAGGGAGGGCTGGCATTTTATCTCGTGCTCCTGGGTTTTCTAATTAACGCTGCTGTGCCACCATTTGGCGCATGGCTTCCTGATGCTTACCCTGAGGCCACAGTTACAGGTGCAGTATTTATGACGGCCTTTACAACGAAATCAGCAGTATACGTCCTTATAAGGGGTTTTGCGGGTACGGAGTTATTAATATGGATGGGCGCTATTATGGCGCTGTATGGAGTTGTTTACGCAGTGCTTGAAAATGACGCAAGAAGGCTGCTTGCGTATCATATCATAAGCCAGGTCGGTTATATGGTTTGCGGAGTTGGTATAGGCACGGAAATGGCGCTTAATGGTGCATCATCTCATGCCTTTGCCCATATATTATACAAAGGCCTGTTGTTTATGGGAGCAGGGGCCGTCCTTGAGATGACAGGTAAGAGGAAGCTTACCGAAATGGGCGGCCTTTATAAAACCATGCCTGTAACAATGGTGTTGTATATGATAGGCGGCTTCGCCATATCGGGTGTTCCTTTATTCAGCGGTTTTGTAAGTAAGTCAATGGTTGTCTCTGCGGCAGGTGAAAACCATATGGCCATACCTTTTCTTATGCTGACCCTGGCCTCTGCCGGAACCTTCCTGCACACAGGCCTCAAGCTTCCCTATTACATGTTTTTTGGAAAAGACTCAGGCATAAGGACCAAAGAGCCACCCACGAATATGCTGATTGCTATGGGAATGGCCGCTTTTGTCTGCATATTCTTTGGGGTATTCCCAGGCGTACTATATAATTATCTGCCTTTTGAAACCGATTATGCCCCATATACAATCGGGCATACTGTTTCCACACTTGGTATGCTTGGGTTTACAGCCCTGGGTTTCTTCATGCTCCTAAAGATGCTTGACCCTGAGGCGACGGCAAGCCTTGACACAGACTGGTTTTACAGGAAAGGTGCAAAGGCTTTCATGTGGCTTGTAAATAACCCGGTCGTAACACTTGAATACAACGTCGTTGGCGAGGCGTATGAGTTTATAATCCAGAAGCCTATTTTAAAACTCGCTCAGATATTCAGGTCAGTAGATGCAGCTTTTATTGACGGCAGCGCAAACGGCCTGGGCAAGGTCACAATGGCCTGGAGCAGGGTAATGCAGGTTCTTCAGACCGGTCAGACTCAAATATATGCGACTGTCATGGCACTTGGGATATTTGTAACAGTCGCGTTGATCTTATTGCTGGAAGGGTAGGATTGGAAGATATTATCTTAAATAAACTCAATTATCCGATATTAACAATAACTACGTTTCTCCCTATGGTCGGTGCGCTCATTATTCTCTTCCTGAGGAATGACAGACTGATAAGATGGGTTGCGCTTGCAACCACGATAGCGGCCTTTATCGTCTCATTGCCGATCTACCAACATTTTGACAAGACAACATTTAAGATGCAGTTTGTTGAGATGCACCAATGGATACCGGCGTTTAATATAAACTATTCGTTTGGAGTGGATGGAATAAGTATACTCTTTATTATACTCTCCACACTGCTCAGCATATTGAGCGTCCTTGTCTCATGGAAGTCGATACAGAAAAAGGTTAAGGGGTTTTTTATCGCGCTGCTGATTACAGAGGCGTCGATGATCGGCATTTTTGTTTCTATGGACCTATTCCTCTTTTATTTATTCTGGGAGACTATGCTTATCCCGATGTTCCTCATGATCGGTATCTGGGGCGGACAGAACAGGGTCTATGCGGCAATAAAGTTTGTGCTCTTTACCCTTGCCGGCAGTGTCTTTATGCTGGTCGGTATGATAGTCCTTTATTACGCGGGCGGAAAGACCTTTGATATACTTGCGCTCTCAAAGGTGAATTATCCGGTAACCCTGCAGATATGGTTGTTCATTGCATTTTTAGCTGCCTTTGCAGTCAAGGTGCCGATGTTCCCGGTGCATACCTGGCTTCCAGACGCGCACACAGAAGCCCCTACTGCCGGAAGCGTGATCCTTGCCGGAATACTGCTTAAGATGGGCGGCTACGGCTTCCTTAGATTCTCTCTGCCAATGTTCCCTGAGGCGTCAAAGATGTTCCTTATTCCAATGATCGCCCTTTCCATTACCGCAATTATCTACGGGGCGTATGTGACCCTAATGCAAAAGGACCTCAAGCGGCTGATAGCATATTCGAGTGTAAGCCATATGGGCTTCGTAACCCTCGGGATATTTACTCTCAACGCCACAGGGCTGGAGGGCGGAATACTCCAGATGATAAACCACGGAGTTGTGACAGGCGCGCTCTTTATGTGTATAGGCATAATTTATGAAAGAACGCACACAAGGGTGATTGCAGATTACGGCGGTCTCGCAAGGGCGGTTCCGCTGTTTGTGATATTCTTCTCGATATTTACACTTGCGGCAAGCGGGTTCCCAGGCATGAATTCCTTTATGGGCGAATTTCTTATCCTTAGCGGCGCATTTAAGGCTACTTTAACCGGAGGCGCGATCTCGATATGGGGTGTGGTGCTCGGTGTGATTTATATGTTCTGGCTGTATTACAGGGTTGTCTGCAAAGATGTAAACCCGGTCATAGAACACCACCTGTATGATATAGATGCAAGGGAAATAGTAGCGCTCATCCCTCTTGTGATACTCATATTCTTTATAGGCGTGCAGCCTGAGGCCCTGTTGAGCTATATGCATGTCTCAGTCCAGCATCTGGTTGAAAGGGTTAATGGAGTTGGGGGAGGCGGAATGGAAGTCTTAAATACGGTAAAGGCGGTAGGGGAGGCGCTGAAATGAACATACAGCTTTCGGCAATGATGATCATGCCTGAGATTATAATGACCGTCCTTGCGCTTGCCATAGTTGTGGTTGACCTGTTTGTGAAAAGAAAGGATATAGTTGCACTCCTGAGTCTTATAACTGCAGGGGTGGTAGCGTATGCAACCCTGAACGGCTCTTCAGGCGAGGCCTTCTCAGCAATGTATATAGCGGATGGCTACAGTGTATTTTTTAAGCTTGTATTTATAATCAGCCTTATACTGACGATTCTGATCTCGGTCAAATACATCGAGATAGAGGAGATAAACCTCGGTGAGTATTATACTCTCATGCTATTTGCAACCCTCGGAATGATGGTAATGGCATCGGCAGGGGATATAATCTCCTTGTATATAGGCCTTGAATTAATGGCGTTAAGCCTTTACACCCTTGCAGGCTTCATGACCCATAATACCAAATCAAATGAGGCGGCCCTGAAGTATTTTCTGCTCGGTGCCTTTGCGTCCGCGCTGCTTCTTTACGGGACCTCTCTCATCTACGGCATCACAGGCACAACAAACCTGAAGGCTATAGCAGCCTACCTCAGTGTACATGGTGTTGCAGGAAACCCGGCGCTCATGTTTTCACTCATACTTTTCATCGCAGCGTTTTCCTTTAAAATTGCGGCCGTGCCGTTTCATATGTGGGCGCCTGATGTTTATGAAGGCGCGCCAACGTCAGTTACCGCCTTCATGTCTGTGGGACCCAAGGCTGCCGGCTTTGCAGCAATGGGAAGGGTGTTCCTGATAGCCTTCGGAAGCCTCCAGCTAAACTGGGCGGCAATACTGATACCGGTTGCGATCCTGACAATGGCGGTAGGAAATGTCATGGCCCTTACACAGACTAACATAAAAAGGATGCTCGCATATTCGTCCGTTGCACATGCAGGTTATGCCTTGATGGGGATTATTGCAGGCGGCAGCGAGGGTGTTGCCGGCATGATGAATTATCTCATGATATATGCCTTTATGAATATGGGTGCGTTTGCTGTTGTTATAATGCTGAACACTAAAGAGTCCAAAGGGGATCAAATAACCGATTATATCGGCCTTGCAAAGAGCCATCCTTTCGCGTCTATCCTCATGCTTATATTTATGTTCTCGCTCACAGGCATTCCGCCGACAGCAGGTTTTATTGGCAAGTTCTATATCTTTATGGCAGTTGTAAAGGCAGGGTATGCCTGGTTTGCGGCTGTGGCGGTAATCTTCAGCGTGATATCAGCCTACTTCTATCTCAGGATCGTCATGCTCATGTATATGATGGAGCCCACTGCAGAGCTCAGCCTCTCCACATCAACAGGCACCGGCCTTGCACTGCTCATAGCTGCGCTTGCAGTGATAAGCATCGGCGTATTGCCCTCAGGTGTGATAAGCCTCGCACGCGCTGCAATAGCCGGCTTCTGATTTAACCCCGACATCACTACTTTACAAGATATCCTTCAAAAGGGCTGAAGGCCGAAGAAACATAATGAGGTCTTCAGCCCTTTCTGTTATCTCTATCTTGGACAGGTTTAATCTTATATTCAAATATTATTCCGCAACGATTGTTCTATTTATTGGATCGTTCACAAAAATGCACTTTATGTTCTTAAATGTAATTTTTTTGTTGACAAATATTTTTTTATAGTATATAACTGTACTGAGGTGATAAAATGTTAAAGAGTTTATTCTCATCATCAGTAAGGGCAGATGTGCTGTCGTTGTTGCTGAACAGCCCTGATGAGAAGTTTTATATCCGTGAGATTGCCAAGCTGCTGAGAAAAAATCCATCCGGTGTAAAGCGTGAACTCGACAACCTCGAACAGATGGGTATCGTGTTCAGCGAGAAGGTTGCTAACCTCAAGTATTTTCAAGCCGACAAAAACTCACCACTCTTCTCTGAACTGAAGGACCTCATAGCTAAATCCCTTGGCCTGCCCGGAGCTATCAAGGCACTATTAAGGGCCTCGGGCGCTAAGGCCGCTTTCATATACGGTCCGTATGCCGAAGGCGAAGACGTGAACACTGTTGATCTTGTGATCATCGGTGCTCTGCCTTCTGTAATGAAAGAACTCAAGAGCCTCGAGAAGAAGTTCGGCTATAAAATAAGTTGTATGCTGATTGAGGAAGATGAGTATAAGCTTAAAAGGAAAAAAAAGGATGCAACTTTAAAGCGACTCATTTCAGGAAAGCGGATTTCGCTTATTGGAAGGGTGTAGCTTGAACTTCCCCTGTTGTTAGGGGCAGAAAGGGGGTGAATCAGTAATGGCAACAAAGAAAGCAGCAGCAAAGAAACCGGCAGCGAAACCGGCAGCTAAGAAGACCGCAAAGAAGAAATAAGGAAAGAATGTTGTCGTGGGTTTCAGGCTGGAGATAGCCTTCTCCAGCCTCTTTTTTTTCTTCGCTTGCGGTCTCTAACAGATATGAAACTCGATTTTCAAAAAAAATTCAAGTAAATTTTGAAACTGATTGATTTTAAATGCTTTTTATTGGTAAAGCATCTGATGGCGCTGTTCAGCTTCTGTGGCAATCTCCCAGCAATCTGAACAGGAAAGCAGCTTTTTCATGAACTTTAGATTGGTTGAATGGCCTGCCCTGTTTGCAAATATATGCCCGTAGATCGGAAAGCCTATCAGGGAAAAATCCCCTATAAGGTCAAGTATCTTGTGCCTAACGAACTCATCCTTAAACCTGAGGCCTGAAGGGTTCATGACCCCCTTATCGCTGAGGATAATCGCATTGTTCAGTGAACCGCCCCTTGCAAGGCCATTTGCCGTCATGTATTCGACATCCTTGAGGAAGCCGAAGGTCCTTGCAGGCGCTATCTCTGTTATGAAGGTCTCTTCATTAAGGTCAACGCTGAGTGACTGCTCGCCAAGGAGGTGGTGGTTGAATTCTATCCTGTATGTAATCTTTGTGCCGTCATAAGGGAAGACAGTTACCTCAGAATGGCCGTCTGTCATGCATAGAGGCTTTGTTATCCTCAAATAGGGGCGCTTCTTTGCCTGTTTTGCGATGCCTGCCTTTAGTATGATGCTCACAAGTTCAGTCGAGCTTCCGTCAAGTATCGGGATCTCAGGGCCGTTGATCTCGATTATTGCATTGTCAATGCCAAGGCCGGCAAGTGCAGACAAGATATGCTCTACAGTCCTGATCTTCACAATGCCATTGCCTAATGTTGTAGCATAGGCAGTGTCTGAAACAGCACCGATGTGAGACCTTATCTGCATTATCTTGTCGACCCTTGTGAATATAATGCCGGAGTCCCGTGGCGCAGGTTTAAGGCTCACAGTCGCATGTTTGCCTGTATGCAACCCGATGCCGTTAAAAGCCACTTCACGTTTTAATGTCCTCTGTAAACGCATAGCTAATAAATAAAAGCAATAACGATGCCAAAACTACAGATAAAAAGGTGTAATTTGAAAGGGTTTAAAAAATATCAGGCATATACTAATTAATTAATTAAATCAATAACTTAAAGAGATTGCCCATAAACGCGCGCAACGCTGCTAAATCAAAGCAGAAACTTGAGGGAGGTGTTTTGTATTATATCTGAAGAATTGTGTGTTATTTTTGCATCACCTCAACTTCGCCTCCAACAACCATCTCAGGTATCCTTATCGTCGGCATGGCGTCTGAAACAGGAACGCCCTGAGCGTCCTTGCCGCAAGTCCCTATTGAGAACCCGAGATCAGAACCCACCATGTCAATAGACTTAAGCACCTCCGGTCCATTGCCTGTGAGTGTTGCTCCCCTGACAGGTTCACTAACCTCGCCGTTTTCGATCAGATAGCCATCCTGCACATCAAATACAAAATCGCCTGAGACTGTATTGACCTGCCCGCCCCCCATCTTCTTTACCAGCAGCCCCTTTTGTACAGATTTAATAATGGCGTCAGGCCGTGACTCTCCGGAAGCTATAAAGGTATTTGTCATCCTCGGGATAGGGCGGTGCTGATAGGATTCCCTTCTCCCGTTCCCGGTTGATTCGACATTGTTATTTAGTGCTGTTAATCTGTCATACATATAGCCTGTAAGCACTCCGTTTTCTACAAGCAGAGTCCGCCTTGCGGGTGTACCTTCATCGTCGAACCTGAACGAACCCCTCTTGTTGGGCAGTGTGGAGTCATCTATGACCGTCACAAGGGCTGATGCTACTTTTTGGCCAAGCTTGTTCGAATAGACTGAGAGACCCTGCTGAGCGAGGTCTGCCTCAAGGCCATGCCCGATTGCCTCGTGGATCAATGTGCCTCCAGCCTCTGCAGAGATTACTATCGGCATCCTGCCGCCGGGCGCCCTCCTTGCAGTGAGCATTTTTACTGCACGACCAGAGGCCTTCCTTGCAAGCTCTTCCATCGAAACAGCATCAAAAAGCTCAAAGCCGATATTGCCTCCCTCTGCTTCATAGCCAGTCTGGATTATCCCGTTGTCAGAGGCAATAACATGGATAAGTCCGACAGTATAAACCCTCTCGTCCTCAGCAAAATTGCCGCAGGAATCAGCTATCTGCACCTTTTGAACAGAGTCCCTGTAGCTTACAGAGACCTGCCGTATACGCTTGTCATGGCTGCGTGCAGTCCGGTTTGCGGATTTTACAAGGCTTATTTTTTTCTCCATAGGAACAGAATCAGGAGATATCCTTATCAAAAATTCACTTGAGGGCCGCTGCTTTCTCATGTCAAGTGCTTGGACGTTTGAAGAGGCTGAGATGGCACTGCCGAGCGATGCAGCAATGCTCATAAGGGATTCCCTTGTGAGGTCATTGCTGAAGGCAAAGGCAGTCTTTCCATTATGTATGAGCCTGAGACCGGCACCTGAATCAATACCTGAAACAACCTTCTCTACCTTGTTGTCTTCAAGTTGTATGGACGTGATTTTTCTGTGCTCTACGAATATATCAGCGTATTCCCCGCCGAAGGACAACAACTTCCTTAAGACATCCGACAATACTCCGGCATCTAACATAATCTGCCCCTTTGTTTTGTTTTATTAAAAACTGGATTTATGGACGTTTTATATTATAGCATTAAACATATTCTGGAATTCCGGTGAACAATCCCTGCTCTCAGGAGGTCATATGCCAAAGGTCGGCATCATCGCAGGAAGCGGCTTCTATGATTTTGAAGGAGTCAGCATAAAGGATGTCAGGAAGGTCTCTACCCCGTACGGCGAACCCTCGGACTCATACAGGATCTGCGAATTCGGAGGACTTGAATTTGTTTTCCTTGCAAGGCATGGAAGCCCCCACAGGTTACAGCCGCACAGAATAAATTACCGTGCAAATATATGGGGGTTAAGGGATCTGGGGGTAAAGAGGATCCTGTCGATTAATGCTGTCGGAGGCATTAACACCGGCATCAGGCCCGGAGACATAGTTATCACAGACCAGATAATAGATATAACCAACGGCAGGGCGAACACATTCTATGACAGTGACGAGGTCATACATATTGACTTTACTGTACCTTACTGCACTGAACTGAGGGACGTATTATTAATAGCAGGGAGCAAAAATGATATTGCTCTGGTTAATGGCGGAACATACGTCAGTGTGAACGGGCCCCGCCTCGAAACAGCAGCAGAGATAGCATTATTTGCAAGGAACGGCGGAGATGTAGTCGGCATGACAGGTATGCCTGAGGCTTGCCTTGCAAGGGAACTCGAGATCTGTTTCTCCTGCATAGCAGTTGTTACGAACTCTGCTGCAGGCTTATCATCAGGCAGACTGACGGCTACAGAGGTTGTGGATACGATGAAGGTATCCATGGAACGCATAAGGAGCCTGCTTATGACAACGCTCTGCACAATCCCGGCAAAAAGGAGCTGTGAATGCAGGCATGCGCTTAAGGACGCAATCCTCTGAGCCCCACAAAGTCCTCATAGCATTTTTTTCATTCCGAGGGTGTTTGGGGAACTCCTTCTGTAACCCTTCTCCTGTGCAATTATGTCGAGCGGAAGGCTCACTATATCTGCAAGGTCAAACGGATACTTGTTTAGTATCTCAGGAGAGGTAATTGACTTTATGTAGGAACCGCAGGAATCACAAGTCTCGACCCTGAAGCCTGCCTCATCCTCTGCCTCTATGATGTTTATCCTGCAGGTCTCGCTCTTCAGACATACAGGACAACCCAGACGGCTGAAATAACCGGGTGTCTCGCAGAAAGAGCAGTAAAGCTGCCTTTTCCCTTCTGCATCAAGGGATGCCACGGAAGGAATTGACCTGCATACAGGACATCGCCCGTCTGTCCAGAAACTCTTATTCAGGCCGCGAGAGTGCCTTAGCCAGAGGAAGTATGGTTTGCTGATAAGGAAGATAATGCCTTCATGTTCATTTTCGGAAAATGTTTCTGAGGCAGCAGTTATCTTAGCCGGGAGCCCTGAAAGGTTGATCCCGCCAAACCGCATAGCATCCTTAAGGGCAGCAAGACTCTCATCAGGTATTTCGAAGGAAGAAGAAAAGGCATTAAAGACAGGTTCAATAAGTTCAGGCGGATAACACTTCTCATCATGGTATGCCCGTACCTCAACAAGGTTATATACAAGGGCCTTGAAGCCTGAATACCTCTCATAGAGGGAGAGGGTATCAGCAAGATACGGCCTTTCCTCTTTTATTTTTCCGAGATCCATTGGTGTTATTCTATCATATTCTGCATATTCCGGAGGATGACACCCCGTTAAAATCCGTTCTCTATCTCAAGTATTCTTTTAATGTACTTTATGTTCCTCGATATAGGCCTCTCGGACATAAGGTGCTGTATGTCAGCCACCCTGAAATCGTTAATAACTATTACAGCCTCCGGCTCTAAGAGAGTGCAATCAGGGCATGTCAGGTCTATATCCTCGCATTTCTGAATATTTGGCCTGCAACGGTAACCCATTACATGCCTGACTGCCCTGGATTCCTTGGGGTCATAGAACCTCCCTATTATTATAAGGCCGTTACCCTTGAGTGCCTTTACATTCCTTAAAAGACAATCACCCCCGTTAATGGTATAGTTGTTGCTGTATTCCCTTTCTGCAAGGAACTCTGGGACAAATTCCCAGAGTATATCATGTATCTTCTCAACCTGCTCTTTTGGTATTGTGTCAACAGCCTCATTTAGCTTTTTCGTTGCGAGGTGCCTCCTGTTGCTTGAGTAATAGGCCATCACAAGGCAGGCCTGTGCATCGGCGTTCCATCTGTCATCCTTTATGATAGATTTCGCATCGCTGATGACCCTCTCCTCACTGCCGTTTTTAATTAATGCAAAACAGCCTTCTGCCCTGCTCCATTCAGGCCTTGTGGTTGTTACGCATCCGGATACAAAAAAGGCAACAAGGAATGTAAGTTGTATGATCCTAAAAACAGGTCTCATCGACATTATTGAACCGGCGATTTCTTTCCGACAGACAAGACAATGCCCTTCTCTACCTCATCTATCCCTTCCTTTAGGGCGCTGCTCAATCCCATTGCGAGGCTTAAAAAGCTTTTGTCCTGAAGTTTCACTCTTTTGGATACTGTACCGCTGTATATCTCTTTGTTCTCAGGAGAGACAAGGCTATAGTCGAAGATAAACTCGCCAAAAGAAGCGCCATCTTCATCAGACCTCTCAAAACGCTTTACGTTTACCTTCAAGGCATGGAAACCATGAGGCGCCATATTCGAAACCCTTACCTCTTTGAATAAACCGGTCGATGAAATGGAATCTCTAAAGATATCTCTCAGCATATCGTTTGGAGCCGCATCCCACTTCGAATACCTCGATATCTCAAGCTGGTAAGGAGAATTCCTGTACGCTATATACGGCTGAGTCAGATAGCGCGGGGCATGCAGTATAATCGCGATTGATTCGTCAGCCCGTACATCAGCCCTCCCTTTCTCAGC
>CAKKPH010000050.1 GCA_919901585.1 Thermodesulfovibrionales bacterium | reverse complement strand
TGGATTGAAACTCTATAGTACGCCCCCAGATTGTCTGCCTCATTTAGTCGCGCCCCGCGCGGGCGCGTGGATTGAAACCTCTTATATGGTGACTAAAACCAGGGACACATCCCATAAGGATAGACGAGATTGCTTACGGGCTGTATGGGATAACGGATGAGGAGATGGGATATTCACACGCCTTGACATAATGTATCAAGTATGATACTTTTAAATAAAAATAGCAGGAGGACTATATGCCTAAAATGATTAAGGAAAATGATGATATTCTTGGTTTAGTTGCTTTTGGAAGTTTGATAACAAATATTTTTCAAATAGCTTCTAAAAAATCACTGGACGCGGAACATGAGGCTTTGAAGGCTTATGTCTCAGAACTGAGGCGGCTTTATGAAAATATCAGAGTACGTGAAATACAGGTCTCTAATGAAAACCTTGAACTAAAAAGGGCAAACAAAGGGCTCATTGCCATCAATAACTGTCTTTCGCAAGATTTGATAGCCGCTAACAATGAAATTATAAAACTTAAAAGCGGAAAATCTGATATTCTGCCCGTTAGGAAAAAACGTGTTTCAAGGGCAGTTGGAGAAACAAGATGAGCATTGCTATTTCTGAGTTAATGAAAAGGCAAGCACGGTTTGAGAAAATGACCTTAAAGGCTGTAAATATTATTTTTGAAAGCGATTTTGGTAAAAATGCTATCAGGAGAGTAGCGAAACTGCACAGGAAATTTAATCCTGTGATGTCCTCTCTGCATGGAACAAAAATTAACATCCGAACAGAAGCGGACCCTAAGAGGATTATAGCCTGGGCTGTTGCGCAAAGGGTCAGGGAGGCAAGGGAAAAGCAGGGTTTGAGGCAGGACGACCTTGCAAGGATAAGCGGAATTGCAAGGCCCAATATTGTACGCCTTGAACAGGGCAGGCATATTCCGACACTGACTACTTTAAAAAAGATTGCAGATGCCCTCGGTCTTGATATAAAAGTCTCATGGCACAGCCCACGGTTACAAGGGTAGATAGACTGGAATTCAGGAAAATCGCGGAAAGTGGCCTAGACGAATGGAGAAAAAAACTGGAAATCGAGGACACTGAGGCTTGAGACCTATTCAGCCTAAAACAGGTGATATATTCCTCGCAAAGCTTGACCCTATAAAGGGCTCAGAACAGGGCGGGGAAAGGCCTGTCATAATATTTCAAAACTCTGACCTCACTATTTTTACATCTACCTATCTTTGTATACCACTAACTACAAACCTTTCCCTAAATGGCCTTACCGGAACTTGTCGTATTAAGAAGGGAGATGGCGGGCTTGTATCACATATCGTCCATGTAATGAAAGGGGTAGGTGAACGCAGATCGTCAAGGGGTCATCTGATTATCTTTATTCCCCTAAATATGCCTTTTTGACCTGATCGTTCCCGAGCAGTTCATCTCCGGTGCCGGAGATCGTAATCCTGCCGTTTTCGATAACATAACCCCTTTTAGAGAGGTGCAGCGCTGCATGGGCGTTCTGCTCAACAAGGAGGATAGCCACACCCTCCCTGTTAATCTCCTTGATTATCTTAAAGACCTTGCTCACCATGATCGGAGCGAGCCCGAGTGAAGGCTCATCAAGCAGGAGCATCTTCGGGCCTGACATGAGCGCCCTGCCTATGGCGAGCATCTGCTGCTCTCCGCCGCTCAGTGTGCCGCCAGGCTGCCTCGCCCTCTCCCCAAGCACGGGGAACATATCAAGGATCTTTTTGATCCTCGAAGAGATCTCCTTTTGCCTGCGTGCTGTAACTGAATATGCGCCAATCTCAAGGTTCTCGGTCACTGTCAGATGCGGGAATATGCGCCTCCCTTCAGGCACCTGGCTGATGCCCATCCTGACTATCTCATCAGGCTTGATACCACTTATCCGGGCCCCGTCAAAAATAATATCTCCCTCCTTAGGCCTTATCGCACCTGAGATAGTCATAAGTGTTGTAGACTTGCCTGCTCCGTTGCTGCCTATAAGGCAGACTATCTCACCCTTATTGACCTCCAGGCTTATACCCTTCAATGCCTCAAACAGGCCATATGATGTATGCAGGTTCCTGATGCTAAGCAAAGATGTTCCTTCCGATGTATGCCTCTATAACAAGAGGATCGTTCTTTATTGAATCAGGCGAACCTTCTGCTATCTTTACACCATGGTCGAGCACAATTATCGCCTCTGATATCCCCATCACTACCCTCATGTCATGCTCAATAAAAATAACTGTCTTGCCGAGCCCCTGAAGTCTCTTTATTATCTCCATTATCCCGAGTGTCTCCTGAGGGTTCATCCCTGCTGTAGGTTCATCGAGGAGGAGTATCTTGGGCTCTGTCGCAAGCGCCCTTGCGATCTCGAGCCTCCTCTGATCGCCATAGGGCAGGTTTAACGAAGGCAGGTCAGCCGCATCCTCGAGCCCTACAAGTTCGAGATACTCGAATGCCCTGTCCCTTATTTCCCTTTCTTCCCGAATGAACTCCCTCCCCCTTATCACAGCACCCACCATCCCGCTGCGTATCCTGAGGTGCTGGGAGACAAGGACATTTTCGAGCACAGTCATCTCCCTGAAGAGTCTTATGTTCTGGAAGGTCCTCGCTATGCCGAACCCCACTATCCTGTGAGGAGCAAGGCCTGATATGTTGTTGCCGGAGAGGAAAATACTCCCCTTTGTCGGTTTTGTCAGGCCTGTCAGGCAGTTAAAGAGGGTGGTCTTGCCCGCTCCATTAGGCCCTATTATGCTCGCAACAGCCCCTTCCTTGACCCTGAAGCTCACATCCTCAACAGCCTTAATACCGCTGAAGTGTTTTGTTATGTCCCTGACCTCTAATATATGCATATCAATTCAGTTTACGGTTCACAGCTTTTATTCGTTACCATCTACTCATCCTTCGTCTCTCGTCTCTCGTCTCCCCATCCTCCCAGCAGCCCCTGCGGCCTGAATATCATCATAATTATCAAACCTGCACCGAGGGCCAGCATCCTGTAAGTCTGAACCTCCCTCAATACCTCAGGCAGCATGACAAGAATAATTGCACCCACAATAACTCCGGGTATGCTCCCTAATCCTCCCAATATGACCATGCATAATATCAGCACAGACTCGATAAAGGTGAAACTCTCAGGAGAGACAAACTGCATTTTTACGGCAAACAAAGCTCCGGCAAGCCCGGCCCAGAATGAGCCAAAGGCAAAGGCATAGAGCTTGTATCTCATTGTATTCACACCCATTGTAGCAGCACAAACCTCATCCTCTCTTATGGCTATCCAGGCCCTGCCTGTCTTTGACCGGCGCACCCTTTTTACAACAACATAGGTCAAAACTACAGCCATAAGCGTTATGTAGTAATGGAGTCCCAGCCTCCCTATCGTTATGCCGAAAAAATATGGAACTGCTATCCCTGATATTCCGTTTGGCCCGCCTGTAAATGTATCCCAGTTGTTCAGTATGAGACGCACTATCTCGCCGAACCCGAGCGTGACAATTGCGAGATAATCCCCTTTTAGCCTCAGGGCAGGAAGCGCAATAACAGCTCCGCTCAATGCAGCAAGACCTGCGCATACCGGTAGCGAATACCAGAAACCGAGTCCGGCTTTTGTATTAAGCAGCGCATATGTATAAGCGCCGATCGCATAGGACGCTGCAAAGCCAAGATGGAGCAGGCCTGTGAATCCGACAATAACATTAAGTCCGAGTGCGAGTATTATATAAATGCCGGTCAGGACAACAACATCGAGGAAATAGTCCTGAGCCAGAAACGGTAAAACCATCAGAACCGCCAGAAAAGACGCACGCACGGTCAGTGAAGTGGTATGGGAGAGGCTGACAGCCTTAAACCTTCCGGTCAGGGCATGCAGCCTTGCTGTAAGCACCCTCACAAACCCGGCAATATATTGCATGAATAGGATGACGGCCGACAGGACAAAAAATAAGATGAGGGCAGGCTTAAGACCCTTAAACGGCAGCAAAAGCAGAGAGAACCAGAGCGCAGCGAGTATGAACCACGCCCTGTTTAAAACCTCAAGCTTCTTTCTCTTTGCGGGATATTCCCCTGTCCCTGTCATCATAGCTTTATTGGAGACTATACCTTCTCCTCTGCTGATTTTTTGAATATGCCTGAAGGTCTAATAAGCAGTATGACGATAAGCACCATAAAGGCATACGCATCCTTGTACTCTGTGGATATGTAACCGGCGCCCAGGCTCTCAACAAGTCCGAGCAGTATCCCTCCGAACATTGCACCCGGGATGCTGCCGATGCCGCCGAGCACAGCCGCAGTAAAGGCCTTAATCCCTGCCATATATCCTATCGAGTAGTTCACAAGGCCGTAATACATCGCCACCATTATCCCTGCAACTGCAGCAAGCCCGGACCCTATAACAAATGTCACGATGATAACAGTGTCGACATTGATGCCTACAAGTGATGCCATTATGCGGTCCTGCGCTGTTGCACGCATAGCCTTCCCCATCCTGGTCCTCCTGATAAAAAGATGAAGAGAGACCATAAGCACTAAGGAGAAGAGGATTATCACTGTCTGCAGATGGGTTGCTGTTGCGCCGAAGAGGGTGAATCCGCCGGTACTGAAGATGTGAGGGAAGACCTTGTCTGTCGCACCCTGAGTAAGCATCACGTAGTTTTGAAGGAATATGGACATGCCTATCGCGCTTATAAGGGGGCTGAGCCTCGGGGCATTCCTCAAAGGCCTGTATGCGATCCTCTCTACTGTCATGCCATAAGCAGAACAGAAGGCTGTTGACAGTATAATTGTAAGGGCAAGAGACAAAGAAAGGCTATATGAAGTAAGGCCCGTCAGTGTAAAGAAACCGAAGAAGATGATGCCGAGATACGCCCCAAGCATGTATATCTCGCCATGAGCAAAGTTTATCAGCTCCAGTATGCCGTAAACCATTGTATATCCGAGGGCTATCAGGGCATAAACGCTTCCGACTGTCAAACCGTTTATGAACTGCTGGAAAAACATCGGGGGGACTAAAAAGTCTTATCTGAGGCAGGCTTATCTTTCAGGGGCTCGCTCAGTGATTCTGTCCATACGACAGTCCTGTCTTTTCCGCTGACCTTAGCCTTATATAAGGCCTTGTCCGCATTGTCGATCAGTGTCCTTATGTCCTTCCCGTCCTTAGGGTATGTTGCTATACCTATGCTAACTGTAATGTTTTCATTAGGGAACTTCTCCCACCTCAACTGGATCAGGTCCCTTATGTTCTCCCTGAGCCGTTCTGCAACCTGAAATGCGATATCGTGGTCTGTCAGCGGCATGATTACAGAAAACTCCTCACCGCCATATCTTGCGACAATGTCTATAGACCTCAGCGACTCCTTCGAAACATTTGCGATCGACTTTAAGACATCGTCTCCTGCCACATGCCCTTCAGTGTCATTGAAAATCTTAAAGTCATCGATATCAAAGATCGCAAGCGAAAAGACCGACTTGTAACGGACAGCACGCTGAAACTCCTCAAAAAGGCGGTCATCAAAATAACGCCTGTTGAACAGGCCTGTGAGGGAATCTGTGATAGACAGGGTTCTCAAGTGCTCCGACATCCGGTAGTAGTGAGCACCCTCCAGCGCTATCGAGACGTATGAAGCAAAAGAGCGGAGGAACTCCATATCATCCTCCGAAAATATCTCGCCGCTTACCTTGTCTGCGAGGTTCAGCACAGCAATGGTCTCGCTTCCTATCTTCAGGGGCACGCTCACAAAAGAACCTGTCTTGTAATGAGCCCTCTTCTTTTTTGACAGGTTCTTCTCTATATCAGAGACGATCATGGCCTTGCCTTCCTGATAGACCTTGCCTGCTATGCCTTCTCCTATCTTCACGCGGATCTTATCGGCAATCAGCCTGTTCAATCCCTTGACCGCCTTTATAAACAGCTCCTGCCCGTCATCCTGTGGCACCATGATCGATGCCTTTTCAGCGTTCATATGCCTTGCAGATATCTCGACAATAGAATCAAAGAGGGCATCAGTGTCCTTGAAAGACGGGCTCAGCTCGACCGTCGCGAGATTAAGGGCTGCCATATCCTCTATATGCTTGCCGTATGCCTTCTGTGATTTTATTGTCTTGAGTATAAAGCCTATAAATATGCCGGTCTTCGAAAGTGTATCGACATCCTCCCTCGTCAGTTCGGTATTAAAAACACAGAGCAGTATTATATTCTTGCCGTTGACGGCTATGGGGAAGAGATGCAGAGACCTGACCTCTTCAGGGTACCCGAGACGCATCAGTTCCTTCGGCTCAGAGCATATGAAATTCCGGCGGTTATTTACAGCGTCTGATATAAGAACATTATTCGACCCTATCGGGACAGATTCGACCTTCTCCTTGTCCCTCCCGTTTGTCAGCACAGGGACATACTTGTCTATTGTCCTGACCATTACAGATACAGTATCTCCTTTGTACAGCAAAGTTACAATTTCTGAGAGGAGGCTAAAGACCTTTTCCTCGGTTATATCCTGATCAATATCCGAGAGCAGGTCAATAACAGTCATAGTCCTCCTGTATTTTTCGATATTCGTATGCTTCTCATAGCAATCGCTCAGGAAGAGATTGACCATTCGCTGGATATTATTGCAGGCATCGGATATCGAGGCTATATCGTTCCAAGATATCTTTTCAACCCACAATTTCTGGTCCTGCAGCGAAAGCCCGTAGCCGTGGCCCTTGGCAGAGAAGAACTCCTCTATGTCCTTGTCGGATATATACAGGGAAGTGCCTGCAAGCACGAGGACGGCATCCCCGAACCTGACCGGTATAAAGCACTGATACTGGTGCATAGGCCCCTTGAATATCGATATACCGCTTCTCAGGAGGGAGTTCTCTATGCCGTATTTTATGAAATTGTTGTACTCCTCTTTACCGATTAAAGAGAGGTGGTCTTCTGCTATGGAGGGCACGAGTTGCCGGCAGATGTGGTTGTAAATAGCGAAGTCGAGCTTGGTCAGGCCATAGATGCTGTCCCTTATCTCGGTCAGCGCAGTTATATCTGCAATGCTCAGGTTCACAGGCTATCCTCCGGGCTTCCAGTGTTCAACAAATTTACCTTCCCTTGTAATCCAGACAACGTAGGGCGCAATTGTCACATCACCTTTTTCACCAAACTTTATCTTTCCGAGCGCCCCTGAAAACTCCATAGAATGCAGCTTATCTATAACCGCCTTACCGTCTTTTGTGCCCGCCTCTTTCATTGCCGTCAAAAAAATATTCGCTGCATCATACGCGTATACCGAGTATGGGCCGAGTTCTCCGAATCTCTTTTCATAGGTCTCGATAAACTTACCCGCAGTCGGGAACTTTTTGGGGTCAGGGCTGAAGGTCAGGTATGTGCCTTCAGCAGGTTTCGGTCCTGCAATCTCGATAAACTTGGGGTCGATTACACCATCACCGCTCATAAAGGGCGTGCTGATACCGAGTTCCCTGGCCTGTCTGACAAGAAGCCCTGCTTCAGGGTATATGCCGCCGAAGTAAATCAGCTCAGGCTTTTTCTCCTTTATCGAAGTCAGGACTGTCTTGAAGTCCTTATCGCCCTGTACGATACCGCCGTAATAAACTATATCTAACTTGCCTGATACCTGTTTCATGAATTCATCTGCAAGTCCCTGTCCGTATGTCGTCTTATCATGAATTACAGCAATCTTTTTCAGTTTGAGCCTCTGCAGGACAAACTCGGCCCCAGCCTTGCCCTGCTGGTCATCCCTGCCGCATACCCTGAAGACACCCTTATAGCCCTTTTCTGTAAGCTTGGGGTTTGTAGAAGCAGGGGTGATCATCGGTATGCCCGAACGGTTATAAACGTCTGATGCGGGGATGGAACAGCTCGAATTAAAATGCCCTATTATGCCTGCTGCGCCATCGTTGACCAGTTTGTTGGCAACAGATACCGCCTGTTTCGGGTCGTGCTGGTCATCTGCGATCATAACCTCTATCTTCTTCCCGAGGACCCCGCCCTTTGAGTTCCATTCCTCTATTGCCAGGATAACGCCGTTCTTAAAATCAGTACCCATCTTTGCCTGATCTCCTGTCATAGGGCCGGCAACGCCGAGCCTGATAACCTCATCTTTCTTCTGACAGCCTGAGAATATAAGAATAAAGGCAAAGGCCAACAGTGTGCCGGTACTGATCCTCCTCATTAGTTTATCCTCACTTGCATACATTTTGTTACAAATAATACCATGTTCAATGAACTTTATAAAGTATTTCCTTTACCTTCTCGGCAAGCTTTATGGGTGTCGTCATCATCTTCGGCAGGAATTCCTTCGCGCCGAAGGTTATAGCCTTCCTTATCTCCTCCTCGATATTAAGCGCTGAGAGCACTATGACAGGCACGTCCTTAAGGAGCGGGTTTAATTGCATCATCTGGAGGATCTTGAAGCCGTGCATCCCCTTAAGCATAAGGTCGAGGATCACGAGGTCCGGCTTTGATTCCTGCATAATACGCAAGGCCTCTATGCCGTCAGCAGCCTCAAGGATCGTGAAACCGTCCATGTTGAGTTTGTTCTTATACATAGCCCTCGACTGCAGATTGCTGTCTGCTATTAGGACCTTCTTTTTGGTGTCCATCGAATACAAACCCTTTGCCTGGTTTATGAATTTCTTTATAAGCATGTTCTGGGCAGGCGAGGCATCCGTGAACTTCACTCCCATGCCGATGCCGGGCTGCACGTGCTGGACGATAACACCCATCTTCACAAATGAATTTTCGAACTCAAAACTTACCTCAAGCTTTGTCCCGGGGCTGAACGCCTCGTGTGTGCTGATATACATGCCGCCCTCGCTGACATCCAGCGCATAGGCGTTTATCTTGTCATTAATAACGACTTCCTTCTGCAGCGGTATCCTCGGCTTTGTCCTGTTCTCATTCCCCTGCATTTCTATATCTCACTGCCGAGGAGTTTTATAAATGCCGACGTGTTCCGCTCAATATCACCGTTTAGGATAGCCGACGAAACAGCAACCGTATCCACACCGGTCCCGATAACTGAACTCAGATTCCCTAATGAGATGCCGCCTATCGGGACAACAGGCAGACCAGCATTCCTCTTTATTCCGGTCAATACATCAAGGCCTTTTGGAACACCTGCGTCCTTTGTCATTGTCTCGAAGACAGGCCCGAAGCCGATATAGTCGGCACCCCCTTCAGACGCATCAATAGCCTCCTTAAGGGAGTGCGTGGATATGCCTATTATCCTTCTGCCCACAACCTTCCTCGCCTCTTTAAGCGGCAGGTCGTCCTGACCCAAATGTACGCCGTCTGCATCTACAGCAGCAGCTATATCTGCATGGTCATTAACGATAAATACTGCATTAAAGCTGCTCGTTATATCTCTAAGGGACAGCGCTTCCCTGTAAAGCTCTTTGCGGGACATCTCCTTTGCCCTGAACTGGATCCACTTCACACCTCCCCGCAGGGCTGCCAGCGCCATTTCGCTATAGCTCATACTGCTGAGGGTTCTGCCGGTGATAAAGCATAATCCGCCTAAAAACCTTTTTGGATCATTCACCTCTTATGACCTTCTCGAGGAAACCGGTATTATAATCTCCTTCGACAAATGCCTTATGACTCATTATTTTCCTATGCAGGGGTATCGTAGTCTTTATCCCCTCGACTATGAACTCATCAAGCGCCCTCTTCATTTTTGATATCGCTTCCTGCCTGTCCCTGCCGTGCACTATAAGCTTGGCTATCAGGGAGTCGTACTGAGAAGGGACTGACCAGCCGCTGTACGCAGCAGTATCTACCCTTATTCCAGGGCCTCCCGGCTGATAAAAAAATGTTATCCTGCCGGGGCTCGGGATGAACCTTTCAGGGTCTTCAGCGTTTATCCTGCATTCTATAGAATGGCCGTTCATCTTTATGCTGCCCTGCCTGAAATCAAGCGGCATGCCTGCAGCCAGTTTTATCTGTTCCTTTATAATATCGATCCCTGTCACTGCCTCAGTAACAGGGTGTTCAACCTGCACCCGCGTGTTCATCTCGATAAAATAAACATTGCCGTCAGGCTCTACTATAAACTCTATTGTGCCTACATTCCTGTATTTGATAGCCTTTGCAGCCTTGATAGCGAGGTCTCCTATCATCTTGCGGAATTTTTCTGAAGATATTGTTGAAGGGGACTCCTCAAGCAACTTCTGGTGCCTCCTCTGTATCGAACAGTCCCTCTCGCCAAGATGTATCACATTTCCGGTATTGTCTGCCATTATCTGGACCTCTATATGCCTCATCTCTGTTATGTATTTCTCAAGGTAGAGCTCGCCGCTGCCGAATGCGGCAAGGGCCTCCCTTTGCGCCAGATAAAAAGCCTGTTCCAGATCCTTCTCCTCATTGACAATCCTCATGCCCTTCCCGCCCCCTCCGGCAGAGGCCTTAAGGATCACAGGGAACCCTATCTTCTTCGCTGTCTTAACAGCAAGGTCTTCTGATGTGAGAGGTCCGTCACTCCCCGGGACAACAGGCACGCCCCTGCGTTTCAGTATCTGCCTTGCCTTTGCCTTGTCTCCGCCTACCCTTATATTCTCAGATGAAGGTCCGATAAAGGTTATCCCTGAGGTGACACATGCCTCAGCAAAGTGGGGATTCTCAGCAAGAAAGCCGTATCCGGGGTGTATGGCTTCAGAATCAGTGATCTCAGCAGCGCTGAGGATGGCAGGTATGTTGAGATAGCTCTGTGAAGAGGTTGCGGGGCCTATGCAGACAGCCTCATCAGCAAGCCTGACATGCATAGACTCCTTCTCAATGTCAGAATAGACCGCCACGGTCCTTATATCCATCTCCCTGCAGGCCCTGATTATTCTGACAGAGATCTCACCACGGTTGGCAATAAGTATCTTTCTGAACAATTCCGTTTCCTTTCTTCATTGTCTGACAACTAACAACTATACATAATTGCCGCATTGTTAGTCATTCCAGCTTGTCGGCCACAGGCTCGTAGAGGAATCTTTCTTGACAACCCCCTGAATCCCCCTTTTCAAATGGGGAATAGGAAGGATTCCCGGCGCGTTTCACTTGCGGGAATGACAAACTGTGAAGCTTTACTTATGACCTCCTTAGTAACAATTAACAACTAACAACTGAAAATTTCCTCATTCCACAGGCTCAATCATAAAAAGGGGCTCTCCGTATTCAACCGGCTGGCCGTTCTCGACAAGCGACCTCACGACTATCCCGTCAACTTCGCTCTCGATCTCATTCATTAGTTTCATAGCCTCGATAATACAGAGGACCTGCCCTTTTTTTACCTTTGCACCTGTGTCCACAAACGGGGATGTATCAGGTGACGGTGACCTGTAAAATGTCCCTACAATCGGAGCGGTCACAGTAACAAGCCCCTGTGACTCTTCATCAGGATGGTTTGTCTTTTCGACAATTATCGCCGGCTTGTGCTGGACCTCAAACGGGGATATCAGGGCATGTCTCCTCAGCTTTATCTTTGTGCCGTCCTTCTCGACCTGAAGCTCTGCAATGTCAGTATCCTTCAGAAGGGAAATTATCTCTTTAAGATCATCAATATCCATTATTTAACCCTCTCTATGTATTCCGATGTCCTTGTGTCTACCCTTATTACATCACCCTCGTTTATATGAAAGGGGACCTTCACAGTCGCCCCTGTCTCGAGTGTGGCAGGCTTGCTTCCGCCTGAGGCAGTATCGCCCTTAAACCCGGAGTCTGTCTGTGCAACTGCAAGCTCAACAAAGATCGGAAGCTCGACAGCTATCGGATTGCCACGGTAATAAAGTATCTTCACTGTAAAATTTTCCTTGAGGAACTTTTTCAGATCTCCAAGTTCGGATGAATTTAGAGGTGTCTGCTCATAATTCTCAGTGTCCATGAAATAATGGAGATCGCCCTCTGCATAAAGGTACTGCATCTCCTTTTCCTCAAGCTGAGGCGATTCGAATTTTTCACCCGACCTGAAGGTATCCTCATGGACATTGCCGGACTTGAGGCTCTTCATCTTGGTCCTTACAATAGCGCCTCCCCTTCCCATCTTTACATGCTGGAAATCGACTATCTCGAAGGGTTCTCCCTTGTATTCGATCTTTGCCCCTTTTCTGAATTCGTTTGTTGAGATCAACTCAAATCCTCCTCTCTTTATATTATCTCAAGCCTTTTCGGCAGTTTTGTCATAACATAAGGCGTTTCTTCCGTCACCAGAATCATATCCTCTACCCTCACACCTCCAAGCCCGGGCATATATATAGCAGGCTCGATTGTGAAGACCATATTACTCCTGAGCATCTCAGCAGAGGCTCCTGATATGCGGGGCAGTTCATGCACCTCAAGTCCGACACCATGCCCTGTCCCGTGTCCGAAGAACCTGCCATATCCGGAGCTCCTTATTACAGCCCTGGCTGCTTCGTCTATGGCCTTTGTAGCAATGCCGTGTTTCACGGCAGCTACTGCCTCTCTGTTAGCCTTCAGGACTGTGCTGTATATCTCCTTTTTCCTCCTTATCTCTTTGCCGCCTTTTATCAGAAATGTCCTTGTAATATCAGAAAAATACCCTCCTGCCTCGCCGCCCCAATCAATCACCACAAGGTCTCCCGCAGCCAGCCTCTTTTCAGAGGCCCTTGCATGAGGCATGGCTGAGTTGATACCGGACGCCACTATTATATCAAAAGGGATATTATTACATCCTCTTTTTTTTAATCTCTCTTCGAGCATCAGGGCTATAGCCCTCTCCCTGCTGGCCTCCCTTATGTATGGCTTAATATCGAGAAGGGCCTTTTCAGCGCGTTCCACAGCCTCGCCTATAAGCCTTACCTCGCCGGCATCCTTAACAACCCTCAGTCTCTCTACTGCGCCTCTTAAGGGCTTAAGGGTTATGCCTGACTTCGAGATGCCTTCAAAAAATTCATATGATACCGTAGATTCGAAACCGAGGTTTCTTATGCCCACATTTTTCACAAGGGCCATTAGTGTCCTGAGCCTCCTGCCTTTTTCTATCACGATGTCCCAGCCCTTGATATTGCCTTCAGCCTCTTCCTTATACCTGGAATCAGTCACAAAGATATTCCTGCTCTTTGTTATAAGGATATACGCTGACGAACCTTTAAAACCGGTAAGATACCTGATATTCCTGAGACTGGTTATTAGAAAACCATCAATGCCCTTTCTGATAATGGATTTTCTCAGGCCTTCAAGGCGTAAAAACAGATCAGTGGCTATAACCTACCTCTCAGAGATAATTTTCTTGGCGGCAATGAGGGCAAGGATGTAACTCTCAGGTCCGAACCCGCTTATCTGCCCCGTTGATACCTCTGCAACGAAAGACTTTCTCCTGAATTCCTCTCTCTTATGGATATTTGAAAGGTGGACCTCTATCGCAGGCACTCCTGCTGAAGAGATCGCATCACGGATAGCTATGCTCGTATGGGTATATGCAGCAGGGTTTATTATCAGGACATCATATCCGCCCTCTTGTATGGCATCTATTATCTCTGATTCGCTATTGGATTGCACTATCGAGACCTTGAGGCCGAGTTCAGCCGCAGTTGACCTTATCCTCTTGTTAATATCGTTAAGGCTGAGGGTGCCGTAAATCTCAGGCTCCCTCTTGCCGAGCATGTTGAGATTCGGTCCATGTATGATCAATGCCTTCATGTCAGAATTCCTTTTCTATCTTTGACACTGCATTTTTTAGCACAAACCTGCCCTTTCCCGGGTTTCCCTGAGGCTTAATAACAAGGGTGATGTAATATTCGTCTGTTATCCTCCGGACAATAAGGACATACTTTTCATATGCGATCGAAAGCTCTCCTGCTATGCCGAGCCCAAGACTATTGGATGTCCCGGTCATTTCCCTGATCAGGGCGGACAGTTCAGCGCCAAGCTGCTCGGCATTAATTGCCGGCTCTAAAGAATACCCTTCAACAGCAATGCCGTCAGAGCCGATTATTACTGAGGCTACCGCACCATCAACCCTCTCAACTGTCTCTTGTAGTGTTTTAATAAAACTCATGTGTCTCTCTGCTCTCTGCCTATTCCCTCTTCCTCTTCCTTGCCTCTTCCAGAAAGAGGTTAAGTCGGGAGACGAGGATCTCATTGCCCTCACCTGTCATTTCGAGATACGACTTGAGTTCAGCAAGCCTCTGCTGAATATGCCTGTTATCAGGGTCATATGAAAGGATCTGCCTGTATGACTTTATCGCATTATAGTAATCACCGCTGAGGATAAGTGAGTCAATATATGAATAATCCGGCAATTCATTAGGTCTTTCTTCCCCTGCATGTCCGGATATGTCATCAGCATCTTCAAACAGCCCTCCTGAAAACTCAGGGGATTTGTCTCCAAATTCATTCGGAGGGCTAAGGGCCTCAGGGCTGCTCTCTGCCTCTGCCTCAGGAACGGCTTCTTCGTCACGGCTCAGCGCTGACACCTCTTCTGATAAAAAACTATTAAAATCCTCGAATTCTTCATCAAATCCTTCGACTTTATCTTCCTCTTCCTTTACCCTTACCTCTTCCTCTTCTCCTTCCACTGTCTCAGCCTCAGCCTCATCAGCACCGCTCCCTTGCAGGCTCATATCAACATAAGGGCTCTCATCATGAATGGGCTTTTCTTCATCCGCAACATATCCGGAGGCTGACGGCTCTTCCTCTGCCCTGCTGTCAAACGACTCGAGAAACGACTTTGCATCCTCATCATAAGGGTTCAGTTCAAGAACCCTCCTGTATCTCAGGATTGCCTTGTCCGTGTCACCAGCCTGCCTGTACAGTTCTGCGAGTTTTTTGTGAACAAACAGGTTGTCCGGCACTAAACTAATTACCTTTTCGAATTCATCCCCTGCATCTTTGGGCATATTCATCTCGAGGTATACCTTGCCGAGGGTCACCCTTGCGCTGGTATAGCCCGGCTGGCGCTCGAGGCCGTTCAGAAGGACATCAACCGCCTCACTCAGCATACCCTGCTTCCGGTATCCCTCAGCAAGGGGCAGGAAGAGTTTTGAGTCAGGGTCTTTCTCGACCTTTGCACGCAGTTTATCTATATCATCCTGTGACATTTGCTTAAAGTTTCACCAAAATATCATTAAAAGTCAAGTAATCAGTTCAGTTATCCTGCCGAGTATTACGTCAGCCACAGCGTCTTTTGTCATAAGGGGCACTGGAGTGATTTTATCCCTCTCTATAATTGTTATCTCGTTTGTATCCACGTCAAAGCCGGACAGCTCAGATGCCACATTATTAAAGACAATAAAATCTGCGCCCTTTTCGATGAGCTTTCTCCTTGCACGGCTGGTATCCTGCCCTGTCTCTGCAGCAAAACCTACGAGAAAAGGCCTTTTCTTAAGCGCACCTATCTCGGCAAGGATGTCAGGCGTCTTAACGAGGTTCAATACCATAGTCTCTGATTTTTCGACTTTAGAACTGCTCATGTCAGCAGGCGTAAAGTCAGCCACAGCAGCAGCCATTATAACAGCATCGCAATCCATATAATGTCTTAATACAGCCTCCCTCATCCCTGAGGCAGTCTCTGCCCTTATGAACTGGGCCTTAGGTGGCGGCATAAGGTCAGAGGGTCCGCTTATAAGTATCACCTCCGCCCCTCTCCTGATAGCTGCCTTCGCTATCGCAAACCCCATCTTGCCGGATGACCTGTTTGAGATGAACCTCACAGGGTCTATGTATTCCCTTGTAGGCCCTGCAGTAACAAGGATCTTTCTGCCGTTCAGATCCTTTTCTGTAACAGAGGAGATTACCGCATCGATAATATCCTGCACCTCTGCCATCCTGCCTGCACCCTCTTCGCCGCATGCAAGGCTGCCCTTATCAGGCCCTATCTGCATAATACCGTATGACAGGAGGCTGTCGAGATTCCTTTTAAAGACCGGGTTTTCGTACATCCTCCAGTTCATTGCAGGTGCTATTACAACCCTTCCCCTGAACGACAGGAAGCAGGTGCTCAGAAAATCATCAGCTATGCCGTTTGCAAATTTCCCTATAATATTTGCTGTCGCAGGCGCTATTACCATTACATCAGCGTCTGCAGTAAGTGTTATGTGTGATATCGGGTCGTCAAAAAGGCCTGAATAGACCTTGTTTTGGGAGGCGATACTGAGGGATAGCGGGGTTATGAAATTCTTAGAGGCATCAGTCATTATTACATGGACTGATGCCCCTGCTTCTGTTAGCCTGCGTGCTAAACCGGCTGATTTGTATGCAGCGACACTCCCGGTGACGCCTAAGATAACCTTCTTATTTTTCAGAGACATTGTCTTCCCCAAAATCGCTATGATTTCCGGAAGACTCAGATTCGTTAGTCTTTTCAATAAAGAGGTCCTCAAGCGATTTCTTTTCGCCTAATTCCTTCTCCTGCAGATATACCTTCAGGTCTTTTTCGAGTTCAGAGAGGTCCTCAGGCGCACCTTCCCTTCTCTTATCCTCAAGATACTTCTTGTAATCAAATTTTTTGGCCTCATGCTTTGCCTTTCTCGCCTCTTCGCCGGTGAGAAACTCGAGCGCATTGCTGATTGCCTCTTCAATAGCCATGGTAGTCACTTTCTTTGCCTTTGTCTGAATCTTGGGGTTCGCACCGAGTGCGAGCTCCCTTGCCCTCTGTGCAGCTATGGTAGCAAGCCTGTATTTGCCGTCTATCCTCTTTTTGTCAATCTCTACAGGTAATGAAATAATGTCCATCCTATCCTCCTAAATCCCGAAATTTTTAACCCATTGCGGGTTTATTCTCTCAGTCCTGAGCCTCTCGGCCGTTACAATAGCGTTGAGGCCTGCTAAAGCGTCTTCAAACCTGTCATTCACTATAACATAATCGTAATTTTTATACTCCCGTATCTCATCTGTTGCCCTCCTTAATCTCAGCTCTATGTCATCAGGAGAGTTGCTCCTGCGGGTGTCAATACGCTGTCTGAGGACCTCCATAGAGGGGGGCATTATGAATATGCACACAGCCTTGCGCAGCTTGCGCATCTGTGCTGCGCCTTGAGTGTCTATATCGAGCATAACGTCTACACCGGAGACGATCATTTCTTCGATGCGGTTTTTCGAGGTGCCGTAAAGATTCCCATGGACCTCTGCCCACTCGACAAAATCATCCGCTGCGACCATACGCATGAACGTGTCCCTGTCTATAAAGGTATAGTCCCTGTCATTCACCTCTCCCTTGCGCGGCTTCCTCGTTGTGTAAGATACAGAGTGCCTTATGTTCTCAAGCTCGGATGCGAGCCTCTGACAGAGGGTCGTCTTTCCTGCGCCGGAAGGCGCTGACACAACAAAAAGGCTTCCCCTATGATTCCACGTCGTCAAGGCTATTCTCCCTTAAAGACGTCCGGCCCTTTTGACTGGTCTCAGTCTCCCTGTTATCGCCGAATCTCTGGGCTATTGTCTCGACCTGTAATGCGCTGAGTATTATATGGTCGCTGTCTGTGACTATAATAGAGCGGGTCCTCCTTCCTTCAGTCGCATCTACCAGCTTCCCGCGCTTCTTCGCCTCTTCCCTTAGACGTTTCATCGGGGATGAGCCCGGCGTAACAATAGCTATCACCCTTGCAGAAGAAACTATGTTGCCGAACCCTATATTCACCATTACCGGACTTAAATCTCTCTTCATCCTTTCCCTGCCTTTGCCCTGTTAGAAAGCCTAAGTTTTCTAACAGGGTTTACTGTATGTTCTGAACCTGTTCTCTCATCTTCTCGAGTTCGTTCTTCATCTCGACCGCAATACTCGAAACCCTGTAGTCACCTGATTTTGATGATATTGTGTTAGCCTCCCTGTTGAGCTCCTGAACGAGAAACTCTGCCTTCCTTCCTATTGTACCACCCTCAAGCAGGAGATTCTTCATCTGCTCCGTATGTGACGAAATCCTTGTTATCTCCTCACTTATATCCATCCTCTCGGCCATGATAGCGGCCTCCTGCATTATCCTGTTCCCGTCACAGACAACGCCTTCGCCGAAGAGCTCATTAAGCCGCTGTACAAATTTATCCCTGCATGCGTTCACCACCTCAGGACAGAGTGATGCTACCCTGCTGTTCATCAGGCTGATCGCTTCAATCCTCGCAAGCATATCCTGCAATATTGCCACACCTTCCCTTTCCCTCATCTCGCTGAGCATTGCAACAGCATCCCTGAAGGCCTCATACAGGGGCGTTTCATTCAGGACTGCCTCCTCTGAAATTATAATATCCCTGAACCCTGCCATGACATCAACACTTATATTGCCTGACAGCAGAAGTTCATCCTTCAGGGTCTGGAGCGCATTATAAATATCCATGGCGAGGGCTGTGTCTGTCCTGACTCTCTGCCGTGCTCCTTCAGCAACATAAACATTGACATCAAGCCTGCCTCTCGAAAACTCTTCCTTGAGCATGTTCCTGAGTTCTATCTCGTGTCTTGCAAGGCCCTGGGGGAGCTTGATTGAGACATCCATAAAACGGTGGTTGAGGGAGCGTATCTCGACCTTAAAGGACCCCCGCTCACCGGATCCAAAGCCTGTCATACTCTGTATCATAGCTGGTTATTTTAGCATTTAAGGGGTTTCTATTGGAAGAGGCTTAAAACAAATTTTCTGAAGCCGTTAAGCTAAAGTTTCCCCTGTTCCATGAAAAGGCTTATATGTCCGGCAAACGCCCTGAAGTCATCAAGACGGGGCAAAAGTAGATAGCTATGGAGTACCTGCGACTTCTTTTTGAGACAACCGCTTTCCTTATTTACAACCTTCAGGCAACATGCCTTGATTCCTTATGCAGAAAGAAATACTATGAATTTAAAATTCCTTCAAAGGTGTTTAGGAAATTCATACCATCCACTGACGCATCGAACTGCTTCAGCCATTTTCTTATATACCCTAAGTCAATATCAGGGTTTTTCAGCAGAATTGTTCTTGCATCTTCCATATCCCTCGGTCTGCCGGCAAATATCTTATGAATAATTAAATCTTCCGGAGATGCAAAACAGACTTCTTCCCCCATCAACAGCACCCTTTTTGCCCTCTCAATGGCTTCCGACTCGTAGGGAGTAAATGAAAAAATAAAATCAACGCGCATCCCGGAAACCTTGTCCAATGCCGGCAACACCATAGTTTGGCTCACAAAAGTCATTATATCCTGAGGAATAGGCTTAATTGAAAGCTCTTCGGCAATGGAAAGGACTTCATCAAGGGAATCAATATTAACCCCCAAAGTTATATCAATATCCCTTGTAAACCTCGGCTCTCCATAAAGCAGTACAGCCTGCCCGCCAATGATCATGTAAGGGATCTGACGGCTCTTAAGTGCAGACGCTATTCTGGAGATGAGTTCTTCAAACACGAGTTAAGAATCTTAGCAATTCTTATATCAACATCGATCCCTTCCATAGAATCTCTTCGCTGCAACAACTTGAGATTAACCGTTTCCTTCCACATGGACTCAAATATCTTTAACGATTTGTTGTATGGCAGACAACCCTCACGCCTTCTGAAATCGTCCTCAAACTCTTTAAGAAGTGATGCATTCTTTACCATGATATATTCATTTTAGCAGAAAACTACAGATAATCAAACAATTGTATTCGTTTACTAACCGCTGACACATAAAAAAGGGAGGGGGCGGGCCTGCGCCCGCCCCTCCCATCTAACAAAATACCATAGTAAAAATTATTCGTTCTTTACAAATACTGCAACAGTTTTTGTTGAACCGCAGCTATCTGTGATAGTGAGCGTAACTGTCGTATCAGAAGTTATCCCGCCATTATTAGCATCAGCTGTGAATGTAAACGGAGCGACAGCGGTTACTACAGGGTCAGAAATAGCAGCAGTATTGCTTGAAGTAACAGTATATGGGCTCTTTCCTCCTGTAATGGTAAAAACAACAGATGTAGGATAACTTGTGCTGCCGCAATTAGCGCTCGTTTCGCAGATATTCGCAGAAGTAGGAGTTAAGCTCAATGCGCTGGCACTCAATACCGTTAGGGTAGCTGAGTCAGTGTTGCCTTTTGAATCATTTGCATTCATTGTTACAGTGCCCGGGCACGCATTTGCAGCAATAGTTGCTGTTATTGATGAACCAGTCCAGACACCTGTACCAGTGGCAGCATTATAAACCCTTGAAGGATCGGTAGAGGTAGTTGTATAAGGTAAAGTACCCCCTGATATCGTAAATGAAGCAGTCTGTGTAGATGCGTTGCTGACTACAGATATTGTGCCCGGCACAATAGCGAGAGCGTCAGGCACAGGCTCCGTCACAGGGGTAGTGGGCGGTGAAACAACACTAATATAGACAATAGCGCTCACCCCACCGCTCGTTGCGGTGATTGAGCAGGACCCGACACTCGAAGGCGCATTAAAAACCGAGGTCGCCATGCCGTCAGCAGTCTGTACAAACGGAGGGTTCATCTGCGCAATGGATATTAAGGGCGGACATGCGGCAGTAAAATTAACGGCCGCGCCGTCAGGCGCAGGCGAACCGGTTGATGTCTTGACAGCAGCAATCGCATTCGCAGTCGAATCGGTCTCTACACTCGTCGGAGATACCGTCAAAGAGACCGAGGATATCGTAACCGGATTGAGATATAGGGTCAAGAGGTTGGCCGACCCGTTATCCGCATATGCGGTCACATTAAGGGGAGTTGTCAGCGTCTTTAGGATTGACGAATTCACCTGCATCAATACAGTCGCAAAGCCGCTCGTATCAGTAGTCGCAGTATTGCCGTATGGGAAAGTAACATAGCAGACGGTGGTCCCGTCACTGCAGGCAGTTGCACCTGCTGAAGAGAAGTACGGATAGTCTGTCCCGAAGGTCACAGTACTGCCGAAGACAGGCGCTATATTGCTGTCAATGCCGTATAAGACCATGGCCCTTATCAGGACCTGTGCATTGGTTGATCCTGAAAGGTTCAGGTCTGCGGACTCATTATAGGTCCCGTTGTTATTGCCGTCCGCACCAAGGTAGAGACTGTAAGAATATGAGAGCTCAGATGATGAGAAATAGACAGTCTTCTTGTCCCTCACCTTGCCTGCGCCTGTGCTGACCTCTGCCTGAAGAGTCACAAAACCGGCTGATGCTGAATACAACGTGACTGTTGCATAACCGAGGCTGTCTGTAATTGCAGAGGCAGAACTCAGGACCCCGAGGGAAGACGTCTTTGTAAACGTCACGCTTACATTGGCCACAGGCAGGCCTGTGCCGTCAAGCAGTTTTGCCTTAAAATATATATAAGAACCGGCCTGAGCTACATACCTTGTGGCGAGAAGCTGGATATCGGATACGATGCCGTAGTTTGTGTCCGGAGGCGAACTTGAAGAGCCTGAGCCTCCACCTCCGCCGCAGCTCACTAGTAAAAGCAAAAGCATAACAGGCAAGGCTATCAATCTTTTTTTCATTATCATCATACCTCCCTAACTACAAACCAGAAAATCTGCCAGCCAGAAGTCGTACTCTGTAGTAAATGTTCCTGTCTTCCCGAGGTTGTTCATATAATTGCAGCTATACTGAGCTATATAGTGAGTCGGGTATTCCTTCGGCTGGTTTGTGCCTCCGGTAATAGCATTCCAGTAATCTGTCTTGCGCTGTATATCTATCAGGGTGACGCTGCACTGAGAAGTGCCGTTGATTATAGTGCAGTTAGGATAGATCGTCAATGATTCGAGTATCGGAGAAGAGGGGTCTTCCACAGCCTTTTTGAAGGTTATCATGCATTCCTCAACGCTTGCAGGAAACGGGTCAAAGCTGCTGTTTGGATTAAGCCTTGCTGCAGTAATGTTCAGCGTTGCGCCTTCGCGTGTAAGTGCAACCTCTGATGCTCCGCTGCATGCAGTCGAAGATGAATATACATCGAGGTCCGGAGACTCGCGCGTTATGTTGACCGAGGTAATCTGTATGCCCGTGT
>CAKKPH010000049.1 GCA_919901585.1 Thermodesulfovibrionales bacterium | reverse complement strand
GCTGTTTCCTGTAGCGGGTCGTAAGATCATACCACTTGCTGGTCCTCATGCTGAATCGAGCTGAAAACAAAAAAATGACGCAGCCGACATCATGGTGTTTCTTATCCAGGGCACTCAGATTCGATCATTGATCTGGGCCCATAAGCCTTCCCCGCCTTCCCCTCATCAAAAAACTACTGTTTTGATTCATCCACCTTCTTTTTACGCTGCTGGACAAAGGCGTCACGCATCGCAATGTAAGGATCGATGGCCGACTCTTTGAAAGACTCATAATCTCCGATCCTGAACGATGTGTCGTTCACCTTTTCATGGGCCGAAATTCCAGCCGACTGGCCAAAAGTTAGGTGGGAACTCCCTACATATGTAAGTGGATGCATAAATCGGTCACCGACAAGACCCACTCCGTCACGGAGTGAAGAAGGCCCGAAAACTGGCAATACCAGATAAAAGCCATGGTCTATACCGTAATGGCCCATGGTCTGTCCGAAGTCAGCCTCCTGTTTTTTAATGCCGAAGGCATCCCGTGCAGCATCGCTAATGCCCCCAATGCCAACAACTGAGTTCAGTACAAACCTGAGAAGCTCATTGCCTGCTCCTTTGAGTCTGAGCTGCAGCAGATTGTTCAGCATTCTCGATGGAGCCCACAGATTGTCGTATATGTTGCTGAATATAATCCTGAAATCCTCTGGAACATGGGCATATCCCTGAGCTACAGGCTTGAGCACCCAGAAATAAAACGTATCATTCACCGTAAACATTGCCTTGTTTACCGGAGCTAAGGGGTCAGGAATTTGCGGAGACTCATCCTCGGATTCCGGCTCGGATTCATTCCCGGTCGCCTCAACAGAATAGTCGGCTGCAACAGGCGGCGGCTCCTCTGCCCTGGGCAACACCGGCAAAAAAACAAGAACAAAGGCCAGAATGAAGTGAGGTATAAGTTTCGTGGGTTTCTCCTTATGTGCTTTTATGTACAGTTCTTATATAAAAAAACTCAGCCCTTGCCGACTTTTTTCCTCAGGGTTTCGAGTAACGATTCAGGCGGCTTATTCGAGAGTATATCTTTGAACTGGGTCCGGTAGTTACTGATGAGGCTTACCCCTTCGATGACAACATCGTAGACCCTCCACGCTCCATCCTTCAGTATCACTCTGTAGTATATCGGGATCTCTGCGGATTTTCTCAGGACCGTACTCTGAACCTCAACTGTCTTTGCACTGAGAGGAACCTCTTTGGTGAAGGTGATCTTTTCATCACTGTACGCCAGGATCTTATTTGCATAAGCATCCTCGAGGAGAGACGTATAGAGCTCGACAAACTCCTTCTGCTGCTCGGGATTGAACTTGCTCCAGTTCAGGGCCAACGTTCTCTTCGAGAGTTCGGTAAAGTCAAACATCTCCTCTGAAATGGCCCGGATTTTGTCTTTTTTGGTCTTCTTTGCAGCTTCAGCCTTGAAGACCGGATCCCGCAGTACGTCAAGCACCTTGTCGGAATAGCCCTTTACGGTATCAAGCGGCACCCCTGCAAGGGCCGGGACCGGAGAAATCAGGCAAACAGTGAGGATCATACTGATAAGATATTTCTTCATGACTTCTTCCTTAAAGCTCATTTGGTCTCCTTTTTATCGTCCTTCTTGATATCTCCGAACGCATATTTACTGATAAGTTCCTCTAAATCCATCGGCGACGTTGTCTCCGTAATAATCCCGCCGGGTTTCAGAATTTCCCCGGCGCCTCCGGGATCAATCTTAACGAACTTATCGCCGATTAAACCGGCTGTCTTGATTGACGCACCAGCATCATCATAAACCTTAATGTCTTTCCTGACCTTCAGTTCCACCACCGCCATCTGTTTTTCCTGGTCTATGCTCAGGCGTTCCACTCGTCCTACCTCGATGCCGTCAATCTCAACAAGGTTGCCGGCCCGCAGTCCGGATACTGAAGCAAAACGGGCATAAAGTAAATAGTAATCATCTCCGAATATGGAGACCTTGCCGAGTTTCACTGTCATATATGCCACGCAAAGGAGGCCGATGACCACAAATATTCCTACAAATGTTTCGATTGAGTACTTTTTCATTTAGAACCTTCCTCCCTGTTGCACTGGTATCTTGCGATTATCTTCCGTTTCGCCTCAGCCTTTTCGATAATTTGTTCTATATCATCAGCGGAGCTGCCTTCAGTTACGCCTGTAGTCACCGAAATTTCGAAGCATGCCTCGACTCCTGCTTCGACCCTGGTAAGTGTCTGGATATTGGGGAGAGCTTTTTGCTGGAGCCCATGAGAAAAATCATATACTAATTGCCCGGCTTCTTCAAGATTCATGTGGGGCAGTATCGTAAGTATCTCGCCCCTCCTGTGGCGTGCCGAGAATCCGCCCAGTGGATCGAAATATTCATGCACATATTCCCCGAGCGCCTTGAGGACCTCTATGGCAGCCTGAGGCCCGAGCATATCAGTAAGTAAGTCAAAGCGGACGCTGAAGAGTACGGCCGTGATTGTGGTGTCGACACGTCCGCGGCCCAGTGTCAGGGCATACCGTGATCTGAACATCTTTTTTGAAAGCAGCCCTGTGAGCTCATCCCTGAGGCCCTCGAGGCTCTGGAGAAATTCATCGATCATGGGATGCCTGAGTCTGGTCAACTCCTCATAAGTCCCGTGAAAGGCTATTTCCCCTTCCCAGAGAAGGAGTATCCGGTCAGAGATGAAGAAGACATCAGGGATTTCATGGCTGATCAGCACAGCGGTAAACCCGAACTGTTTCCTGTAATGGGCGATCATACTCAGGATGATATTTTTCCTGATAGGGTCCTGGCCGGTCGTCGGCTCGTCAAAGAGCACGATTGCTGGGTCTGTTACGAGTGCCCGGGCCAGTGCAACCCTCTTCTGCATACCTCCCGAAAGCTCTTAAGGATACTTTCGGGCAGCGTCAGACAGCTCCATCTGCTCGATACGCGACATCACCTTCTGTTTGATCTCCTTCTTTTTAAGATTTGTCGTCTGCCTGAGTGGAAGCGCTATATTTTCAAAGACCGTCATGGAATCAAAGAGGGCATTGTTCTGGAACATATAGCTGATCTTACTCCTGTATTCGTTCCACTCTCCCTTCTTCATCTCATCAACAGGTTTTCCCCTGAAGAGGATACTCCCTTCATCAGGTGAAAGCAGTCCGATAATGTGCTTCAGGAGGACACTCTTGCCGCTGCCGCTCTTCCCTATTACCGTCGTAATCTGGTTTTCATAAATCGCGAGATTCGTCTTGACGAGAATGGCCTTTTCGTCAAAGCGTTTGGTTACCTCTCTAAATTCTATCAATGGCGTTTCCACATGCACCTCTACATCAGAAAGGATGTCACAACATAGTCTGAGACTAGGATCATAACACAGGAGAAAACAACTGCAGCCGTGGTTGCAAGACTGACACTTTTTGCGCCATGGCTGTCCGTAAGAAGGTGGGCGAAATATCCCTGATAGCAGCAGATCGTAGACACCAGCCCGGCAAATACGAGCGACTTGATAAACCCGCTGCTTATGTCCGCCATCTCAACATATGAGTGGATTCTATAAAAGTAGGCGCCCTTATCCACGCCGAGGAGGAGAACTCCGGTGACATACCCGCCGAGGATTCCGACCAGATCGAAAAATGCGGTCAGCAGGGGAAAGCTGATAATCGCAGCTGCGATACGGGGGCTGATGAGATACCGAAGCGGATCGATTCGCATGGTATACAAGGCATCGATCTGCTCAGAGATGCGGAGGATACCGATTTCAGCAGTCATTGCAGAACCGGCTCGCGCAGTTATCATGATCGCCGTGAGGACAGGGCCCAGCTCCCTAATCAGCGTAAGGGCGACGACTGAACCGAGGACCCCCCCAGAACCGAATTTTGTGAGCGTGTAGTAGAGCTGCAAGCCGAGTACCATTCCAGTAAACAAGCCGACAAGCATCACAATGTTCGATGACCTGGCTCCGATGTAGAAGACCTGCTGGGTAATCTCCCTAAGCTGTCTGGGCCGGAATATCTTCAGAAAAGCAAGCGTAAAAAAAATGGCAATGGCGCCAAGATTGTTAATAATATACAGTGTCCTTTTGCCAATGAAATGGAAAAAGGACAGGAATGGGCTTTTATTTATCGTTGACTTCATGTTTGTGAAAATCTTATCACTATTTGGTCGTTTCCACGATGTTCGTATCATCGTGAACCTGTTTTGTTCATCAATGTTTTTATGGACCAATTTTCCTGAAATCGATGTATCCCCGGTCAACGTCTACAAATGTCAGTTGCACTCGAATCCTGTTGCCGACATCAAGGCCCTCGAAACCATGGACCACTTTCCCTTCGACAGGGATCGTGAGAAGCCGGGCCCAGGTGCCTTTTTCCGCTGCGCCGGTAACGATGGCATTGAACTGCTCCCCAATTCTGTGTTCCAGCAGCATTGCCGCTGCGGATTTCCTGACCTGCCGTTCGACTTTGTTTGCTGAGTCTTCTTCTTCCGTGCAATGTTTTGCCAGGGACTCAAGCTCATCATTGCTATAAGGCAAGGAACTTCCTCCTATCGCGGCCTTCAATAGGCGTTGGGTAATAAGATCGGTGTACCGGCGATTAGGGGCTGTAGAATGGGTATAGTCCCTGACCGCGAGACCAAAGTGTCCCGGGGCAGTGTCTCCCGGAAGTTCCGCAACGTATTCACCGGCCCCAATAAGTTTGATCACAGCGAGGGAGAGGTCGGGGAATCCAACCGGATCGGCTGCTTTCTCCTTGGTCAGGAACTCTTCCAGGGCTTTTGAATCCGGCGCATTAGGGAGCTTGGACCCATGTTCGTCAGCAAGCTCGACAATCCGTTCCCATCGTTTCGGAGTGCGGACTACACGGCGGATAGAAGGGGATTTTCTTGACGAGAGATATCGGGCGGTCACGCCGTTTGCCCCTATCATGAAATCCTCAATGATGTCCTTTGCGCGGTTCCTCTTCTCCACTTCCAGATCACGGATTTCATCTCCGTCAAATACCGGCCTCGCCTCAACCGTTTCAAAACTAAGCGCACCTTGAACATGCCGGAGGTTCTTCATGCCTTGCGCCGCCCTGTCCTGCAGGCGCAGATTCTCCTTAAGTCCTTTTACGGCGGCAACAGCCTCAGGCAGACTTCCATTGCCTTCAAGCCATGCGGCCACGCTGTTATAGGCGAGCTTTGCATGATTGCGGACACTCGCCCTGTAGATATCAGAATCCATTAAAGAACCGTCCGCGCCGATCACCATTTCGACGACGATTGCCAGTCGATCCTCATTGAAATTCAGGGATGTGAGGTTCGTTGAAAGCTTTTCAGGAAGCATCGGGAATATCCTGCCGGCGGTATAAACAGAGGTAGTATTATGGCGGGCGTGTTCATCAATTGCCGAGCCATTATTAACAAGCGCGTCCACATCAGCCACGGCAACAAGTATCTTTACCTTGTCTCCCGGCAATGTCTCAGCAAAGGAAAGCTGATCCATGTCACGCGAATCATCATTGTCAATGGAGGCCCACAGCAGGTCCCTAAGGTCACGAACCTGCTCGCCGTTTATTGATGCAGGCGACTGAATCCTGCCAAGTTCGACGAGTGCTTCGGCAGAAAAGTCAGGTAGTAATCCCCTCTGAAGCATCGCCCTGTGCGCTATTCTCTGTAAGATAGAGCGGTGTTGCTTATCATCGGTCTGCATATGCTGCTTACCTCATTCCTGTCTTAATAATCACTCACACTTAGAAGTAGTATATAGACTTTTGTAAGGGGAAAAGCGCATATTTATATTTACGCTTTACTTCAGTTCCATTATATCACAATGAAAAAGCGCTTCTTTGTAAAGATAGCTTGTTTCTGGCTAGCGGTTAGCCTTGCCTTGCCGACCTTGTTCTCGGTTTAAACGTATCCCTTGCGGACCGCCACATCAGCGTGCTGAGCAGAAATACTGAATAAGGGGAGACTATTCCGAACTTATTTTACTATTACCCTCAACTGCGGCAGGAAAAGCCGGAAACGTGACGGGAGGGTTATTCCTGTTACAGTGTAACAGGCTGCCTGCAATTCTGCAGTTCATCATCCTGTGCAAACAGGGCATTCCTTGTCCTTTGCGTAATCTCATAGTCAACAACTATTCGTTCGTATACTTCGTTCATAAGATGCGATGAAATAATGAAATCAGCAGATGCCCTGTTACAGGCAATAGGAATGTTGTAAACAGCGGCGATTCTGAGCAGGGCCTTGACGTCGACGTCATGAGGATGCGGTTCAAGAGGGTCCCAGAAAAAAATTACCATATCGATGTCGCCTTCTGCTATTTTCGCGCCGATCTGCTGGTCACCGCCGAGAGGACCGCTCTTAAAGCAATTAACGGGCATTTCTAACGCCCTTACCATTATCTTGCCGGTACTGCCTGTTGCGAATAACTCGTGC
>CAKKPH010000048.1 GCA_919901585.1 Thermodesulfovibrionales bacterium | reverse complement strand
CAGGATGCGGTAAGAAAGAATCCCCGAAGGATGAGAAACCTTCTGCCGCAGTGGAAAAGAAAGAAAAGGAAGAACCTGGTGTTGTAACGCTCTCACAGGAGAAGCAAAAGGCATCAGGCATAGAGGTTCAGAAGGTAGTTCATGAGTCTATATCAGCTCCGATTTCAGCAACCGCGGTTATAGAGCTTAATGCTGACAGGGTTTCCAAGATAAGCCCGAGGACAGCAGGAAGGATTGTCAAACTCATTGCATCTCTTGGCGACAGGGTGAAGGCAGGCCAGGCCCTCGCATATTTTGACAGTCCAGAGCTTGGACAGATATGGGCTGAATATTTAAAGGCTAAAGGCAGGGTTGAACTTACAAGGAAAAACCTACATAGGGAAGAGACCTTATTTGAAAAGAAGATATCCCCTGAAAAGGATGTCTTAAAGGCAAGGCAGGAACTCAGTGAGGCTGAAGCAGACCTCAATCTCTCGAAGGAAAGGTTCCGCCTCCTCGGGATAGATATTACACCCTTTGAGGCTGAAAGGAAAAACGGAGATCATCCCCTTTTACCCCTGTCCTCAGCAATTAGTGGTGTGATAATTGAAAAGGCTGTATCTCAGGGCGAGGTCGTGGGGCCGGAGAAGACACTCTTTACGGTTGCAGACCTCTCAACCCTCTGGGTTGTGATAGATATCTATGAAAAGGATATTCCGCGTCTCAAAACAGGTATGACAGTGAAGGTCTCTGTAACAGCATTTCCTGATAAAGACTTTAGAGGCAAAATCTCATACATAGGCGATGTTGTGGATGAAAAGACGAGGACTGTAAAGGCAAGGGTCACTGTGGATAATTCCGGCGGACTCTTAAAGCCAGGGATGTTTGCCACAGTCAGTATCATTTCAGACAAGACAGAAAAAGTGATTGTTGTTCCAACATCTGCTGTCCAGCGAGAAGGCGAAAATACTATCGTCTTTGTAGCAAGGGATGAATCTACCTTTGAGAAAAGGGTTGTAACCATTGGGCCTGAGGTGAGCGGCTATCATCAAGTTTTGTCTGGTCTTAAAGAAGGTGAGCAGATTGTTACAAAAGGCGCCTTTATCCTGAAGTCTGAGGCTATGAAAGGCCTTATGAAGGAGGATTAGATGATTGAAAAACTGATCACCTTTGCCCTTAAAAATAAGTTTTTAATAATCATAGCCGTGGCACTCCTTGTGGCCTTCGGCATATATGCTTACCAGAAACTACCTATAGATGCCTTCCCGGATGTGACCAACATACAGGTGCAGGTTATCACAAAGGCCCCCGGGATGTCTCCGGTAGAGGTGGAACAGTTGGTCACCTATCCTTTGGAAGTAGAGTTCATGGGTTTGCCCAAAAAGATAGAACTCAGGTCGGTAACCAAGTTAGGTCTATCGGTGATTACCATTGTTTTTGAAGACGATACCGATATCTACTGGGCCAGACAGATTGTGCTGGAGCGATTAATCCAGGCAAGAGAAAAACTCCCTGAAGGTGTTGAATCCGTTCTTGGCCCCATAGCGACCGGTCTGGGTGAAGTCTACCAATACACGGTGGAAAGAGGTCAGGGATCAAAAGAGAGCCGGAAGACAAAGGAAGACGATCTTATGGAATTTCGGACGCTTCAGGACTGGGTTATTAGACCCATGCTCCGCACGGTTCCTGGCCTTGCTGATGTGAACAGCCTTGGAGGTTATCCAAAGCAGTATCAGGTGATGGTGGATCCCAACCGCCTTAAAAAGTATAACCTCACCCTCAGGCAGGTCTTTGAAGCTGTGGAGAAAAATAATGCCAATGTTGGAGGAGGGTACATCCGCCACCAGCAGGAGAGCTATGCAATTCGCGGGTTAGGCTTGATCCAATCCATTAAAGACATTGAGGACATCGTTGTTTCCTCAGAGCATGGTACGCCTGTTTATCTCAAGGATGTAGCCGATATTCTACTGGGCTCCCGCTATCGGCTGGGCGGAGTAACAGCCAATGGCAAAGGAGAGGCAGTGGAAGGGATGGCACTTATGCTTAAGGGAGGCAACAGCCGCGATATCGTTAGAGCGGTCAAAGAAAAAGTGAAAGAGATTAATAAAATTCTTCCACTGGGCGCCTCCATCATACCTTTCTATGACAGGACAGAACTGGTAGAGCATGCCCTTTCCAGCATCAAGAAGGCGCTAATGGAGGGGATAGTTTTGGTGGTTATTGTCCTTTATCTTTTCCTGAGAAATTTCAGAGGGGCATTGGTGGTCTCTTTGTCTTTGCCCCTGGCTATTTTCTCCACTTTTATTATCATGAAGTATGTGGGGCTGACAGCCAACCTTATGACATTGGGCGGGCTTGCCATATCACTGGGAATGATCGTGGATGCAGCAGTCATTCAGGTTGAAAATGTCCAGAGACGGTTCTCCGAGGCAGGCGCTTCTCAACACAAAATCCATACGGTATTTGAGGCAGTCATTGAGGTGGCGAAGCCGAGTTTCTCCGGCGTGTTTATCATCGCAATCACCTTTATTCCTCTAATGTCGCTTCAAGGGATGGAGGGGAAGATGTTTGGCCCATTGGCCTTCACTGTGGTCATAGCCCTTCTCTCCTCCCTCGTCCTCTCTATCTTTATCATTCCTGTCTTCTGTTTCCTCTTCTTAAAGCCTGGCAAGGAAAAGGAGAGTTTTATTGTGAGGGCAGCGCTCAGGATTTACAGGCCGGCATTAGCCTTTGCAATGAAAAAGAGAAAGATTATTCTCACTATTGCGGTGTCCCTGTTTGTGGGAAGCCTCGCCTTAGTCCCTTTTATTGGAACAGAGTTTGTCCCAATAATGGATGAAGGCTCTATCGTCATTAATATTACTCGCCTTCCCAGTATAGCCTTAGAGGATTCCCTTGATATTTCCAGCATTGTAGAGCGGGAGGTGATGAAGTTCCCTGAGGTCAAGAGTGTGGTGAGTCGTACAGGCACTGATGAGATCGGAACAGACCCCATGGGTCCTGAATTGAGTGATGTTTTTATTAACTTAAAACCAAAAAGTGAGTGGAGATTCAAAACCAAGGTGGAACTTCAGGAAAAGATGCGTGAGGCCATAGAGAAAATCCCTGGCATCGCCTTTGTCTTTTCGCAGCCTATCCAGATGCGTGTGGATGAACTCGTTTCGGGTGTAAGATCCCAAATTGCAGTGAAGCTCTTTGGAGAGGATAGGAATATTCTTCAAGAGCAGGCTGCTGACATCGCAAATATCCTCAAAGACATAAAAGGGATAGCTGATTTGAGGGTGCAGCAAGTCTCCGGCCAGTATTATCTGGAAATTGATGCTGACCGAAGGGCAATGGCCAGATACGGCATTAATGTGGCTGACCTGAATGAGACAGTGGGGATGATAAGGGCTGGAAAGGTGGCCACAGATGTCATAGAAGGCCAGAAACGCTTTGGCATCCTTGTGCGTGTTAAAGGAGATTTGAGCAAAAATGTAGAGGACATCGGTAATCTCACCGTGAGTGCGCCCAACGGGGCCCGCATCCCTATCAAGCAGATTGCCGGTATTCGTGTCGTGGAGGGACCTTCAAGCATAGATAGAGAAGAGGGACAGAGAAGGATAGTCATAGAAGCCAATGTGGAGGGGCGTGACATTGGAAGTTTTGTGGAAGAAGGACAGCGGTTGATATCCGAAAAGGTTAAGCTGCCATCTGGCTACTATGTTTCGTGGGGCGGCCAGTTTGAGAACCAGCAGAGGGCCATGAAAAGACTCTCCATTATCGTTCCGCTCTCCATTGCCCTCATCTTCTTCCTTCTATTCTCAACCTTTAATTCTGCAAAGTATGCAGCGCTGATACTTCTGAACCTTCCCTTTGCCCTGATAGGTGGTATTGTTGGGTTATGGATTTCAGGACAATATCTCAGCGTCCCTGCATCCGTTGGCTTTATCGCTCTCTTTGGAGTGGCAGTATTGAACGGCATTGTCCTCGTTTCCTACATCAATAAACTGAGGGAAGAAGGACTTGGCTTAGAGGAGGCCATTATAAAGGGATGTGAAAGGAGGCTGAGGCCGATCCTGATGACAGCATTTGTGTCAATCCTTGGACTTGTGCCAATGCTCTTCGCCACAGGGCCTGGATCGGAGGTTCAGAAACCACTGGCAGTGGTGGTTGTAGGCGGATTGATAACCTCTACCCTCTTAACACTTGTAGTTTTGCCAACACTCTATAAGTGGTTTGAGGAAGAAAAGGTAGAATTTTAGAAAGACATGGAACATAGCCATCACCCAAAGACAATTGACCACCACGACACCCCCCATGAGCTTGGGCCCCGCTTATTGGAGAGGAGGCGGCTGAAGGTAGTAACCATTCTTACAGGTTCTATGATGGTGGTCGAGGCCGTGGGAGGCATTATCACAAACAGCCTTGCCCTTCTCTCCGATGCCTTCCACATGCTCACCCATTTTGGGGCATTGCTCATGAGCCTTGTGGCTATAATTATAGCCTCGAGATTTAGATCAGAGGAAAAGACCTTTGGATACTGGAGGGCAGAGATCCTTACTGCCCTCTTCAATGGCATAACCCTTATTCCAATAGTGGGCTTCATCCTTTATGCGTCATACCAGCGTTTCCTCCATCCAGAAGGGATTGAGGATATCCCGATGCTCATCGTGGCCTTTACGGGCCTCCTGGTAAATCTCATTAGTGCCGCTGCCCTATGGGGCGTTGGGAAGAAGGATATTAATATAAGGGGGGCATTTATCCATATGATAGGGGATACCCTTTCCTCTGTGGCGGTAATAATCGCAGGCATCCTTATATACTTTACAGGCTGGCTTATCGTAGACCCTATCGCCAGTGTCATTATCAGCGTAATGATACTCCTCTGGTCTGTAGGTCTTATAAATGAATCAGTCCATATACTTCTTGAGTCTGTTCCCAAAGGTATCAATATCGAAGAGGTCGCCTCGGCTATAAAGGGTATAACCCCTGTTGAAAATGTCCACGACATCCACATCTGGCAGATTACATCAGGGATGTACTCCATGACCTGTCATTTAGTTCTGGAGGAGATGCCACTTTCTGAGTCAGGGAAGATACTGCACCAGATCCATCATCTCTTGGATGAGAAGTTCCATATCACCCATGCCAACATTCAGTTGGAAGGGAAGGACTATAAAGAAGAACACAAACACTAAAAGGAGAAGAAATGAAAGAAATTAAAGCGATAATCCAACCGTTCATGCTGAGCAAAGTTGTAGATGCGCTGAAGAAGATCCCCCATTTCCCAGGCATCACTGTTACCAAGGTTCAAGGGTTCGGCAGGGAAAAAGGAGCAGACGCACACCACAGGATAGTTGAGGATCTCATTGACTACGTGCCGAAGGTGAAGATCGAAATTGTTGTCCATGACGACATGCTCGATGAGGTGGTTGAGACAATTCTGAAGAATGCCCACACAGGAAACAAAGGAGATGGCAAGATATTCATTTATGATGTCAAAGATGCCGTCAGGATAATGACCGGTGAAAGAGGTGAGTCCGCTGTTTAAGGAGGATATGAAATGAAAATGTTATTGAGATATATCGTATTGGCAGTTTTAGGAATTACCATTGCCGGCTGCGGCGCAACAATGCAAGAGATTAAAACAAAGTCCCAAAGTGTAAGAATGGATGTCTTCAGTGAGGTTAAAGAAGAAGGAATGCCCCCAAAGGGTTTTGTGGATTTAATAATAAAGGCTAATATCAAAACCCATTTAGAGAGTTACTACATCCTTGAATCAAAAGAATCCCTTCACGGAAAACAGTCATACCCGTTCCTCATAAATATTGACGGGCAAGCTGCCCTCTGGAATGTCGAAGGCGTTAGAGATAACAAGCCAGCATATGATAAGGACGGCAAGACGAGTCATGACCCTGAAGCCAGGGAGGGGATGAAATACATATTTGAAAAGAGGATAATTCTAACTGCCGGTTCGCACAAGGTTTTCTTCGGCCTTCCTGATGATAAGTATTCTGTGGAGGTGAAAATTACCCTTAACGAGGGAGAGGCTTCTGTCTTAGAATTTAAACCTATATACAGAACCAAGAGAATTCCCACACGAATCCAGACATTCCTGAAAGGCATAGATAACTATGAAGTATTTTTGAACGG
>CAKKPH010000047.1:27164-32379 GCA_919901585.1 Thermodesulfovibrionales bacterium | reverse complement strand
AGCAAGGGCATGTAGCGGGCATATTTGAATTTCAGGGAAATGAGTCTTATGGTTTCGTTAAAGATTTCATCTTCATCAGCATTGAGCCCGTAAAACAAAGGTTCGGGGTTTTCAACTTCAGGGAATTTAAGATTCTGTCGTTTAAGATCATTGGCGAAGTATTTTGCTATCTCTGTCCTCGTGCGGCGAACCATCAGGTATTTGAGCGCCTTATCCCTGATTTCACGGGCATTTTCCTTTACAACCCTGATGTATTCATGATAATCCCGCTGGCGATCAAGATTCTTGAGCCTTTTATCCAACCTGCTGAAAAAGGTCTCAAGGTCAGGCAGATTCGGGATGGTGCTCTTTTTGGATTTCTGAAAGAGCTTTATCTGACTCAGAATGTCTCTTGGAGAGTTGTTGTAAGGGGTGGCGGTAACAAGTATTACCCGTTTGCCTCTGCATATCTCAGCAAGCATTTCATAGGTGATGTTTGTTTCTGTCCTGAAGCGGTGCGCCTCATCAATGATGATATTGGAGTATTTATCCGTTCCCTTATCCAGTATATCTTGAAGCTTACCGATGGATTCAAAGTCAGCAGGTATCCTGAAATCGGAAAAGGCATTGGGCCATGAGCCTGGGTTTTCCCTATCAAGCAGAACCGGAGGAGCGATAACGAGTGTCCTGCCGTCTATCTGTCCGGCAAGAAGCGCGGCAATATATGTCTTGCCGAGTCCTACCACATCGGAAATGAATACGCCTCCATATTCCTCCAGTATCTTTTTGGCGTTGAGTATTGCCTGCTCCTGATACTCAAGCCTTTTGAAATCTTGCGGGAGATATTTAGCAAAGACCTCTTCAGAGCTGCCGAGCTCATCTTTGAAATACTCGTAGAGACACTTCAGATAAAGTTGATAAGGGGTTACATTCTGATTCAGCCATGTTTTGCCTTCAATAGTTTCAATGTATTTTTCACTGACATCAACGGCGTCTTTCCATAACTGCTCAAATTTGTCTTTCGCAAATTCATAGTCGGAGCGGTTCTTGAGTTCAACATTGAATTCAAGATTCTCCGTCAGCCCTAACCATGTAAAATTACTTGAGCCTGTTATAACCCTGCCGGCATCCCTGTCGCCCTCAGCAAAGGTCATAATATAAAGCTTGGCGTGAATATTCTGCGATGGGTAAGCCCTGACTTCAAGTTTTTCATTGCGTATCCATTCAATAAATTTTACAACTCCGTCTTCCACCCTGCGGTTGTCTTCGGAATCCTCCATCTCGGTTTCCACCAATCCCTCAATTGCCTGCTTTGTTTCAGAATGAGAAAACTGAAGGGATTGCTGATTTGCCTGCGCAGCAGTTTTTAACAAATCGTAGGTCTGCTTGTTTGTGCTTATGCCGATGAGGATCCTGATTTTCTCTGTGTTTTCTAATGACTTGTATATGGCATGGAACCCGCTTGTATAAAAATACCCTGCAAGGCAGTCAAATAATTTTGTGTCTTTAATCAGGACCTCAAACCTCTGTTTAAGGCTCTGCCCGTCTTCGTTGGTTATAAAGGTAAGGTCAATGTTTTTCATATCCCCTATACATCCCATGGATAAACACAAAACTTACTCTTTGGAGTTCCGGTCAAACTGACGACTTTGTATTTATTAACCATGTAATGACTGTTAAAGTATTGTATTATAGAGAAATTAAACTGCTCAAAGTTGAGCTTTACCTCAATAGGCAGAAGGTCGTTTTTTATTTTAAGTATGAAATCTATCTCTTTTTTGTCTTTTGTCCGCCAGTAAAAGACAGATTCTCTATTGTATTTTTTTATCAATTCGGCAAAGATTGCCGTTTCAAACACATTACCGATAATCTCTTTCTGCAGCCCTTTCAGCCAGAGCATCTGCATAAGCCCTGTGTCATAAAAATATATCTTCGGCAGTTTGAAAAGCTCGGAGCGGATATTGCGGCTGAAGGGCCTGACAAGTTTGATTATATATGTATTTTCCATTATGAAAAGGTATTTTTCTATAGTCTGCTTGGCTATTCTTGTTGTATTTGACAATTCCGTAATATTTAACTGCTGGCCGCTTTGTGAGGCAAGTGCTTCAAGCAGTTTATTGAATTTATCTATGTCTTTGACATCAGCAAGGTCCCGGATGTCTTTTTTTACATAGGTGTCTATGATCTGCTGCAAATATTTTTCTTTCCGTTCAGTTTCATGGGTAAGGACAATCTTGGGGTAACCGCCGAATAGAATATATTCCTTGAACAGCCCCCTAAGCTCATCTATTTTCTTAGACGTATACACCTTGCCTTCTTCAAACAGATATTTTTTAAAGAGCAGGAATTCCTTAAAAGAAAGATTGAAAATCTCAAAATTAACTGTCCTGCCCACAAGAGAATCTTTGAACTTTGTTTTTATGGCAAAACTTGATGAGCCTGAAACAATCAGTTTTATGCCTTTTTGATGATCTGCGATTAGTTTTAAAAAAGATGATGGATTTTTCAGATATTGGATTTCGTCTATGAATACAAAAACTTTCTTTCCTGAATCTATATGTATTCCATCTTCACGAAGAAGCCTTAAAAAATCATCAACCCCTGCATCAAGTATTTTTACAAACCGCGAATCTTCAAGGTCAATGAAATAAGTGATTTTTTTTTGTGATTTCAGTTGATGTTCAAGATAGTAGAGGATAGAGGTCTTGCCGACTTGACGCGCTCCATGCAAAACAATTATGTCATCCGTATGCAGATATTTTTTGATTTCCCCTATTGCGGTTCTTTCAAAAATCGGTCCATTTATCATCATAGGTACTTTAAGCATACTTTATATCTAACTTAAAGTAAAGTTAACTTTAAAATTAGTTTGGAAGACTTCCCTTGATAATAAACCACGTTATCAACTCAAAAGCGTCTCTCAACTCAATACTGCCGACAGAGGGTCGCGGCTTAGGTCATCATTCAAATCCTGAACCTGTCCTTGCTCGTATAGCCTATCAGGATCTCTGTCAATTCCGACTTCTGCCCTTTCCTCCTCTTCTCAATCTCACCTGCGACAACGGCTATCGCGTCCTTTACATAAGGCCCGAAAAGGGATTCGAGATAGGCTAAGGGTATCCGCTCTTTCCCCTCTGTAATCATGCCCTCTTTGTCAAAAGGCGGAGGTGTGGTATTGATAGGCGGGACATAATATACATTCGGCCCGGTACCGAACTCAGGATGCAGAGGCAGGGCGACCTTCCATTTCTCGATGAGCTTGTAAACAGGCCCATCCTTGTCATCCTTCCATCCGACAAACCTTATCCTCCCCACACACTGGGCTGCGCAGGCATTGATCTTACCTGCTTCCAATCGCGGATAGCAGAAGATGCACTTTTCAGACTTGTTGATCATGGGATTAAAATAGACCTTTTTATATGGGCATGCCATCACACATTCACGATATCCCCTGCATTTGCTCTGGTTTACAAGCACAATGCCGTCTTCATCCCTCTTATAAATCGCCTTTCTCGGGCATGCTGCCAGGCATGCCGGCTTAGTACAGTGATTGCATATCCTGGGGAGATAAAAATAATAAGAATTCGGGAAAACCCCACCCCCCTGGTCCTCGTCCCAGTTTGATCCCCATGAAGGCCAGACTTCTTTCCCCATATAGTGCGGAGATATATACTCGTCCGTACCCTCAAAAAATGTCTCTGAAAAATTATACTCCCACGGTAATCCGTAATCTTCCTTAGGCAATACCCTGCTCTGTTGAACCAACTTCCCTTTAAAACCGCCGCCTGCTACCTCCCAGTCCTTAGGATAACCCTTCCCAGGTTTTGTCTCGACGTTGTTCCAGTACATATATTCTCTACCATGCCTGTTGGTCCACTGGGTCTTGCAGGCGATCGTGCATGTCTGACAGCCTATGCACTTATTGAGGTCCATTACCATTGCTATTTGCCGTTTCGACACATTACCTCCCTAAATATCTCACGCTTTTTCGATCTGGACAGAACTCTCATATGCGAGCTGGTTGCCGTCCCATTTAGGACCGAATTCCAGATGCCCCCACCCTCCTGCCAGTTCAAGTGGAGATATGAGACCTGCAACAGGCGTATCCATTCCCTTCCTTTTCTTGAACTGATAGGGCTCCCAGGCATGGTCCATCGCAATGGTCCCCGGCATGATGTTAGGGGACACCTTAGCCATTGCGTAAAACTCACCCACATCGTTCCATATACGTACCCTGTCACCATCCCGGATACTATGTTTTTTTGCATCCGGAACGCTTATAGACAGATACGGAACACCACGCTGAAGCCTCTGCATATACTTGTTTGACCTCCAGTTAGAATGAATACCCCACCGGGGATGCGGCGAGTAGAAGCGAAAGGGAAACCTTGAGGGGTGCATCGCTTCCCGCGCTGTCGGCACTGCTGCATTCAGCTTCAGGAAGACCTCATGATCTATGTAAAACTGCTGCCGCCCTGATAATGTCGGATAGGGCCTCTTGAGATAAACCTGATCTTCAAATGAATGGTATGGTTTATCGTTATATAAAGGAGAAGTAAAACCGGCTTCATTGTTAAGCACAATAAAGCCACGCTCTACTGCGTCTTCAAATTTCCACGGCTTAAAAGCAGGGACATTATCGAGCAGCCACCTCACAACGTCCTTGTCGGTCTGAAGCTTTCCTTCCAGTGTAAAGTCTTTATGCAGGGTACTAAGATCCCGTGTTACCGGCTCTGTCTTATCTTCCTTTTTAACTGTGAACTCGGGGTCAGTTATGCTTGGAACTCCCCTCGAGTTAGCCAGTGCCTCTATCTTTTCAGATAAAAGCCTGCAAATTTCCCATTCGCTCTTTGCTTCTCCAACAGGCTTTAAACCGGGAGGCGGAACCACCAGATTTGCAAAACGGTGGTAACCAATATCTCCACGAATATCCCAGCCTTCGTAATGGCTCTGCCCTGGAAGTACATAGTCAGCCAGTTCAGCAGAGGAATCCATACGGTAATTCACATTAATATAAAGCTCGGTCTCATCAAGTATTTTCTTTTTGTAGTGTTCTGACGACTTGTTCCTGCGAAACATGTTGTCACCAAAAAGGATCATCACCCGTGGTTTGCCGAAATACTGGAATTTCTTTTCCCTGACGCCCTTCTCAGCCAGTTGAATAACCTCCTCGACCCCCATGCCTGCACGCTTACGGAACTCAGGTTCATCATAATGCTTACGGAACGTTTCCCAC
>CAKKPH010000047.1:0-27154 GCA_919901585.1 Thermodesulfovibrionales bacterium | reverse complement strand
ATCTGACCTGACATCCATTCAGAAAGGAAACCCGACTCGAACCTTGCCGGTTTTGGAGTCGACAGCGGGCCGATACCTCCGAGGCTCCACTGGTGCTCAGTATCGAGCCCTCCTGTATCTGCAGCATGCCCTGTAAGTGCGCAAAAGAGCGCCTGTGCCCAGCAGGCCAGAATTCCCCATGTATATTTATGCAAAGAAAAACCTATGGAGATGCCGGCCTTTTTGGAAGAGGCGAACTCTCTGGCAAGCTTGTAAACAACGCCAGGCTCTATGCCGGTCTGGTTCATTGTGCTCTCCGGAGAAAACCTCGCTGCCTCAGCCTTAGCCAGTTCAAAAGCAGTAATCACAGTGACGGGCTTTCCATCCTTCCCTTTCACCTCAAAAATGCCTTCAAGTGCGGGACGCACAGCCTTCAGTCGCAGGGTTTCTTTAAAGCTTCCTCGTGTGCCCGGCGCCTCGGCAATCTTTCCTTTTTTTAAATCCCAGAAATAGAAGGTCTCCTCCCTGCCCCCCTCCTTAAGGTCGCTCTCGCGCAAGAGTCTTTTATTGTCCATTCTCACAAGGAATGGCAGGTCTGTCTGTTCTCTTATGAACGACTCTTTATAAAGCTTTTCCTTAAAAGCAACATAAACAAGTGACATGGCGAGAAAACTATCGCTTCCAGGTTTTACAGGAATCCATAAGTCAGTATGGATCGCTGTAGGATTATATTCAGGCGATATAGTTATTATCTTAGCGCCGTTATACCTTCCCTCAAAGAGGTAATGTGCATCAGGGATGCGGGTCACACTCGGGTTAATGCCCCAGAGAATGATGTAGTCCATCTCAAACCATGCATCAAGAGAATGCCCGACATTCGGGATTCCGTATGCAAGAGAAGCCCCTGTAAACATATCACCGACCGCACTTGAAGGGTGCAAGCGGACAGAGCCAAGGAGTGAACCAAGACGCAATGGACCAGCGCGTTTTCCTTGAGAGATAATGCCTGTCCCTGTATAAATCATTATGCTGCCAGGACCGTGCTTTGTCAGGTTGTCGACAACCTTTTCACATATCTCTGTAACCGCTTGATCCCATGATATCTGCTTCCATTTACCGCTTCCTCTTTTACCGGTACGTTTCAATGGACGCAGGATGCGGTCCTTGTCGTACATAGCATGGGAGTGGATTGCACCTTTGTTACAGCCGCGGGGATTGGCGTCAGGGATGTGCGGATTGATCTGCGGATATTCTGCAAGCTGTTCCTCCCTCAGTATGATTCCGTTTCTTGAGTGTATTTTCCATGCGCAATTTCCCTGACAGTTTGAGCAGTGGAAGGCATATCCCTTAGCGTCGCCCATTGAGGTTTTAAATTCATTCCGGTACAAATCTTCCCACTTACGGTCCGGATGTGATGCAGGCAAGTCACTGTCACTTACAGTCTCTGCAATAAGTTCAATAGGCAAGCCCAGACTAAGCCCGCAAATGCCGGTTATCTTTAGAAAATCTCTCCTATTCAAGCAGACTCCTTTATTTCTCTATAGGAAGCCTCGGGTCGCTTGACCACGCTTCCCATGAGCCTGTATATTCATATACTTTGTTGTAACCTAAAAGCTTCAACGCAAAGGCCAGCTCTGTGGAACGTCCTATACCAGAATGGCAATAGGTAACGACAGCGATGTCCTTTGTAATACCCCGCTGTTTAAAAACTTTTTCAAGCTCCTCTATAGACTTGAAGGAGTTTATTTTATCCGACACCTCCACCCACTCAAGATGTATAGCGCCCGGTATATGGCCGCCACGAGATGCCCCAGGCCTTACATCAACACCTATATATTCCTTTAATGAGCGTGAGTCTAAAATTACCAATCCCTTGATCCCCAAGTTCTCCCTAATCCACTCAGTTGTAACAATCATTTCTGAACGAGGCTTAGCCGCAAATTTCTTTTTCTCTACCTTAGAAACACTCTGGGCAACAGGCCGTCCTTCACTTATCCACTTTCTGAAACCTCCATCCAGCACCCTCACGTTTTTATGCCCGAAGAAGTCGAGGACAAACCAGACCCCGGATGCAAAAGCCCCTTCCCCTCCGTCATAGACCACTACCTGAGTCCCACTGTCAATACCTGCATCACTAAATATCTTTTCAGCCTCTTTCTCACTTATCGGGAAACCGTTCTTCTTACGCTCTTCTATTTTTGTAAGGTTCTGATAGAAGATGTTTATAGCCCCTGGGATGTGGGCACGATTATACAGGGCGGGGTCCACCGCATCCAAGATACGCACATTTGGGTTATGCATTATTTTAGAAAGTTCCTCGGTAGAAGTGAGCAGCTTTTGCTGCGTATAGGCTTTCACCGGCAGAGCAACAGATAGGATGAAAATACAGACAATACCTGTAATGAGCTTTCTTACATAGTCCAACAACCGTTACCCCCTTTCCACAGCTTTAATATAACCCCGTCCTGGGGTTCGTCTTTCAAAGTCAGCCCTTGAAAAACTCTTTTTTCCCTGATGCCTCCAGCACAGTCATCTTCACTACCATAATCCGTCCTTCCGATACCCAGCCTTCCATCACAACCTCCTTGCCGAATGCCTTGTCAATCGAGACCTCATCAAGCCCTTCACCAAGCAGTTCGATATGATAGGTCTCTTTCTCCTCTGTCCACAAAACCATGGGATAAGCCCACTTCAGGTAACACTCGCCTATCTTCCCCATCTTTGCACATTTCTCGCCGACAAGCCAGCCCTTAAACCTGTCACCTTCGGCAAAGGATACACACACAGAAGCAAGCATTAACAACAAAAAAACTGCTCCGGCAATATATCTTTTCATCTCACAAACCTCATGCTCAATCTTCTTTGGAGTATGCAACAACTCCACGCTTTATTAACTCGTTAATCACTTCCTGCTTATCGGCTATTCCATCGCCCTTGCCTTCATCTTCTGCCATAATGACATCGTCTACAAGCACCGCCGGTGCCTTCTGGCCTGGCTTCATCATGCTCACCGGAAGAATCTCGAGTTTCACATTCTTATACTGGTTCACAATGCTTAATGCCATGGCCATGTTCTTGTTTCAACGCACCTTCGGCGGCTCGCGAAGGACAAGGGTCAAGGTTACTGCCTCTGCAAGACCCGTCAGAAATAAGCCCAACATGCCTGCTACCAGCCATACACGCCATTTCATAACAACACCTCCTTATAAGATAAGTTAGTCAGCAAACTAAAATTCTGTCATCAGACAGTGAAAATATCGGACATATTCTTACCTAACATGCTGACTTCCTGAACAGTTTTATCGTTTTAACAACCTTTTGAAGGCTGAGATTCACCTTCTCCGCTATCTTATCCCAACCCAACCCTGATTTCTTCATTTCGACCACTTTAGTATCAGTCTTTTCCAACAATTTCATAAAAACCACAAGGGTTATAGCTTCGCCTGGTGTAAACTCCTTAATCAACCTGCTAATCTCGGATGGATCGACAACATGTCCGTAGAGGTCTATCAATTTATCCTCAATTTTACCGACCTTTTCAGGACTTGTTTGCTTAGCGTTAATGTCCATTATTATTCCTTCCAACTCTGACAATTCACTGTCAGCGTAAGATGACACAGGGGGAAGCAGCACAAGCGTTATTAACATAGCCAAAACCATACTTATACAACGCATTATAAACCCCATCTTAATCCCTCCTTTTTTCAGATCGTTTTGTTTCTTCAGATCGTTTTGTTCCGATCTGTCCTGATAAATCTCAGACAAAAAGCTACGCCTCATCATGTGCTTCATTTTAGCACAATCCAACCATTGTAATTAGCTTCATGAACAAGTCCTTGTGAAGCCCTTATTGTTCTGTTCATGCTTGTAATTTTTTGACCACGGAGACTTGTCTCTTGCCTCGATTACCTTAATGAGATAGCCCCAGGGATAATCAGGCTGGTATATATGAAACCTGTCAAACTCAAATAGTTTCCTTGAGGCAAGAAGGAACCTGTAGTAAGGGTTCTCTCTATCGAGTATTTCGACTTCCCCGTTCACCTGAAAGCTGATATACTGCATTGTTTCAGCAGTATGCATCATACCTGCATAGAGCAGGCTTGCAGATGGGTTTTCTCTAAGATTGCCCAGTGTCTTCCCTCCGAATATCTCAAGTCCTCCGAGCAGGGCGGGGTCAAAGTGTCCTGCATATCCGTAAAGCTTGTGCATGGCTTCTATCCTCTTGTACAGACTCTCATCCCACGGCATTGCGCTGGCCTCTGCTATAACACTCTCAAAGACATCTGTATAGCTCTGGAGATGCTCTGTCCGTGGGATAAGGCCAATCCCTTTTACTGTCATATTCACAGGGAAAGGGCTGCTGCTGTTCCATGTTGACATAACAGGCAGATGCGCTGAAAAATAGCGCATAGGATTCCCCTCTCTCATTTCATTGAGGAAGTTAATTCTCGAGGACGCAAGCCACTCCAGAAAACCGGATGGAATCGTGTTTAATGTAACCCCTGTCTGCAACTATCGCCTCCTCTTTTTTCTTATCCCAAATATTATCCCTGTCTCTATCCCTGCTGCAGCAACTAATGCTATAACGGCATATAGATATATGGTCTTTTTCTCCTCTGTCTCAAGACCGACATAATACCAGGTCGAGACAACCTTTCTGCTGCCCCTGTCACCTGAAATACCATCCCAGACTGCAAAAGCTATAGGAGTCACACCACCTTCTTTAAAACTCACATTTAAACTTTCCGGTGTTGTAAGCGCCCTCTTAAAGACGACCTTCCATTTGTTTGACTGCCATTTCCCGTTGCCCGTTATGTTCTGGACTTCTGCCTTTTCCATTTCATTTGCACTCCCAAAGCCCTGTGCTGTAATATTTTCGACTGGTGAGGTTCTCCTTGAGACGGAATTGCCTGCCTGCATACCTCCTGTAAAATCATCCGCAGCCGCGTATGACTTCTTGCCTTCCAGCCGCTCCTGCCATGCTGCTTTCCAGTACCAGATATTCGATGCATTCTCTTCGTCGCCCATCGCAAAGTGGGGTTTTCCTCTGGCATTAGAAGACGGAAATTCCAATGCAACTGCATCTGAGAATTCTCCGATATCGAGCGAAGCATCCCTCGCATGGTCCGCCCACTCAACTAAAAACGCTATATCCTTTGTATTATGGAGTGCCCTGATACTTAAACTCTTTATCTTTGAATCGTAGATCCTCGGCTTCGCCATAACCTGAGCAGCAAGCGGTATTTCCAAGGAAGGGGCTTTCTGCCATATATCTCCGGCAGGGTCAAGCGGCAGTTCACCTGAAACTTTCTTTGCCATTACAACTAAGCCTTGAGGATAAGCCGCGCCTGCAAATACTAAAATAAGAATACTAAAAATATAAAAAATAATAGAGATTTTTCCCCCCTGTCCCCTGTGTTTCCTCATCTCTGTTCTGCTCTTCAGGCTAACCGGAGATGAATTCTGTATTATATTACCCATCCTAAATTTTCCCTCCGGCTACCATGTCCTCGGCTTGACCCCGGCCTTGTAATATGAATACATAATTACCTTCCACATCTCATCTTCCTCTAACTCGTCCCCCCATCCAGGCATTGCACTGTTGAACTGTTTATCGAATATACCGCCATCCCTTACCCGCCAGAAGACATATGCTATAGGAAGTTGCACGATAGTACCCGGCTCTCTAAAATTGGTCGGTGCAGCCGGATATCTTATTGCATTAGCAACAGGCCCATTCCCATCTGCATCCTTGCCGTGGCACGGAAGGCAGTTATGCTCATATATCTTCCTGCCCTCTTCAAGATGCTTTGGATCCCATTTGTTAGCGTTACCCGCCCACTCAGGGACCTTAAAGTCAACAACCCATTGCGGAGGGGTGACATGAGGTGAAAACAGCTCTCCGGGAGGCGAGTATGTGACCTTTTCCTTGGAATAGACGTTATATGCAACAAAAAGCGGAATGATAACGAGGACAGCCTTCCTGAGTATGTCCCATACAAGCGGCTGCTTCGATGTAAGCGATATAAAGCCGATAAACTCATCAATCCTCCTGTCATCAAGCGTTATGTAAATTAGCACCCCTGCAAGGACAAACATCATAAAAAAGTTTGTCAGGTTCGAGGGCAAAGGTGGACGCACAATATATCTCATAAGGACATATGAGCCTATGATGATGATTAATGCTGATACTCCTGACGGAATGCCTTTTTTGTTTTGACTCATAATCTCATCACCATTAAACTATTTCCCTGCCTCTTTCTGGGAGGGGGGTTTTTGAGCAGAGGATACATCACCCATACCTTGAGGTGGCTTGATGTCACCTATCTTTACCTTTGGCTTTCCGCCAAGGCTCTGCAGATATGCTATCAGGGCCGTGATCTCTGAATCGTTGAGGTTAGCAGGCGGCTTGTTCGCAGCAGGCATGACATCGGTACCGCTGTATAGCATAAAAGCCATAGTCTCTGCGTCCCTTTCCGCACCGACACGTGATAGGTCAGCACCCCTTAATTTCTCACCTGTAATGCTGTGGCAGACGCCGCATCCTGCCTTTCTGAAAATCTCCCTGCCCTCTTCAGCGAGTTTTTTTGGCGTCATATCAGGCGTAAGAACCTTCTTTTTGGGGGCGTCCCATGCAGACTGCGGAATGGAATTTCCAAACCACGCATAAAGGCCGGTTACAATGACGGCAACTATCATTAGTTTTGTACCGCCCTTCACCTTGCTCCCTCCCTGCCACCCTCGCCAGTTATCTTAAAAACAAGCCCTATCAGTGTAAGGAACAAAAGTGTAATGCCTGATATGACCAGCGTAGCGTCCCCCAGTGATGGAAGCCCTGCATATTTTGATGTATCTTCGAGGACCCCGTAGATATGCCAGTTAAGCCTTGCTGCTGCCCTACCGTAGCCAAGAAGGGCCATTGCCCATACATTGGACACAGCAACAATAATCAGCGCATACTGAGACCTGGGGGCCATATTCCCCCACCTTATTTCGCCGACCCTCTGTGCACCCTTCAGCAGAAGCCCGTCAAAGAGATAAATGAGAGCAATGGCAGGCACCATGAAAAGGAATGTGTATATGGATAACTTAATCCTTGTTGCAGACGGGACAATATAGCTGTAATAGAGCACGACGAGGTTTACTGCAACAATAAGCAGTATGATTATCCACTGGATATAAACATAAACCTTCCTTCCGTCAGGTATAATCCTGCCCGCCCTTCTGTTGAGAAGGAATGTAAGTATTACGCCGAGGATTGCGACATTAACTGCAGCAATCTTAGGCGCCATAATGCCTACGGTCCCGAATATCGGGTGCATACCACCAGCCATATCTTCCAAAGATGCAACCCATGCCCTCGGCGTAGCCCATACAGCAAATGCAAATATCATCGTCCAGCTCAGATAAGGAACATATTTCTTGTATTTTTCAGAACCAGGAATCCTGTCGAGCCCAAGCCAAAGGTAATAACAGATGCCAAGGTATATAACTGCAATCACAATTGCCTGAAGCAGCCAAATCTTGGAGAGGGCGCCACCCATGAATGTTATCCCCATCTGTGCATTAAAACTGTAAATCTCCATACCAAAATAGTATCCGGCAAAAGGCAGGAATATCATAGTGACAACGCCAATAAAGGTCCCTGTGTATCCCATCCAGTCATAATGTGCTCTTTCCTCAGGTGTTATAGCAGAAAGATACTTATATGCAGCATAAGAAGCGCATATAAATCCGCCAAATGAGACATTGGCAATAAACCTGTGTATATTAATAGGCCAGAAGGTGAAGTTGAATATCGCATCCTTAAGGCTGAGGAGTTTCCCGGCAGCATCCACACCTGCAGGGCTCAGGTGGAACGACCCCCATATATTGGCGGTCATCATGACAAGGGTCCCAAGGATATTCAGGATTAAACCGATTACGATATGCTGTAGTTTTTTCTGCCCCCCGAGTCTGTCCCATGTTGTCCAGTAGATATATACTGCAGTTGATTCAAGGAATATAAGCACCACAAATACGATATATGTAGGCTTAAAGACACCTGTCATATAATTCATAAATTTCGGGAACAATGTATACGTTGCAAGGGTGAACAGACCCCCGAGGACTGCTGTTATGGAGTATGAGACAGGGAGAAGCCGTGCGAAATCCTTTGCAAGCTTATCAAGCCTCTCATCCTTTTTTATGTAGCCGGCAACCTCAATTATCAGGACAAAAACAGGCACAGCAAGAATAAACGCAGCAAAGAGAAGCATTGTCTGGGCCAGTATCCATATTAAATTCCTCGACCCTATTATCTGGAAATCTTTGTAATCAACCCCGGATTTTGCACCTATGTATATCCCCAGAGCTGCGATACCTATCCCGATCAAAAGGATAAGCTGTTTCTTAATCCATCCTCCCATTTACTTCTCTCCTTTTATTTATTCAAAAACCCGGCACTTCGGTAAAATATTCTGAAACATAGAAGCCGATGATTTTATTCCACCGTTTCACTTTGTCACCGCATCAAAATGTCGCACTTTATAACCCTTTCCCTTCATCTCGTCCATCAACTCATTCGTTACAACCTCAACTCCCCTGTCTCTCGCAACTGTCTCAACCATCCTGATAATCATCCCCTGCATAAAATTAGGCACATTCCTGAGCCTCTCTCTGGCCTTCTCGTCCCATTGCATATCTGTATTAAAGGAATCATTTATTATTACCCTGCTTTTGCCGGATGGGATATAAGAGCAGAGTGGGTCCTCTCCCATAAAGTCACCATTCTCCATGAGCGCCCTGGCCCTGCAGCCTCCGCAGATCTCTGCATATTCGCATATTCCGCACCTGCCGCTGTATACTCCGTCCCGTAATGAGCTTAAAGATGAAGCTCCTCCCCATATAGATGACAGGGTATGTTCGCGTATGTTCCCGGCAGTAACTGACATATAAGGGCATGGGGTTACATTTCCCTCATGATCAATCCTCATATAGTACCTGCCTGCAAGGCAACCCCTTGTTCCACTGGAAATAGGGACACCCTCTTCATAAAGAACCCTGTATATATGCGGGGCACACCTGGCCCTGACCATCAACCTTCTCTCTCTTGCGGACAGACGGGCTATCGTTTTAAGTGCCGCTTCATAGCTGGCGGTTGATATATCTGTCTTCATCGCCCTACCTGTACATACAAGGAAGAAGAAGTTGACTGCCTTCGCGCCATAAGAGACCCCAAATTCAATAAAGTTATCTATCTCCTCCCAGTTTTTATCTGTCAGAGTAACATCAATCTGTGTTTCGATTCCTATGTCTTTTGCGTATCTCAATGCGTTTGTAGATAGCTTCCAAGCACCCTCTGAGCCGCGGAATAAGTCATGGTACATCGGGGAGGGTGAATCTATGCTTATACCAAGACCTTTGAGCCCTGCCTCCTTCAGCACCCTTATGTTTTCTTCTGTAAGGAGTGTTCCGTTTGAACCCATAACAGTTATAAAACCACAACGGTCTGCATATTCAACAATATCGAAAATGTCCTCCCTTAACATCGGTTCACCACCGCTTAATACAAGCATGAGCCGCGGATTTATGATACGGAGTTCATCTATAACTGACCGTGCCTCATCACTTGTCAGTTCAGGGTTTGGAGTTTGAAGTTCCGGACTGGAGGAATTAATATAACAGTGCGGACATGCCAGATTGCATCTCCCTGTAAGATTCCATGAGACTAAATAGGGTTTATAGTCACTCATAAATATTTAAGCGTTAGTTAAGCCATTAGTGTCAGTGGTCCACTCATCATGTCAGAGTTCCCATCCCCTGTAAGGTTCCTGTTTTGTAACAAAGACGCTGCATGGCGCAAACCTTACTACATTCTCTGTGACTGACCCGATGTCAACCCCATCAACATAATGCCTGCCTGTCCTCCCGACGAAAATCAAATCAGCCTTAATCTCTGAGGCATAGTCGCATATCCTCTTGTATATATTACCCTCAAGAACCATTTTGCTGGTCCTAATAGAATCAATACCTCCAACCAATCCAAACCCATCACCTATTGACATGGAAGCACTACCATTTAAACCGAAGACTTCTTTATCTGCCTTATCAAGTATCATATTCCCTACGCGTGCAAGGCCCTTATCAATAAACTCATCGTGTATCCTCTCCTGTCCCTTAGAACTGAACGAGAAACCCTCTCTGTTTATGACAGATTCCTTTAACCTTTCAAAGATATCATTATGCAGGGCTGAGTCAAACACATAAACAAGATGGATCTCTGCGCTGTATTTGTCAGCAAACGTCTTTGCCATCTTTAATGCATGGATGGCTGAGGAGCTTCCGTCAAGGCACGCAACAAACTTAGGTCTATCAAGATTGAGGTGCTTTCTTATAATAAGAATATTTCTGTTGTTGCCCCTTAACACCCTTAAACATACACTGCCGACAAAACCGTTCCCGTTAGAATTAAAACCTGATGCGCCAATAACTACAAAGCTGCTGCCTTCCTCATCTATTATCTCGTTCACCGCCTTAAAGTTCTTGCCCTCTTTTACCCTTATCTGGAAGTTTATGTCTGCAGAAGCGAACTTTTCTTCAAGCGGTTTCAGGTATGAAAACGATATCTTCTCCATCCCGACATTAATCAGCCTTTTATGAACCTCTCTCTGTTTCTGAAGGACCTGCTCTTTTTGATATTTCTCGGGGAGAACCGGCTCCATTATCCTGAATGCACCCTCATGCATGAAGGCATTATAGCCGTGGATGCCAACAACGGCTGAACCAAATGCCCTTGCGATATCAAGGGTAACCTCTGATGCGATATGAGAGATATCGCTGTTATCAATACACAGGATAATCTTACTAAAAGGATATTCGTCCATAGAAAAATTTTAAACCAAATTCGTCTGTCCTGCTATTTGCATTTTACACGTTCAGGCATCAAAATCTGCTTTTTTGCATATGGAACACAATCACACTGCCTCCCTTTAATATGTTCAAATATTATTATATTTGCATATATCTGTCAAGGCTTTTTTAAAAAACCAGGCTTTTTTAAAAAAGGATGGCTTTCATCGGAATATTACCTGACAAAAGCGGTAAATAAAAATTGCGTGGTTTGCGCACACGTTCTACGAAATTCCCCGAATCGGGCCGAATAGAGTTATTGGTGGGATGAAAAGGATACGAAGGCGCTTGTTATATGTATTGCGGTTGTGTAGAATCCTGATTGGCCGGTCTTATATATATCATCTTTCAGGTCATCAATCCAGTCAAGGTGGCTATGTATAAAATCCCTCTGCTCTTCTTCGTATTCATTGTTGCAGAGAAATGACATATACTCGAGTTCGAGCGCAATGTGGTCAGGCATTGATGAATACTTATCCGGAATCACAATCCCATGAGCCTGATACCTCTTTATCATGTCTATTGCAGGGTCTCCCATGAGATAACCTTTTGCTCCTGCTAAGGGCAGACTGCATTCAGGGTCATTTGCCCATTTCTTGTAGACACTCTCAACAGGCACAAGATAAGGAGGCATAGGGCCGAGGAAGAGCCTCCTGTATTCGTCTTTGAGCCTTGAGTATGCATCTCCGCCTTTTGATAGGCGCTCGATTAGAGGCAAGTCAAGGCCTAAAACCAGAAAATGGTCTTCAAAAAACCTCAGCAGCCTGCCTGATGCAACATCATCAGCAAATTCCTGAGTCGGCTCCTTAAATAACTCGCTCAACTGAGCATAAATTTCCGACAAGAACAGGTTGTTGGCTTGTCCTGTGACACTGCACATACTTGTCTCCATAATTTAGTTTTTGGAAGCATCAAGGGATAAGTCTTATCCCTTAATACCGTTTCTTGGTACTAAGATTTCAAACGTTCCAGATATATGGTCGATGGCCTTGTCCCGGACCTGTTTATGTCCCTGAACCATCTCCCGTCAGATTTTGCCTTTGCACCAAGTTCATCGGCCTTTCCGAAGCTCAGTGCATGACCCGGACACTTCGAGACGCATGCAGGCTGTTCGCCCTGCACAAGCCTGTGGGCGCAATAGGTGCACTTGTCGGCGACCATTTTGTCAGCGTTAAAGCTCATGGCTCCGTAAGGGCATGCCCATGAGCAGTAGCGGCACCCTATGCATTTCGCCTTATCAATCAAGACTATGCCGTCCTCAGGCCTCTTATAAATGGCTCCTGTAGGACAGGCCTGCTTGCATGCAGGCTTTGCGCAATGCATGCAAGGCATCGAGACAAAGAAGAGCTTATTGCCGCCATGAGGGTCAACCCATACCACCTTTGTCCTGTGCCTGCCTTCAGTAACTCCGTTTTCGAGTTTGCAGGCAGTCTCGCAGGACTTGCACCCGATGCACCTCTCCAGATCTACCATAATTGTATATTGGCTCATTTTATTCTCCTCCTTATATTATCCCTTGCTGCTTGCCCTTGACCCTATCTCTACGCTTTTGTGACTTTGCAGACAAGTCCCTTGTAGTTTGTCTGGTCGGATACAGGGCAGCGCTTGTCCTTGTCAACAATATAATTTATTGACTTCCATTGGGTAAAGGGTTGTTTTTCTGAATACGAATTTGGTACAAATACTGTATCTTTCCTTATCCCTTCATAAACCCATGCCTTTGCAAATACATGCCCCCTAATTCCCTCGATTTTTACCTTATCTCCATTTGAAATCCCCAATTCTATAGCCTTATCCGGATGAATCATGCAGTACTGGTCAGGCATCTGCTCATTAAGGTCCCATATCCAGTGTGAGCCGTCGCCAAAGTGTGCTGCAGAAGGCCTGCCGGAGGTCAGATACATGTCAAAACCTGATATTTCAGGCTTCTCAGGATATTTTATCTTTACGCGAAGCGCCCTCATATTGCCGACAGCAACTATTCCTTTCATCTGAGATGTTACGCCTACAGATGAGTCATCATCAATATATTCAAGGTATGGCAGACTGTCTTTCATCCCTATTTCAGGGTCAACATAGAATTCAGGCAGCGGGCTCAAACCCTGAGCCTTATATGCCTTGTCGAGGTCTTCTGTCCATATCTCGATCTTGCCTGAAGGCCTCGGGAACTGCCCTTTTTTGCCCGGCACGCCGTGCTTCTCTGTATAGAGGGTCCCTATCTCAGGGGCATCAGGTGCTGGAAGCGGTCCCCTCAAAGCGTAATCTTTTTTGGCAAAGAACCTTTCAGGCGAAAAACCGGTCTTCTTAGACATGGCTTTCTGTAATGCCACCGGGTCCTTATACTCGTCCTTGAATATATCTCCCCAGCCCATCCTCTTGCCGAGTTCAATAAATATCCACCTCTCAGGCCTTGCCTGATGCATCGGCTGAATAATCTGCGGGACAAAGACATTTCTCCTTTCGTCAGAGACAGGCCCCACACCTCCTGATTCCGCCCATGGCGAGACCGGCAGGACATAATCAAAATATATTGTCTCAATGCTCGGGAACATATTGTAATAGACAGAGACCTCAAGGTTATCCAGAGCTGTCATTACCCTCTGGATGTCTCCCCATTGGACAAGCGGGTTAGCGCATGACATAAACGCCTTTATGGGATAAGGCTTACCTGTGATCATAGGCTCCACCCATGCAGCAGGCGACCTGCCGAGCCTCTGTTTTTTCGGTTTTACCTCTTTCTCCGGAGGCACAGATATGCTTCCTATAGGCGTAGCTCCTGTATTGCCGCAGCCGTATCCCATTGAGGGCTTTCCGAAATGCCCGGTTATAGCTGCGAGCATAAAGAACGCCCTATGTGTAAGGTGGCCGTTTGTGTGGTGGCTCAACCCGGCATTGCCCATGATGATAGCCTTTTCTGTCTTTGCGTATTCTTCTGAAATCTCTTTGATTGTTTTGGCCGGGATCCCTGTTATCTTTTCTGCCCATTCAGGAGTGTATTTTTTCTCAATAAGAAATGCCTTCAGTTTGTCAAAGCCCAACACCTTATTGTCAATAAAGTCTTTGTTCTGCAGGTCTTTCTCAATAATGTGATACATCATCGAAAGAGCCAGAGCCATATCGGTTGAGGGTTTTATAGGCAGCCATAAATCAGACCTGCTCGCTGTCTCAGACATCCTTGGGTCGACAACAATGAGTTTAGTCCTCTTCTTTACCTTCTCGTCATTGACGATGCCGAATATTACAGGTTTGCATGCTGCCTCGTTGCTGCCTACAAACATATACCAGTCAGCGCCTCCAAAGTCATCCCTTGTGTATATCCACGGAGGGTTATTATGTCCCAGAATAGAGTTTGAAGCGCTTGTCCCTGCAAGATTGCAGAAGGGTCCTGTCCCCTCACGATGAGGCGTGCCATAGAGTTTTTCAAAAGTGCCTGTCAGTCCTGCCCTTGCCTGTGACTCGCTTCTTCCTCCAACAAACCATGCCAGTGTCTCAGGCCCGTATTTCTCTTTTACCATTTTTAGTTTTTCTGCAATCTCTGTTAGGGCCTGATCCCAGCTTATCTCCTGATACGATTCAGGTTTGCCCCTCGGTCCGACTCTTTTTAAAGGGGCTTTCAGACGGTATTTGTTATAGAGCATGTTCACGTTGTTCTGACCTTTCGGACAGAGTCTTCCCTCAGTCACAGGGTCATCCGGATTGCCGTAGATGTTGACAATCCTTCCACTCTGCACATGCACCTTCATAGAGCATGCATTCTGGCACCACATACAGCCTGAAGTCACCACGCTGTTGGGCATTGGCGCTATGCCGCTTTCTGTGTATGGCTTATGGGCTTTTAAATGCTCTGCGCTGTCAGCAACGCTTGACATGCCTGCTATCGCTGCTGTTGCTCCGGCAATCTTTAAAAAAGTCCTTCTTGAGAGATTTATTTTATCCATCTGTAACCCCCCTGTCTTTATTTAATTCTTCATTTACTATGGAGGTCATTAGTAAAGCCTCATTATTCACTCTCCCCTGGCGGCCTATGGCTCGGTTGAGCCAACGGCTCATAGAGGAGAGGGCGAGGGTGAGGGGGCCTTACTTGTGAACTCCTTAGTAAGTATCAACTTTTGCACAAGTTTATTCTGCTACAGTAGTCATAACAGGCGAAGATTCCCTGCCGAGCCTGAAGAAATCCATAACAAAGATTACTACACCAATCAGAAAACCGACCCCGAAGACAGCCCTGAAGACCCAGAACCACATATTGTAGGTGATCTTCACAGCAACGTAGTCGAGCCCCATAAGTCTTTCCATATATGTCTGCGCCATACCGGCCCCGGTTGTTGTGAGGTAGATGAGAATCATTGAGATAGTCATCCACCAGAAAGACTGGTAGGCCCTCGAGGGATTGTAATCCTTCACGCCTCTGATTGCAGGCAGAGTCACATATATCATGGATATTACAAGCAGGATATAAGCGCCAAAAAATGCCAAGTGACTATGCGCTGTTGTAATTTGTGTGCCGTGAGTCCATTTATTGATCTGGGGAAGTGTATGTATTAAACCAGACAGTCCTGCACCGACAAAGCTTAATACGGTATTTGCCACTATATAGTAAAGCCCCGGCTTATTTGTTACATTCCTTGGTTTTCCTGTCGTCTTAAGTGCATTCCAGACCATCAATAGGAGTGGAACAGGCTCAAGTGAACTGAATATACCGCCAATCAATAACCAATACTCAGGCGTTCCGATCCAGTAATAATGGTGGCCTGTGCCGAGGATCCCTGTAAAGAGGACCAGTCCGACTTCTACGAACATCCATTTCTCAACCACACCTCTCTCTGCATTAACGACTTTCATCAGCATGAATGCCAGCAGGGCTCCTGCTATAATTTCCCATGCACCTTCAACCCATAGATGGATAACCCACCACCACCAGAACTGGTCTCTGATTAGGTTCTTTGTGTAAATCATACCGGGCAGATACATAATTACAAGAAAGGTGATTCCTACAAGGAGCGTCCCCTGTATCCCTGTCCACCTCTTTGTCTTACGTACTGTCATAAAGCAGTTAAAAAGAAAGAGGAGTAACGAGACAACAATAAGAAAGTCTGCCCACCGGGGCGCCTCAATATACTCCCTGCCTTCGTTCAAAGGGTTTATACCAAATATTGGGCTGTTTGCCTGCGGGTTTATCCCCATATATATATACCCAAGCACCATTGTTATTGAAGTTACGACTGTCAGCCAGAATTGGAATTTTGCAAGCGGAAGACTCCATAGCTCTGTTTCGGATTCCTCATGAATTACATAGTAAGTTGCTCCCATTAATCCTACAAGCAGCCATACTATAAGTGTGTTTATATGAATCGTTCTTATCGTGTTGAAGTTCAATATGAAGAACTCAGGCCATATGAACTGCAGCGCAGCTATTATCCCGACCACTACCTGTACAAGAAACAGAAGCACAGCAAAGGTATAAAAACTATGCGCTATCCTTTGGCTTTCGTGTTTTATATTCATTATCTGCCTCCTACTTTAGCGTAAGCATATATTCGGTTAACTGTTCCATATCGGCGTCAGACATATTTATTGCCGGCATGACTGTGCCGGGGATATACGCCCTGGGGTCTTTGAAGTAGCCGATCAGCCATGCCTTGTCCCTTTTATTCCCTACACGGGTCAGGTCGGGTCCTGTTGCTCCACCAATACCCTTAATTACATGACAGTTTGAACAACCGAACGACCGGTAAAGTCTCTGTCCCGGTGTCATGTCTTTATCCTCGATGCGTGCTTCTTTAGCAAGGATTGGTTTGGGCGGCCAGTTATTGGTATTAATCCTTGACGTCCAATCAAGAAAGGCTGCAAGGCTTTCTGCCTCCTCTGAGGTTATGCCTAGATTAGGCATGGCAGCTTTTTGGTTTAATGCCTTCGGGTTCATTAAATACTGCTTCAGGTATTCCTTCGGCATCTTGTTCGCTGTCCTGGTCAGATCCGGAGAAAAGTAAGAACCATTCCCTAATATGGTATGGCACCCTATGCAGTCATATTTATGCCATGCCATCTTGCCTGCATTCACAGCTTCTGTAATCGCAGGAGCCCTCTTGTCAAGTTTTTCCATTGTGTCAAAGGTAAGTGCAAGAAAGATCACAAAGAAGAAGATGCTTCCATAGATAAAAAGATTTTTTGCAGCTTTATTGCTCATATATACCCCCTCTTTTTCCCTGTAATATCATTCTTTTTTGCATCTTAAAACAAATGGATACCGTTTGAGATCTTTTGCTCTTAGCGACAGCTTCTGTTAAAAACATCTCACATCTATCTCCTTTTTCAGGTTTTTTTCACTTGAGAATCAAAGACAGGGGCAATCTTGTTGAATATCCAGAATAAAAAAAACGGCATTACTCCAACTAAAATGGCGCCAAACAATCCTTCCTTGAAAGTCTCATAATCGTGAGGGATTATCGGGAATTTATAATGCATATACCCGTCAAATGTTACAGAAAACATCTGACCTCCTATCACGACATTCCACCTCATCATAAAAATGCCCAGAAGCACCAAAATCAAACCTACCACTGATCTCTTTACTGTCAATCCCGGCAGCAGAAGGATGAACATCGGCAGGACGCCTCCAATTCCATACTGCAGGATAAATATATTGAAAAAATCCCTCTCGTAAATGACGTTCTTCAGTACCTCCCATGACTTAACACCTGTATATCCCCTGAAGATAAGGTCAAAAAACTCAAGGGTTATTGCTACCACCATAAACATAAGGAGGTACTTTACTGTGACCCGTAACTCATATATCTCAACACGTCTTATCTCTTTTTCAGAACGGAAGGGAAGGGATGCCGTCCTTTTCCTTTTAATGAGGAATTTATTTATCTCCATAACCGCTATGTAGGTCAGCATACAGAGGGCAATCCCGGATACAACAGCAGACATTATGAATATAAAAGGCATAAGGGGTGACATCCACAATGCATTCGCTTTAACAGACCCGAAGATGAACCCGGCATAGCCATGCAGTAAAAATGCTGTTGGAATACCGACTGCTGCGAGGATCTTAACTGCCTTCTCGTCCTTTCTCAATGCATCTACGCTTACGTCGTATGCGCCGAGAGTCAGAACAGAAAAAATAATATATTTAATCTTTTCTGAAAACCTCTTGTCTGTTTTATCCCGCAAGGAGCGGGCCATCTCCACAAAGTACCTTCTGTATATAAACCATATCTCAGCGGCAACTACAGTCCCATAGGCTGCGTATATAAGGCCGAAGGCTGAAATGGCTGATGTAAAATGGGGCGTAAGGAATACATTGATCCCTCTGAATGGAAGCTGCAAGTGAAGCAGCAACGGTATTGGTGCAACAAAAAAAAGGGCAAAGGAGAGTATTAAAGAGAATTTTGATACCTCCTTCAGCTCCTTTATCCCAAGAAAATGATACAGGGACGCAAGGATGAAGGCGCCCGCTAAAAGCCCTGTTATAAATGGATACATAACAATCTGAATACTCCAGTAAATAAACTCATTCGGATAAACAAACTGCTCTTTAATCGTCCATATTTCTCCATGTACTAACATATCTTCACCTCACTGTATGATCGAGCCCTATGTAAAATGTCGTGGGCATAGTTCCATATTCGTCTTTTAAAACACTGACCCTCTCAGTCAGTACGATTTTCCTGACCTCACTATTGGGGTCATTGATGTCGCCATGTTTCCTCACCCCGAAGGTACAGGCATCAACACAGGCAGGGTTCATGCCTTTGGTTATCCTGTGATAACAGATGTTGCACTTCTCCGCTGTCTTATACACCGGGTGGAAAAACCTCGTGCCATAAGGACATGCCATTATGCAATAACCGCAGCCTATGCACCATTCCCTGTCAACAAGGACTATTCCCTCGGGTGTATAATGAGATGCCCCTACAGGACATACCTGAACACATGTAGACTTCCGGCACAGGTTACAGAGCTTCGGAACAAAGAAGCCTCTGGCTATATCCTCTTTTGGAATCTTCTGACCCTGAGGGTCATCTTTTAGATAGCCGTCCCTGCCGGCCATTGGAGAGTCTGTAAGAACCTTTCCATCCTTGAGCACAACATACCTCTCGATCCATGTCCTTGAGACCGTTGTATCATATGGGACCTCATTCTCGAGTTTGCAGGCCTTCACACACATCCCGCAGCCTACGCATTTAGTGATATCAACCACAAATGCCCACTGTTTGCCTTTATTGCCCTTCAGTATTGTGGCGGCAAATACCTCCGGCTTGAATACCTCAAAAGCACTGAGCGGAAGTCCTGCTAAAAGGATGGCCTTAACAGTATCCTTTAAAAACTCTCTCCGTGAGTTGTTCATTTTTATCTCCTCGTTTCCTTCTTCAGCATTTCCTTCTTCAGCGCTGCCTCATGGGGGCTGTGGCACATCACACATTCTATGCCCGGATTATGTTTAACAGGATCCTGCATCTTTAGAGTTATGGGGGCGCCAGGCAGTTGGGCATAAACCGAGGGCCTGTAAGGCAGAGATGCATGACACCTCAGACATAATTCCCTCGTTCTGTCAATACTTAGCTTCTCCGGCTTCTCCGGATGGTCTGTCGCAGGCCCGTGGCAATTCTCACATTGAACCTTTGCATGTTTTGATTTCATAATATTTTCAAACTCTTCCGGATGACAGTCCTTACAGTAATCCCTTGTCCTATGTTTAACCTTAATAGCCTTCCAGTAGTCTTCATCCCCTTTTCTGTAGTACCCGGTGGTATAATTACCATACTGGGTTCCCTGAAGGTGAATTCCAAAATCTTTAGGCACAAGAAATGCTCTAAGAATAAGAAAAGCCGCTATTATAATTAAGACTACAAGAAACGGTCTCCATACATGGCTTTTCATCTATGTTCTTCCCCCATTATTAGCCAAAATTAAATATCAACACCCGCATGACTCTTCCACAGAGATATTAAGCTGGGCTGTTGCCTTCTGTCCATTTTCATCCTCCACAGTCAGGACAACAATATATACGCCCTGAGTGAATGTATGTTGGGCTTCCTTCCCAAATGAGCTTTCACCGTCCCCGAAATCCCAGCGGATGGACTTAACCTTGCCGCTGCCGCCTCCGACGATCGCCTTGAACTGGACAGTGTATGGCGAGTTGCCTCTCCTGTTTTTAACGCCGCCGATCTTTATCTTCAGGGGGCCTCCTGAAGATATCTCTTCTTCAACGAGCAGACTGCCGCCGAGTCTCTTTGATGTCTTGCCGAGCGCCTCTTTTGTTTTATCCGGCATAGGTATTGGGCTTTCTAATTTACCGCCGATCTTCAACACTGCCTGCTGTCCTTCATCCACTCTTATCCTGTCGACACCTATATTAACTATCACCCCGCTGATGATTGACCATATTGTGATCTTCTTCTCTATATCTTCGTATCTGACTGCAAATTCAGCTCCCTGTGTCATCACTGTTGCGCTTCCAAGAATTATCTCAAAATGACTGAATAAGTGTTCAGGAACCTGTGCCTTTGCAAATATGCGACCCTTATCGAGAGTAAGTAATGTCATCTCTAACTTCCTGTCAGCCTCAAACATAACCCCCCTCAGAACAAGAGAAGTGTCGGGATAGACCTCGACTATACTGCCGTTCGACCATGCAAGGACTGCAGATGAATTCCCCTTAGTCTCAATCCTGTCTTCCCTCTTTATTACATCACCCTCTCTTAATGGCTTGCCGTTCACTGTTACAGATCCGTCGAGTTGCGTTACCCTTATGACCGATTCCTGCGAATAGGCAGGAATAAGGCCATTCAACATTATGAAGTAGAGCAGAACACCCAGCATCAGCATTTTCCCTTTAAACCATATCACTTTGTAATACCTCCTGATTTTTCTTTCTTATCTGGTGACTGCGGCACTGCGCAGAAGAAACCGCCTCAGCCGGGTGAAGAGGCGTCGACAGTAACGCTCGCAGTGTGTTTCTTCCCTTTGGCATCAGTAACCTCGAGCACCACGCTGTATTTCCCGAACTCAAAGAGGTGCGGCCCGGGGTCGATCTCATTGCTGCCGCTCCCGTCACCGAATGACCACTCTATTGAAGCAGGGCTTCCGATCCCTTTTATCTCAGACTCAAGGGTCACCCACATTGGTCCAAGGCCTATCTTAGGCTCTGCTACTATTTCGACTCTACCAGACATTTCTTCTCCTCCAAAAACGGTTCCGCAAAGAACCGCAGCAAACCATAAAGTTGCAATGAAAACCCTTGCACTAAAATTCGAACTCAGCGCCAAGCACAACCTCAGAGGCTGGGTCCGCCTTGCTGGCGTCCGGCTTCTGATATACATAACCGGGAATAAAATAGCCCAGTTCGACAAATCCACGCAGCCTCTTATAGATCGGAAAATCGAAATTTGCATCAAGCTCCCACCCAATGTCCCTTGTTTTTTCAAGGGTGGCAGATGTGCCCCTGCTCCAGTCGCCGACAGGGCCGCGGCCCTTATAAACACTCTCTGTTGTCCAGAACCTCGAAAGGGATATATTGGTCTTCAGGTTTTTTAGAGGTTCAAAGTCAGCAATTGCCCTCATAAAAGTGACGTTCGAAAGATTGCTGTCCGCAAAGAAGAACCCTGCACTTAAATCCTCACTGAAAATATTCCCGAACTTCCTGCGCTCCTTGCAAAGGAATAAGCCAATGAAGTCCTTCATATCTCCGGTTCCGGAGACCCTCTCTTCTGCTGAGTTGCCCGAGCCCCTACCGAACTCAAGACCTGCGGAAAATTCCTCAAGAGGGCCGAGTTGTCTGAATTTATAATCACCCCTTAACATCACCGCATATGCGCTTATGTCACGGGTGTTTGTATAGGCTCCTGTCATATAAATCAGATCAGCCTTATAAGAAATATTATTGCTTTTACCCGAGACGGCTGCTCCTATCCAGAGCGGCTCAAAACTCCCGTCACGCGGCAGGGTGTTAGCATCAAAATCCTTGTCGAGATTGAGGTCAGGGTCGCCTGGCCTGCCCCTGTCGAATACCTTAAGGAGATACGGCTCTATAGTGATATCCTTTTTGGGCTTTATGTCGAGGCTCAGGAGCCAGCCGTCAAGTTTGTTCGCCATGCCGAGCACAGCGCTCCTGTCCCCTGAAGGGTATCTGAAATCGTTATAGCTCCGCCAACCGCCTGCAACAGCGATATAGGCCGCAGTTGCAGAGACCCTCCCGATGGGGGTCTGGCCGACAGGATAAGTGACCTTGAGAGAATCAACAGGACCTTCCAGCACAATGCCGTCGTTGCCGACAAAGAGGCTGTGCCTTCCGGCCTTTATTATTACATTGCCAGTATACTGAACATAGAGTTCCCTGACAAGCGCAGGCGTTACTGTCTGGAACTCTGACCACCGGTCAAGGGTTCCCTCACTGCCCTCTTTCCAGTCAAATACAAAGTTGCCCTTGTCGAGTATCAGGACAGATGTGAGAGGGCCGTATTCCGCATCGATCTTCAGCTGGAACCTCTGATCAAAATATGCCTTGTTGTCAAACTGCCAGAACTGGAGGGGGTTGTCGAGATTCAGGTTGCTCCTCGAATTCAGGCGGAGCTTGTATTTGCCTGATATCTCGATCTTTGGCCTCTCAGCAGTCTCTTCAGCATCCTTTGCAGCCCTGGCCTCGGCCTTCCGCTTCCAGGTCTCGAGCTCTGTCAGCCTTCTCCGCGCTTCTTCGTCCCTGCCCTTGGCAGGCTCCTTCTGAACTACCGGTTCATCCCACTCATCCTTTCCTGCTGCTGACGGAGTCTTATCTTTTTTCTCTTCCACTGCTGTTTCAGGAACTGTTGACTGCTGACTGCTGACTGCTGACCCTGCTTTCTTATCATCCAGCAGCCTTTTCACAATACCCTCGAGGTCTGAAACCCGCTGTTCGAGCTTTCGTATGTAACTCCGGGTCTCTTCCTGCCCGGCAACTGAGCCTGCATCACCTGCACCGGCATCAGCCGAGCAATAAAACGCAGGGAGCAGCAGGCCGCTGAAAAAAAAGATCATGATATTTTTTATTTTAGTTCGCATAAGTCTTTATCATACATTAGTTATCACGCCTCTGTTTTTCGCTTCCGGCCCCGTAGAATATCGGTATCTCTTTTACCTTCCCGTCACGGCTTATGACCTTCTCTACCTTCCTCTCAGCAGAATGGCATTCGAGACATACGAGCCTCTTTAAAAGCGGCTTGAAGGTGTAAGGGTCTTCAGGGTGGACAGCCACAAAAAACGGCAGTCCGTTATCCGTATCTTTCCTCTGAATAAAGTTCTTCAAGGGGCCGTAGTCCTCGATCTTAGCCTTCTTCAGGATATTCGCCTCCTCAATGCAGTCCTCCATCAGCCGCTTGTCTGCCAAGGCTTTTGCAAAACAATCGAGCACGCTCTTTTCGCTGATATCCCTGCCCTTGAGGAGAGCCTTGATCGCCTGTTCCTCTGTCTCGTGGCAGGTCCCACAGGAGATGTTCTTCAGTTCCTTCACCTTGCTGATGCGGGCTGTCTGCGGGAAAATGGCATTAAGCACCACCCTGTTCAGGAATTTCAGGTCCTGAGGACTCTTCGTCTTCCTGTATTCGGCCTCGAGCCTCCTTATCTCATCAGTCATGCCGGCTTTCGACTGGGCCATTAACTTCTCATCGGAGAGAAGTCTGTTCATCACCGCTGTCACGACAGTCTTGTCATCACTGCTCAAGGAATCGGGCTTTAGGTTGCTTATTACGATCACGGCCTCCGTGCTGAAAGGCAGGGCCTTTAGCCTCGCATTGAGCGCCCTTGCAAAGCCGGGCCAGTCGCTGATCTCTTCCTTAGTAAAATCAGCAGATCTCTCGCTCCTCGCCTCCATGTGCAGGGTGTGGGGGTGCGGATACTCCTTTTTCTTTCCAGCCTGTTCCGCAGCCTGCACAAAACCCTGCGTTCCCAAAAGGGTTATCAGAAAAAAGGCAAAAACCGTTACGCCATATCTCATGTGATTGTCCCGCATCTCTCTTCCCCTTTCACACAGACCTGTACATGTCTGCGATATATTCCTCCTCTGCCTTCATGAAATCCGCTATCAGACATGCGATCGCCCTGTAAAAACCGAACGCAGTCCTCTCCTTTATCTTATTACAACAGTCATATACCCATTTAAGCAAATGCTCATTCAGAAAGGTTTTTTCGAGATCGATGCAGCGTTTAAGCGCCTCATCGTCGCCTGCAAGCCGCATCTCCTTTTCGACCCTGCAGAGGAACGCCATAAACTCCAGTTCCATGCCTATATGGTCGGGCATATCAATGCATTTATCGTGAATGTTTGCGCCCGCCTTTTCATAGAATTGGCCGACACTGATTGTGATCCTTCCGCCAAGCCTTTTCTCACTGTCAAGGAATACCGCCTCGTGAGGGAGATGTTTTGACGGCAGGACAAAGAGGATCGAATGCTCTGCAGTCAGTTCATCAGAAAGGTTTGTTATGCCGGAAGCGGCAGCGAGGAACCCGGCCATCTCGCTGAAACAGCTCCCGTAGCTGTCATCCTCTGGGAACAGGGCGAGTATGCTCTTGTCCTGAAGCATCGCAATTATCTCCTCTGACGGCGGCCTGAGGCAGAGCCCTGAAAGGAAACTGTAAGTTTTTTCACGGTCTTCAGTCACCTTTAATGCATCAAGCACGCTCACAACTACCCCCTTTTGCAAACAGGTTCTTGATCGCTGCCTGCTGTTTGTTATGGATGTTTATGCACAAGGGGCATATTTCTGAAGTACCACCGATGAAGTCTGTCCTGCAGACGATGCACCTCTTTTTCAGGGAAGAAAAGAGCTCCCTTTCTTTCTCTTCCAGCAACATGTTGAGTGACGCCGACCCCTTTATCTTTATAGCCTTAGGCATGCATACCTCTTTACAGACCCCGCAGTTGGTGCAGAGCGAAGGGATATAGCTCAGCCTAAAACCGCTTTCTGACCACTCTTTCTTTATTGCACCTGCAGGGCAGAGGGCGACGCATACACCGCAGGCTGTGCAGTCAGCGCTCACCTCAAGCTCAGCGATAATGCTCTCTCCAGCAGGCACCTGAACATTACCAGCCCTCTTGTCCTGATGACCTGCTCCTTCGCCCCTGCCTTCCCTTGAAATATCCTCTATAGATCTTAAGAGCATTGCCCTCTTGGCATTCTCGGGTTTGTTCTGTATAGCATCCCTGAATAGTTCATGCTTGCCGTTATCCCCCCCGTCTCCATTGCCGGGAACCGCTGCAACAGCGACCTCAATCGCCTTGTTTTTTATAGAGCCGAAGAATTGGCGTCTTGAGATGGTTCTGAGTTCAGAGTGCGGAGTTCGGAGTTCGGAGTTTTTGTTTTCCCTGAACTCAACACTGCTCACTGAGATGCAATCTTCTTTAATTCCGAGCAGTTCATAAAGATAACGGGCCTGCTGAATAATCCTGCCAATATGAGGAGCTGCCTTTTTATTAGGACATTCTTTACATAAAGGCTGACGTATCTCTATAGTTGAGACTCCAAGCTTAGCCGGCTCGAGGAGCAGCGCCTCAGTCAGACGACCCAGACACGATAATACAAGGTTAGATGCCTCATCTCCATGCTCACAGGTAATACTAAAAACTTTTAATCCTTGCCCCTCCACAGGATGCTGCGCATTGACCTTTGAGCCTATTTCTTCGATTATTTCTTTGTCATCCCTTCCATTAATCCTGAACGCTCCATTTGGACATACAGAGAGGCAGACCCCGCAGTCAAGGCATCCGGCCTGAATTGCGGCGCCCTTTTCAGAGACTGTGATAGCAGTTACAGGGCAGTGGTCCGCGCAGATAGAACACCCGGACTTTGGAGTAAGGAACCGGGAGCATAGCCTGTTTTCTACAGCCATGTGATGTGTATTAATAATCTTCTCTGCAATTTTCTCAGCAATTCCCATAGTTGTATCTCCAAAGGGTTATCAGTGTTCAACCGTCTGCAATCAGACTTATGCCGAATGCTGACGGCTGAACACCAAAGATCTCTACTTCGTGTACATCACCGTAGGCTGCGTGCTTGACTTCCCCCCTATAAACCCGAGGGATACCCTCTCTGCCCGCTTTTCCCTTATCAACTTGGTGAGGTCGTCCACCTCTCCAAAGAACCTCGTCCTCGCTATACAGGTGTCAACACAGGCAGGCTTCAGTCCTTTTTCGAGCCTATTCACACAGAGGGTGCATTTCTCCATCACCTTTGCCTCGGCATTGAACTGGGGATGTCCGTACGGGCACGCCCAAGCACAATACCTGCAGCCGATGCACTTGTCCTTGTTTATGAGAACGATGCCGTCCTCTTTTCTCTTTGTGATTGCCCCGACCGGGCAAGCCGCCATACAGGCCGGCTTCCCTCAATGCATGCATGGCATCGGGACAAAGTAAACCCTGAGGTCCGGCTTCTCCTTTGAGTCTGTGAACGCACCCACCTCAACCTCTATCACACGGTTAAAGTCAACCCCCACCGGCGTGTTGTTCTCTCCCTTGCATGCCATGGTGCAGGCGTGGCAGCCGACGCAGTATTCAAGATCAACCCATAGGGTGAGCTGCTTCGGCCCCGGCTTTTTCAGGCTTGCTGCTATAACCTCATCCTGTACAAATGCTCCTAATTCTGGCATGTTATCCCTCCTTTCTTTTCAGTCTCTTTTATATTCTCTCAACCCTGAGGGGGGTCCCAAAGCTCTGGGTGCCGCCGCCGATGGGGTCAATAAGCACGACGTTCTTCAACACAGGATCAGCCATATAGAGCGGGTTAATATGGAAGCCTGCGCCTACCCTCTCGTCACTCGGCTGCTCACTGTTGTTCATGTACCACTTCCGGGCGCCTGCACCGAACCTGCCGTACGACTGGCATATCGAGAAGAGGCCTGGCCTGATCCTGCTGGTAGTCCGCACCTGAAACTTAAACCAGCCGTTCCCTATATAGTTTGGATAGAACTCTTTTAGATGTTTCCGGAGGTTCTGGTACATGTTAGAGTCGAGCTGTTCACTCGAGGGCGATTTCACCTTCACCCAGTCCCCTGTCTTTACACCCAACTTCTCGGCATCAGCAGGGTTGATCTCTGCATAGTTCTGCGGCTTAATCGAGGCAAGCCAGAGATTGTTCATCGTCCTCGACTGGGTGTGGAACGCATCCTTCCATGTATGGAGCTGGAACGGATACTCTGTCCAGACCGCAGGGTCGAGCGGCTGCTCCTTGCAGTCAACGATGGTCCTGTACATCGGCAGGCCGTCGAAGTATTTGCCGTTCATGCTGTTCTTTGCGACAGCAATCTTTTC
>CAKKPH010000046.1 GCA_919901585.1 Thermodesulfovibrionales bacterium | reverse complement strand
AGCCTCCCTCAAGTTTTTTAAGAAACGCCCTCTCTGCTCTTACACATACAAAAGTTTCAGAATGATTCAGAGGTGCTATAAGGTCATTTATAAACTTGTCGCCGGTCCTGCATTCGATCCCGACAGCGCCTTGTCCTATTGCAGGCAGGCTGACGTCAGGGGTAAGCGTCTCAGTAATTCTATCCGCCCACCCAAGCCTTATTACTCCTGCAGCAGCAAGGATTATCGCATCAAACTGCCCCTCATCGAGTTTTCTAAACCTTGTATCAATGTTTCCCCTCAACTGCTCTATCCTTAAGTCCGGCCTGATGCTCAGTAACTGGCATGACCGCCTCAGACTGCTCGTCCCGACAGTGGCGCAATTAGGCAGTTCCTTGAAATTTGAAATTTGAAATTTGAAATTTGAAATTCGTGAAATAAACGCATCCCTCGGGTCTTCCCTCTTTGTTATCACAGGCAGGTGAAGCCCTTCAGGAAAATCCGTAGGCACATCCTTCATGCTGTGGACAGCGATATCCGCTTCGCCTTTCAGAAGCGCCTCTTCAATTTCTTTTACAAAAAGCCCTTTGCCTCCTACCTTTGCGAGAGGCACATCCAATATCTTGTCGCCGGTCGTCTTGATCTTGTTAAGATCAACCTGCAAATCAGGATACAGGCTTTGCAGTTGCGATTTTATCCACTCCGCCTGCCAGAGCGCGAGTTTGCTGCCACGTGTCCCTATGACGAGTTTATTCTTCATCCCCGTTTATCCCATAGAGTTTTTTTATTGTAGCGATGAGGATTTCCTTGTCTTCGCTGTCTTCCTTCAATGCAATTGTAGGAGGGTGGATGAGCTTGTTCACAATTGCGGATGCCATGTATTCAATCGCCTTACGCTCTTTCTCCCCGAGGTCAGGGAACCTGTTGGTAAGCCTTTCGAGCTCATCTCTTTTAATAGCCTCTGCCTTCTCTCTGATGGCTACGATTGTAGGAACAGAATCGAGTGAATTCAGCCATTTTTTGAAGCCCTCGATCTCTTCCTGTATAATCAGGTCTGCCTTTTCAGCCTCTTTTTTCCGTTCAAGGATATTTGCGTCAACAACTCCATGAAGGTCGTCAATGTCGTAAAGGTAGACATTGTCGAGGTCGTTTATCTCTGGGTCTATATTGCGCGGGACAGATATGTCGATTATAAATACAGGCTTCTGCTTTCGCTCTTTCATTATCCTGATCATATCGTCTTTCTTAAGGACATAGGAGGATGCGCCTGTCGAGCATATGATTATGTCTGTATGCACCATCTCCTTCATCAGGTCTTCGAACCTCGCTGCCCTCCCGTCGAATTCCTTTGCGAGCTCGCATCCGCGCTCGTATGTCCTGTTGACGACTATCACCTCTTTTATGCCGAAGCTCATCATATGCTTTGCAGCAAGTTCAGCCATCTCTCCTGCTCCGAGGAGCATGAATGACATCTCCCAGAGGTCTGTGAATATCTTTCTGGCAAGCTCTGCAGCAGCAAAGCTTATTGAGACTGCGTTCTCGGCGATCCTGGTCTCTGTCCTCACCCTCTTTGCAACTGATATAGCCTTTTTCATCAGCCTGTTAAGAAGTATGCCTGTAGTTTTTTTCTGGAGTGCGAACTCGAATGCGTCCTTTATCTGGCCGAGTATCTGGGGTTCTCCAACGACCATAGAATCGAGGCTCGAGGCTACCCTGAAGAGATGTATTACAGCATCGTTGTCTGAAAATGTATAAAGGGCATTTTTTATAACCCCTTTATCTATGCCGTGAAAATCCGAGAGAAAGGATATTATACTGTCCGATGCCTGTTCAGGGTCTTTGACATCGGAGTATATCTCGACCCTGTTGCAGGTGGAAAGTATTACTGCTTCATCCACGCCCGGGAGTTCCCTGATCCTGAGCAGGCCCTCTTCGAGTTTCTGCCCATTAAAGGCGATTTTTTCCCTGACCTCAACATCAGCAGTCTTATGATTTAGACCAATTACAAGGATTTTCATACAAAAACATGCAGACTCTTCAACAGCAGATTTACACCAAAGAATGTAAAAATCACGCTGATGAACCCTATTATCGAAAGTATCGCTGCCCTCCTGCCACGCCATCTCGCTGTCAGCCTTGCATGGAGGACAAGGGCATAGATGAACCATGTTATGAGGGACCAGACCTCCTTGGGGTCCCACCGCCAGAAGGTACCCCATACACTCTCTGCCCACAAGGCTCCTGTGATGATCGCGAGCGTGAGTAGAGGGAACCCGAGTGTTATCAGTTTGTAGTTGACCTCATCGAGTATCTGGAGACTCGGCAGCCGCTGAAAGAGCCCCCCGAGGTGTTTGGACTTGAGGTTGTGTTCCTGAATCAGGTACATGATGCCTATGCCGAAGGCCATTGCAAAGGCTGCATTGCCGACAAAGGCGAGGAGGGTATGTATACCGAGCCAGTAGCTCTGTAAAATGGGGCTCAGTGGCCTTATCTCCCTTGGAAGCACAGATGAAGACAACATGAGGATGAACACGATAGGCATTGTGAAGGGGCCGAGAAGGTCGAGCTTGTACCTGTATTCGAGATAGAAGAAGAGGAGCACAATACACCAGGAGTAAAAGGAAGAAGCCTCGTGGAGGCTTGTGATCGGGAGGTTCCCTGAAGATATGTATCTCACGACTATATTTGCTGTATGCATGACAAAACCTGCAACAGCAAATACAAGGATGAATCTTGATGTAGCTTTCGACCCTTTAAAGAGCTCTATGACACTCGCAATAGTGGCTGCAAAATAAAAGGTCAGGCTGAGTTCAAACAGCAGTACGCCCATTAAAAACAGCCAAGCTCACAGTCTGCTATTTTAATCTTAAGCTCATCTGCAGCGTCTCCGACCTCTTTGTAAGAAACAGCCATCTCCTCGGCGGTCCTCCTCGCTACAGGGCATGGGAGTTTTCCGTTTATAGCCTTTTCCAAGATAACCGTTTTTAATCTCTCTTTTATCTCCATCTTCTCTATCATCCTTTCTATACAGGCAATGAATTCACTGCTGTTCACAAAAGACCTTGAAAATAGTTTAACATTTCTGCCGGTCCCGATGTCTGCCGGAGGCTCTCCGTCAAGAAAGACGACATCAGACATCCCGAGTATCTTCTTCGAACTCTCCTTTATCCTTTTAGGGTCCTTCCCGAACATAAATATTATAATATCAGGGTTTAAAAACTCAATTGCGCTGTTGCCCTCAACAATTATTCCCCTAAAGCCTGCAAGCCTTTCCGTCGCCAAGGGCAATACATCAGAGAGCTTGTCAGGAGGGGACTGGACCCAGACCACCTTTTCTGCTCCGGCATCGAGCAGTCTTTTGGTGTCTTTGTTTTCTTTTGAGAGTATGTCGATATCTTCAGTTACGGATGAATATATCGCGGTCTTTGTGTATTTTATTGCCCCCCAGTTCCTGAGGTTTTGTATAAGGGAAGATGCGCATGCAGTCTTGCCTGAGCCGCTGTGGGCGCCGCCGATTCCTATTATTATGGGTCTCACTTCAGGGATAGCGCTGCAACTATTAATATAATGAACAGAGATGGAAGCAGGGCAGCAGGAATAAATGCCTCAGTACCTTTCATTCATTCCCGGCTTCCTTTTTTTGCATAACGTTTACAGCCTCGCTATGTCCACACTCCTTTCTTATGCATTGGAGGAGTGTATTGCCTTCCTTGTCCCTCTTTTCGAGCAGGAACTCTGTGCCGCACCCTGGACATTTCCGGGGAACAGGCTTGAACCACGTTGCGAATTTGCATTCGGGGTAGTTGCTGCAGCTCCAGAAGGGCTTGCCCTTTTTCGTCCGTCTCTCTACGATATTGCCGTTGTCTTCCGGGCATTTCACGCCGGTCGGAAGCGGCTTTGTATTCTTGCATTCAGGGTATTTTGAGCACGCAAGGAACTTGCCGAACCTCCCGGACTTCAGGACCATCGGAGAGCCGCAGGAACTGCATTTCTCATCAGTGGTCTCCTGCACGCTTGTTTCCGTGCCTTCACCGTTAAGGGGCCTTGTGTTCTTGCATTCAGGATAGCCGGAGCATGCCATAAACCTGCCGTGTCTGCCCCATTTTATGACCATCGGAGAGTTGCATTTTTCACAGACCTCTTCTGTGGGTATGTCAGCCGGTTTGACGCGCGCATTGTCGTTTGAGGCAGCCTTGAGGTCCTTGTCAAAAGGAGTGTAGAAGTCGTTCATGACTTCAACCCACTTCATCTTCCCTTCTTCTATGAGGTCGAGTTCCTCTTCCATCTTTGCCGTGAAACTGATGTCTATAAGCTCAGGGAATTTGTCAACGAGCAGGTCATTGACCAGCACTCCCAATTCTGTAGGGCTAAACCTCACGTCCTCTTTATGGACATATTTCCGGTCCTGTATTGTAGAGAGGATTGCTGCGTATGTGCTCGGCCTGCCGATGCCGTTTTCCTCGAGCGCCTTTACAAGTGTCGCCTCTGAATATCGGGGCGGGGGTTGTGTAAAGTGCTGGGTCGGTTTTATCTCAATGATCTTAAGGTCTTCACCTGCCTTTAAAGGCGGGAGTATGCCGCCTTCCTCTTCCTCAATCTCGTCTTTGCCCTCTGTATAAAGGGCCATGAAGCCGTCGAACCTCAGGACAGTCCCGCTTGCCCTGACCTCAAACGTCTTTTGAGGGTCATCTATAATGAACGTTGTCTGGTCGAGCCTTGCAGGCGACATCTGGCTTGCTATAAACCTGTTCCATATCAGGGTGTAGAGGTTGTACTGGTCTTTTTGGAGGAACTGCTTCAGGGTCTCAGGATGCCTGTTGATGTAAGTCGGCCTTATAGACTCATGCGCCTCCTGAGCTCCGGCCCTGCTCTTATATATAGGAGGTTTTTCAGGCAGATACTCCTTACCGTACTTTTTTTCTATTTGCTCCCTTGCAGACTGCTGCGCCTCAGGAGAGACCCGCACAGAATCAGTCCTCATGTATGAAATCAATCCTACAGAGCCTTCTTTGCCGAGTTCAATCCCCTCATAGAGCTGCTGAGCCAGCATCATAGTCCTCTTTGCGGTGAATCTCAGTTTTCTTGCTGCCTCCTGCTGGAGTGTGCTTGTAGTGAAAGGAGGATAGGGCGACCTCTTCCTCTCCTTTTTGTCGACCTTTGTGAGAAGCAGGGGCCTGCTGTTAAGTTCCTTCGCAATCTTCTCTGCATCTTCAGAGTTGCTTATCAGGAAGCGTCTGCCTTCTCCAGAATCGCGGTCTATGACAGCTGAGCCGTTGTATTTATTCAGCCTCGCCCTGAATTGGGGCGGCAGAGAACCTTCAAGCTGCAGGTTGGTATTCCAGTATTCCTCTTTTATAAAAGACTCGATTGCCCTTTCCCTGTCGACTATAAGCTTTACGGCAACTGACTGCACCCTGCCTGCACTCAACCCGCGCCTGACCTTTTTCCAGAGGAATGGGCTAAGACCGTAACCTACAAGCCTGTCCATGATCCTTCTGGCCTGCTGTGCATCGACCCTGCTCATGTCGATCCTTCCGGGGTTCTTGAAGGCCTCGAGTACAGCCCTTTCTGTTATCTCGTTAAAGGTGACACGGTATATCCTGCTGTCTGAGGCCTTTGTTTTTGAGCCTGATATCTCGGTCGCGATATGCCAGGCTATAGCCTCGCCCTCCCTGTCAGGGTCCGGGGCAAGGTATATCTTGTCGGCTTCCTTTGCTGCCTTTTTGAGCTCCCGGATTACCTTCTCTTTTCCGGGTATCACAACATAGCTCGGTTCAAAATTTTTCACGACATCAACCCCGAGCTCCTTTTTCGGCAGGTCTTTTATGTGGCCTATTGATGCCTTGACCGAGAAGCCTTTCCCGAGGAATTTATTTATGGTGTTTGCCTTTGCCGGTGATTCGACTATAACGAGAGATTTCACAGACAGCCTCCTGATTTCCGGATTAAGCGATTCCTATTCTATTCTGAATGAGGTACTTTTATTGCCAGAGAATCTTTTTCCCTTCACCAAATATATACGTGTATATATCATCCTTGTCAAGGGGGGTATTCTCCATAAGCAGATACGCAAGTAATGTCTTCATGGCATCAAGCTCCTCTTCCTCGAGATAAAAGAGGTCATTTTTTGATTCCGGACCAAATCTCCTTGCCATATACCTACTCCTTGAAAATCCTATTGTGCAAGATAAAACCTCTTGCCTTCTGCCTGCCTGACTACTCCCTTTAGCTCGAGGTTGAGCAGGAGTGCAAGCAGCTTTGGCTGCGGCAGCGCAGCGCCCCTTAAGATCATATCAATATG
>CAKKPH010000045.1 GCA_919901585.1 Thermodesulfovibrionales bacterium | reverse complement strand
GTAAGGGAGGGGTTCAGGGTAAAGATTGTAACAACACCGGCAACCGCTGACCTGATCGAGCTTATGCTGTATGACTCCGCACAGATACAGGAGAGCGATGCAGCCTGGCAGGCTAAAAAGGCAGTTAGGGCAGGAAAAGAACCCCTTCCTCCCCTCTATACAGTTGACGATGTCCGGTCAGTCATTCCCCTTTTTGAGAGGGTTCCCTACGGGAAGACAGTCCATACCGGAAGGGGATTAAAGTACCGTTTTCTTGACGCAGGCCATATACTCGGCTCAGGCAGTCTCGATTTGTGGTTTCAGGACAGCCCATGCGAAAAGAAGATTGTTTTTTCCGGTGACATCGGCAAAAAAGGCAACCCCATAATAAATGACCCTGACCCCGCAACCCATGCCGACTATATCGTAATGGAATCCACCTACGGCAACAGGCTGCACAAAGATATAGATGAGACCATCAATGAGCTTATAGGGGCGATAAAGACAACCTTCAAAAGAGGAGGCAATGTCATTATCCCTTCCTTCGCAATAGGAAGGACTCAGGACCTCCTTTACATACTCAACCGGCTTGTGCGTGAGGGAAGGCTATACAAGATAAACGTTTATATAGACAGCCCGCTTGCTGAAGAGGCGACAAAGACGTATCTTGCACATCCTGAATGCTTTGATGAAGAGGCAAGGAGGATACTGAATAACAAGGCTGCAAAGGATGCCATCCTCCTCAGGTTCACAAATTCTGTTGAAGAATCGAGGGCGCTGAACAAGATCAAATCAGGCGCAATAATAATCGCAGGAAGCGGCATGTGCGAGGGCGGCAGGATAGGGCATCACCTCAAGCACAACCTCTGGAGGCCCGAATGCAGCGTTATATTCGTCGGATTTCAGGCAAAGGGCACGCTCGGCAGGAGGATCGTTGACGGTGCAAAAAGCGTCCGCATCTTCGGCGAGGAGATAGTCGTAGAGGCCGGCATATATACCATCGGAGGCTTCTCTGCGCATGCCGACCGGAAGGAGCTGCTCGAATGGCTTTCAGCCTTCAAGAACAGCCCCGAGGTCTTTATCGTCCACGGAGAAGAGGAGACCTCCCTGAAGTTTTCCGAGGCTGTTAGAGAGAGGTATGGTTTCAGGACCCATCTGCCGTTTAAGGGAGAGGCGGTTGAGGTGTAGTAGCTCTCAGCTATCATGCCTCTCTTTTACTCGTCTCCGAACTACGAACTACGAACTTAGCTCCACTCCTATCTTCCCGCTCTCCCCCTTGGCAAAAGCAGAATCAAAAAGCTGACCGGTTACAATCCACCACTCTATCGCATGCGCAGCGGCAATTTCAGAGCCTATTATCGAATCCTTTCTCATGACGTTGTTATCCTCGCCATTACCCATAAAAAAGACAGTGAAAAACTTTTAAAAAAGCTAAAGACCTGACATCTAATTTCGTCTTTCCTCACATCTCGCGTTCCACGCTTGCCGCAATGGCAAATAGTTCCCTGTTCAGGCTGAAGACAAAGTACGGCTGTTTTTCCATCCCTGTCACCCCTCTAAGCTGTTTCTCAGACAACGTCTACTGTTTTTTTGACTCTTTCATGTCTAAATTGAAAACAGCTTCTTTTTAACTTTTTTGCGAAAGAACCTTAATATGTTATAATGAATCCGTGAAAGAACCAATCAGATATCTCGAAAACGCAAAGGATTTGTTAAGCAAGTCTCTGATTGAAGGCAACAGGTACGCTGATGAAAAATATGTTAAGTCTGCCTGCGGCGTGGCTTATCTCGGCGTGTTGAAAGCTGTTGACGAATATCTTATTAAAAAAGGCCTCAGTCAAAAAGAACTGCCTAAAAAGACAGAAGAGTACCAGAAGGCACTGCAGAAACATATATCAATCCATAACGGCAAATTGACTAAAGAGTTTGACGCAATTTACAAAGAACTGCATATTGCCGGTTATTACAGGGGCCTGCTAACGCATGTAGATACCGTCAAAGACGCTTTGAAGGCCGCCAAAGACTTTATAAACAAAGTAAAATAGTTATTTATAGACGGCTGAAAGCCTTATCTCCCCTCAACAACCATAACTTTGCCAGGACAATTAGTGGATGAACTTATGACAGAGGTTAAAGCAAAAAGCAAGACAGAGGCTGTTATTAAAGCCATCACGGATGAGATACGGACCAGGAAAAAAGAGAAAATAAAGGCAATGGCCGGCAAAATGGAATTCACCGCAACTGCTGATGAATTAAGGCATAAGGAGGATATCATCATGCCGGCGCGCCACCGGAGAGCCATCTCCGGAACCTATTCCTATGAGGGAAAAAAGGGGGGTCGGAGTTTCTCCGGTTATCCCTCTGTTTTTCAAATCCTTTCGTTATAAGCTCTCTTATAATTCCCGAAAGACTCTTCCTGGTCTTCCGTGATATTTCAAGCAATAACTGATACTGCCAGTCTTCAAGCGATATTTGTGTCCTGTGTTTTAAGCCTTCCATTAGCCGCGCCTTCCTTCTTAATACATCTTACATCATTAAGCTGTATGATGTAACCACTTAAATCAGCCTCGTTCGTGTCTCCAGCAAAACCGTAATCTCTGTATTCTGGCTGAAAGGACCCTGCTGTTTTGGACGGTATCTCTAATCTTTTCTGCCGGAAAGGCCTCCTGCATCCAGAAAAAATCGTCTATATCGCCAAATTCCAAAATCCTCTCAATTATAAAAAACCAGTCGTTTTCTTTTGAGAGTTTCTTACTGTCTACATCCCAGAAAAGGCTCTTTTTATAAGGGTTCCCGATATTTTTATTATTTCACAAAATATCGGTTGGGTAGTAAACAGTAGGGTGAATAATTTTCTCTCTCTGCTGCCGCTGACTGCTGACCGCTGACCGCTGATAGCTTTTTATGTTGAAAGCCTGCTGTTTTTTGTTAAAATACAGTTATGAAACTGCTTATGCATATCTGCTGCTCGAACTGCAGCCTCTACCCGCTTCAGGACCTCATGCAGAGGGGTATTGACGTTAAGGGGTTTTGGTACAATCCGAATATACATCCGCTTCCCGAATACCAGCATAGGCTCGCATCACTCGGGAGGCTCGAAAATTTATGGGGGCTTGATATCGAATACATAGACGAATACGGGGAAGATAACTTTATCAGAGAGATAGGCGACCCGGATAACAACCGCTGCGCGCGCTGTTATGCCATGAGGCTTGAGGAGACCGCAAGGGCGGCAAAAAAAATGGGCCTCGACGGCTTTACGACATCCATGCTCGTAAGCCCCTACCAGAAGTTTGACATGATAACGGACATCGGCGAGGCAATCGGCAAAAAACACTCTATCCCGTTTTTTGCAAAGGACTTCAGGGAAGGTTACAGGGGCAGCATCGGCCTCTCAAGAGACCTCGGACTATACAGGCAGAAATACTGCGCATGCATATATTCAAAGACTGAAAGGGATGAGGGAAAAAACAGGGGTCAAGGGTTCGAGGATTCAAGGATTCAAGCGAAATTAGAAGGGGCAAGTAGCAACGGTCAAGGATAAAAGTAAATAGTGATGGAAAACTTTCAGGGAATAGGCAGACTATTAATAATTACCGGCATTGCACTGCTGATAATCGGGACGTTGTTCCTATTCTCAGGCAGGCTGCCGTGGATAGGCAGACTGCCGGGCGACATCATTATTCAGAAAAAGAATTTCACGTTCTATTTCCCGCTTGCCACAAGCATACTGCTCAGCATTGTAATCTCTTTAATACTCTGGCTTATAGGAAGAAGGTGATATGGTCAGTCCTTTAATTTCGGAAGATAGAAAGTTTTGCAGGGCTTCGGCTATTAATTTTTCAGCAATATTCATTTTTTTTGCTGCGATGGTCATCTCCGTGACTCTCGCCGTTCCTTCTGCTGTCTCTGCATCCGTCTCGTCTGTGAGGATAAAGGTGCTTATACTTGAGGACAGCTACAGCCCCATACCGCAGAAAGACGAAAAGATAGTAAAGATGGGCAATCTCAAGGGCGACCTGCTCTTCAATAACCTTCATTATGTCGGGAATATAGAGGTTTGGAAGGGCGAGAACGGCCTGTATCTTATAAACGAGCTCTCTCTGGAAGACTATATTGAGAGCGTTGTCGCTGCTGAGGTAGGGACAAGCTGGGACATGGAGGCATTAAAGGCTCAGGCTGTAATTTCGAGGACATATGCCTTGTACAAAAAACTTGCAAACGGCAATGCACATTTCCACCTCACATCTTCAGTGCTCCATCAGGCATATAAGGGTATAAATTCAAACCCCCAGATATCATACGCAGTGCTCCGCACAGCAGGAGAGGTGCTGACCTACAATGGAAGTCCTATAGAGGCTTTTTACCACTCAACATGCGGCGGCCTGACAGAAAACCCTGAGGACGTGTTCGGTAAGGGCTATCCGTACCTTAAACCTGTGGCATCCTCGTGTGAGCTTTCACCATATTCGGTCTGGGAGAGGAAGATACCCCTTGAGGAGATCGAAAAGGCCACAAACCTCAGGGGCATAAAGAATATTTCGATAAATTCCCGCACCTCAACAGGCCGGGCAAAGGAATTGTCCGTTCAGTCAGCTGCCGGCACCACTATCATCAAATCAAATGAGTTCAGGAAGATGCTCGGATGGTCAAGGCTCCCGAGCACGAATTTCACAATCGAGATGAATGGTAATTCAATAGTCTTCGGAGGGAAGGGTTATGGACATGGAGTCGGCCTCTGCCAGTGGAGCGCCCTCCAGATGGCGAGGGAACGCAAGAACTACAGGGAGATCCTCTCATTCTTTTATCCGGGCACTGAGATAAAACTGTATGAAGGTGACTGATTTCAGTTTTGACCTCCCTGAGTCTCTCATAGCAACTAAACCTGTTGTCCCCAGAGATGGTTGCAGGCTTCTTGTCCTCCATAAAAACGGCACTCTTGAGCACAGGATCTTTCACAACCTTCCTGAATATCTGGAGGAAGGCGACCTGCTCCTTCTGAACAATACAAGGGTCCTGCCTGCAAGGCTAACAGGGGAAAAAAACACAGGCGGAAAGATAGAGATACTCCTCGTGAGGGAGCTTGAGCCTGAGACATGGGAAATACTGTCAAGGGAGAGGTACTCCGGGATGGTGTACTTCAATGATGAGCTGTCAGGCGAGATACCTCCAACAAATGGCTCTGGCAAGCGGGCAATAAAATTTATGAGATCCTATGACACCTCCGGCAATAATGGTATAATGGAGTCAGTATTCAGGTTAGGGCAGATGCCGCTGCCTCCATACATTAAGAGAAGGCCTCTGGAGGAGGACCGGGAGTGGTATCAGACCGTGTATGCTGAGGATGCCGGGTCTATCGCTGCTCCTACTGCAGGGCTTCATTTTACAGATGAACTGATGCATAATATCAGGGGAAGGGGCGTATCAGTGCGTTTCATCACGCTCCATATAGGCAGAGGCACCTTTAAACCTGTAACAGTTGAGGACATTAGAGAACACTCTATGGATGCTGAATATTTCGAGATGGACAAAGAGACAATCGACACAATCATGGAGGCAAAGGCCTTAGGCAAAAGGGTGCTTGCAGCAGGCACCACCACAACAAGGGCTATAGAGGGATATTTGAGCGGAAGATATAAAGAAAGCCAGGGGTCAGGGCTGAGGGGTCAGGGGTCAGACGACAATAATCAGGGGGCAGGAAATATTGAAAATAATTCCGCACTCTGCACTCCGCATTCCGCATTCAAAAAAATACGCGGCTTTACCGACATCTTCATATACCCCGGCTATGAGTTCAGGGCTGTTGATTCCCTGATAACCAATTTCCATCTTCCGGGGTCCACACCTATGATGCTCACCTCAGCGTTCTGCAACAGGGAACGGCTGATGAAAACATATGAGTCTGCAGTATCCATGGGATATAGATTTTTTTCCTATGGAGATGCTATGCTTATTCTATGAGGTATTCTGAGGACAGGAAGATCGGCGGTATCTCTGGCAGGGCAATATTTGCAGTTGTTGCCGTCACTATCCTTATCGGCGGTTTTGTATTCGGCTATTTTGTCGGCAAAAAGATACCACCTTCCTATGTTGCACCCTCAGAGACAAAGAAACAGACACAGAAGCCTAAGGAGACTGCACAGAGATACTCGACTGAAGAAGATGCCGAGACCTCACAGTCTATGAGGCGTAAGGGCTCTGTATCAACACCTTCAGAAGAGGAACCGGTTGAGGAAGAGCAGCCTGCCTCTGTCCCGAAAAAGAAAAAGGCTGTAACCTCAAAGCAGACGGTCAGAAAAGAGACTAAATCCTCAGGCACAAAGTATACTGAAAAAGCAAAGCCGGATCAGCCGACCCAGAAGGAGACTGAGGCACAGGGCGCTGCATCCGAAACCTTTACAGTCCAAGTTGGTGCCTTCAAAAACCAGAAAGAGGCAGAGAAACTGGCGCTCAGGCTCGAGGACAAAGGGTACAGGGCGTTGGTCAAAAAGGTCACTACTAACAATATCCTTCTACACAAGGTAACTGTAGGGGAATTTGTCAAGAGGAAGGATGCAGAGGTCTTTGCCCTTAAATTCAGGGTAACCGAAGGCCTCGACGCCTTTGTGACAGTCAGGAATTAATAAGGAGCCATTTACGGTTACAACCCATATAGAGCTTGACGAAGAAAAAGAACTCCCACTCATTTATGGCGGATTAAGCAAAAACCTCAAGGTACTGGAAGAGTCCTTCGGCGTCACAATAAGCACTCGCGGAAACAAGATTTTCATACAGGGAGAAGAGCCTCTTGCGAAAAAGGCCGGGAACCTTATTAACGAACTGCGCTCCCTTAGCGCTGAGGGCTACCAGCTCCGGCCTGAGGACATCCACTTCGCTATAAAGTCCGTATCTTCAGGCAGCGAGGTTTCACTCAGAGACCTCATCCTGAATAACATTCCAATCTCCTCAAAAAAGAGATTCATCATACCCAAGACCGAAACCCAGAAGGACTATATTGATGCCATAAGGGCAAACGATATGGTCATAGGCATAGGGCCTGCAGGCACAGGAAAGACATACCTTGCGATGGCCATGGCGGTGAATGCCCTGATAAAAAAACAGGTGAGCAGGATAGTCCTCGCAAGACCGGCAGTTGAGGCCGGGGAGAGACTGGGCTTCCTCCCGGGCGATATGTATGAGAAGGTGAACCCCTATCTGAGGCCTCTCTATGACGCCCTGTTCGATATGATAGAGGCTGAGAAGGCAGCAAAACTCATCGAAAAGGGAGTAATTGAGATAGCGCCACTCGCCTTCATGCGGGGGAGGACGCTTAATGATTCCTTCATCATACTCGACGAGGCCCAGAATACCACCTCAGAACAGATGAAGATGTACCTCACGAGGCTCGGCTTCAGCTCAAAGACTGTAATAACAGGGGACACCTCACAGATAGACCTGCCGTCCGGAAAGGCATCAGGGCTTATCGAGATAGAAAACGTGCTTAGGAATATCGAAGGCATCCAATTCGTCTATTTCACGGAGAGGGACGTCGTAAGGCACAGGCTCGTTCAGGAGATTGTAAGGGCTTATGAAAGGCATGAAAAACGGAGCACTGACAGTACAAAAACAGAAGCCTGAGATAACAGAGGCAAAAAAGTATTTCATCATCGTTGCCTTTGGCCTGCTCTCGGCGATCGTTATACAGAACAGGGTCGGATTCGAGCCCTTCGTCGGGAGCTTTCTCATCGCAAGCCTCCTGCTCGTAATCCTCTACAGGGACATTCTGAGATACAAGCCCCAGTATATGAAGAAGCACAGCATGCTGGTGCTGCTCGGCATCATGATCGTGAGCACTATATTGCTGGGGAGACTGGCGTACTTTATTCTTCTAAACCTCGCAAAAGGCATAGGGACGCTTTCGGCTGACGCAGTGGTCTTTGGGGTGCCGATACCTGCAGGCGCAATGCTCATCGCCCTGCTCTTTGACTTCCATACTGCAATATTCTTTTCCTTCATAGTGAGCCTGCTTTCCGGGCTATGGCTGAATGATGCCGTCTTCCCTATATACGCCTTTATCGGCAGCCTGACCGCTGCCTTCAGCGTTATCAGGTGCAAGAAACGCACTGCCCTGATAAAAGGCGGCCTCTATGTCATAATTGCAAACCTTGTCACAACAATAATCCTCCTGCTCTTTCTGGGCGAACTCTTTACCATGAAGGCTGTCTCTGCGCTTATATTCGCAGCCTCCTCAGGCCTTATCGTTACAGCCACCGTCTCGCTGATACTGCCTATACTTGAATACATATTCAATATCTCGACCGACATCAGCCTGCTTGAGCTGCTCGACCTGAACCAGCCGCTCATGAAAAACCTCATGATATCCGCTCCGGGCACATACCACCACAGTGTAATCGTCGGCAACCTCGTTGAGTCGGCAGCTGAGGCGATAGGCGTGAATCCGCTCCTGGCGAGGGTGAGCGCCTATTACCATGACATCGGCAAGATAAAGATGCCTGAATACTTTGTAGAGAACCAGAGTGCAGTCATAAGCAAGCACGAGAAGCTGACTCCGCACCTGAGCAGCATGATAATCATGGCCCATGTAAAAGAGGGCGTTGAACTCGCTATCCAGCATAAGCTCCCGCAGGCAATTACAGACATCATACAACAGCACCACGGCACATGCCTTATAACATTTTTCTACCATAAGGCAAAGGACATTGATATAGGCAGCCAGCCCCCTGAAGAGGAGTACAGATACCACGGCCCGAAACCTCAGACCAGGATCGCTGCCCTTGTCATGATGGCTGATGCAGTTGAGGCTGCGTCAAGGGTCCTTTCAGACCCCACACCCACGAGGATAAGTTCGCTTATAGACAGGATAATTAACCACATATTCCTGGAGGGGCAGCTTGATGAATGTGAGCTGACACTGAAAGACATATATGAGATAAAAAAACACTTCTCGTACATCCTGACAGGCATACTGCACAAGAGGATCGAATATCCCGGATTTGATTTTGGAGACGAAAATAAAAAAACTTCATCAAAAGATAGAGAGAGAGGCATATCAGACCACCTATATGAAAGTCCATACAAGGAACCTGCAAAGACAGAGAAAGATAAGCCTGCAGAGGCTGAAAAGAGACTCTCTCTGCCTGCTCAAGGTTTTCAATCTCAAAAAAACTGAGCTCGGCGTACTCCTCATCAATGACAGGCGTATGAAGACCATGAACCATTCCTACCGGGGGATAAACAGGACCACTGATGTGCTCTCCTTCCCTGTCTTCAACAGCCTTAAGGAGATATTAAAGGAGGAGCAGGAGACGCTTATCGGTGATATAATAATAAGCCTTCCTGCTGCAGAGCGGCAGGCTGAGGAGGCAGGCTGTACTCTCTACGGAGAGGTGAGGCGTCTCCTGGTGCACGGCTTCCTCCACCTCCTCGGTTATGACCATGAAAAAGGAGAGTATAAAAAAAGGAAGATGAGCAGGATAGAGAGAGAACTCGGCCATGCCCTTGAAAAAATGGATTAAGAGCACCAATTTCGCAATCGAAGGGGTACTGCATGCTGCAAGGAACCAGAGGCATGTCAGATACCACCTCTTTTCTGCAGCATTTGTCCTGATAATCAGCTATGTCCTCGGCATATCAAAGACCGATTTCCTGATTATATCACTCACTGTCATCACTGTCCTGCTCGCCGAATTTCTTAATACCTCCATCGAGGCAGTAGTCGACCTGCTGTCACCGGGACACCATCATAAGGCAAAGATCGCAAAGGACGTCGCCGCAGGCGCAGTGCTCATAACGGCTTTTGGTGCAGCAATAATAGGGTATATAGTCCTTGCCCCCCCAATCTCTAAAGCCCTTAAAGAAGGCTTTCATATAGCCAAGCACTCGATAGAGGAAGTTGCTATTGCCGCACTCATACTCGTCCTTATACTCGTTGTAATATCAAAGTCCTATTTCGGCAAGGGAACGCCCCTGAGCGGAGGCATGCCGAGCGGCCACTCTGCCCTCGCCTTTTCAATATGGGTCACAGTCACATACCTGACAGGCAGCGTTACTGTTTCTGTCCTTTGCTTTGTCCTCGCCTCATTCGTCGCCTCGAGCAGGATAGCGTCCGGCATCCACAATACATGGGAGGTCATCCTTGGAGGTATTATGGGCGCCGCTCTTACATGGCTGTTGTTCGGCATATTCTCATAGATACGCCTGACCCGAATATAACCTTACTTGATTTTTTGAAAGATTAAAATGTTTTCGCATGCAGGATATGGAATATTTAAGTATCTGAACCAGAATCTATTAAAGAAGTGAATTAGTCTTTCAATAAAATAAAACGGAACCTTTCTGTATAGTTCTGTAAACTCCGCGGCTATACGCTTTCTGACAAATAGGCCTTCCTTCTCGAATGTTTTTATCAGCCATCCTATATTAGCCTGCCTCACAAAAAGGGGGCCCGATGGGGTATTCTTCCAGCGTTCTATGCCGCATGATGTCCTCTTAAATTCAGCCTTCTTCATGCCGGTCAATAACCTAATAATACTAAGCACTATAGACTGCAATGAATTCATATTGCCTTCTTCAATAATCAGCATTCCGCCAGGTTTCAAAACGCGGGCGAGTTCAGCTATAGCCTTTTCTACATCCGGGATATGCATCAGCACGCCCCAACAGAAAATATAATTAAAAGCCCCATTGCCGAAAGAGAGGGATAGGATAT
>CAKKPH010000044.1 GCA_919901585.1 Thermodesulfovibrionales bacterium | reverse complement strand
TTTCAATTATCCGGATTCCCATAGGGCCTATATTCTTCGCAAGTACTTTTCTGAAGACATCTGCAGGTATTGTGACAAGAATCGAATCCTCAGCAGCTATGGAACTCACCTGATGCGTACTCCTGACAAAAACAGGGACAAAGCAGAAATGGTCGCCCTCTTTTATTACCTTCACGATAAACTCTCTGCCTTCATCGGAGGTCTTGCAGAGCTTTATCGAACCCTTTCTCACAATAAAGAAAGACTCAACAGGCTCGGATTCCTCGAAGACCGTGTCATTCCTCGAGTATGTCCTTAGTTCTGCAGACTGCGCTAAGGTATCTATAACCTCTTCGCTGAGACCCGAAAGGCATGGAATCTTCTGAAGTTCAACGGCAGTTTCTGTCAGGTTGTCCATCTGTATGATAAAATAAACCCTGTCTGTTATGCCTGTCAAGCATAAATGCCTGTTGTCTCTGCATCATGCATATCAGCCTCTCGAAAGGAACGACAGCAGGCGCACCATAATAACACCGAATACCCCGCCGACTAAGGCTCCGAAGAAACTGATCAAGCTAACAACTAAGACCACTCCTGCTATAACAATGAATGAACTTCTGTCTACAGCCCTTCCGAGCATGGCACTGAGGTCATGGGCAACAGCATCACTCCATGTCCCCCCGAGTGCATCGCCTAATATCATGTCCATGCCGAAGGCTATGACCAGACCGAGCAGGCCACCGGCCGCAAAGCCGATATAGAAACCCTTCTTCAATCCTCGATCCCGTATTTCTTTAGTTTCCTGTATAGGGTTGCGAGGTCAATACCGAGCATCTTTGCAGTGTCCTCTTTGTCCCTGTCCTGGGAAATATAAGCGCTCACTACGAGATTCCTTTCGTACTCTGATACTGTCGACAGTAAGGATCCCGTTTAATTTCCTGACAATGCTGTAGCTGACAGCAAGCCCAGGTCCGGTGCCCTTCTCCTTTGTCGTTCAGTAGTGATCTCAGGCAGGTCAGCAGAGAGGTCTTTAACAATCCTCACGTCCTTTGCCCTCTTGTCGTACTGGACAAGCGAGAGCGCGGAATCAATAAGGTTATTGACATTCCAGCTCTTAAGCTCAACAAGCGGTGTTTTCGAAAAAAAGGATTATTGCACCTTCAAATGAATTCGACCTGCATACAGGTGCAGTAATATAGACCTTCTTTTTGTGCCGATAGATTGGCATGTGGGTTTTATATACTAAGGGCCTCATAATAATGTATACACTGAACATTGTCATGCTGGCTTGTCCAGCATCTTTCTTAGCGGCAAGAAGGATTCTCTATGAGCCGTTTGGCTCAACGAGCCATAGGCCCGACAAGCGGGAATGACATACTACATATTCATACTATTTTAAGACTGTTAATATATATGATAACAGAAATAGCCCTGCTTTTTTATAACGGCAGATACGCTACAGGGTTCAGGTCCATGCCTGCAAGGTCATTGTTAAGAAGATGGTGATATCCTGCAGAGGCAATCATTGCGGCGTTGTCTGTGCAGAGCGTTGCCGGAGGTATAAACAGATCTAAACCCTTTTCGTTCCCAAGCCTGACAAACTCATTCCTGAGTGAGCTGTTTGCCGCCACGCCGCCCGAGAGAGTTACCCTTTTGACTCCCTCTTTCCCGACAGCCCACTCTGTCTTTCTCACAAGCACGTCTACAACAGCAGCCTGAAAAGAGGCGGCGATGTTACAGGTTAGTTCGTAGTTCGGAGTTCGGAGTTCGGAGTTCGTAGTTCGGAGTCCGAAGTTCGAAGCTCGAAGTTCGGAGTATTCTATTTTGGATTTTGGATTTTGGATTTTGGATTTTATTTCTGCATTCTGCATTCTGCATTCCGCATTTTGCTTTGCTGACTGCTGATTGCTGACTGCTTTCAGATAATTAACCACTGCTGTCTTTAAACCGCTGAAGCTGAAGTCAAGACTCTCCGGCAGGTAAGCCCTCGGGAAGTCTATTGCGTCAGGGTCCCCTTCCCTTGAGAGCCTGTCAAGCACAGGCCCGCCGGGGTAGCCGAGGCCAAGCAACTTTGAGACCTTGTCATATGCCTCACCTGCGGCATCATCCCTTGACCTGCCGAGCTCTCTGTAGCTGCCGAAACCCTCAACCCTGTAAAGGCTCGTATGGCCGCCGGAGACTATGAGTGATATGAACGGGAATTCCGGCGCCCGCATCTGTATTGCGTCCGCACTGTTATCACTGCCTTCGTTCAGGAAGGAGGAAAATATATGACCCTCAAGGTGATTTACCGCAACAAGCGGGATATCCATTGAATAACATACCGCCTTAGCAAAGGAGCAGCCTACAAGCAATGAGCCGATCAGTCCCGGGCCATGGCATACAGCAACGGCAGATATATCCCTGAGCCCTGCACCGGCACTTTTCAGCGCCTCATCCACAACAGGCCATATCATCTCTATATGCCTGCGGGATGCGAGTTCAGGGACTATGCCTCCATATTTCATGTGGATGAGTTCCTGACCGGAGACAACATTGGATAGTATCCTCCGGCCCTCTTCCACAACAGAGGCTGAGGTGTCGTCACATGAAGTGTCAATCCCGAGGATCAGCATTTGTACATTACCGATGGAGCCTCTTCACCTGCCATGGCTATAATCATACATGCTTGCGCCCTTCGGGAGCGAGAAATCAAACACAGAATCTTTTATGGCCGGGTTTATGGTTATTTCACTGATTGTGATATCGATCCTGTTTGAGCGCTTATCAATAATACTCAAGGCCCCTATCGGAAACCCTGTGTTAGTCTCAGGGGGTTTCAGCTCTATATAATCGACATTTCCCATCGGCCTCTTCGGCCTGAGCTTCAGCTTCCCTTCATTTGCAGCAACATCAAACTCCGTCTCTATATTTCCGAGACCGCTCAGGAGCGCTATGGGTGACTGGCCATAAGTCTCCCTGTCGAACTTCCCCCTGTAAGCCTGGTTCTCGCTCTTTTTGAATATTATTATCTCGTCATTACTAATTATCACCTCAGTATCCTGCTTCTTGTCACCGCTATATTGCCATTTCATTAAAGAGGGCATCTTTATGATAAAGGAACCCTTGTATATCTCTGTCCTCTTCAGGTCCTTGATATGGCTCTTCTGGAGGAAGCTGCCTTTTATGCCCTTTATCCCTTCATATGCCTTCTGTATCTTCTCAACTGTAAAATCAGAGCCATGCGCAATGGAGAGGGGGAAAAGCCAGACAAAGAGCAGGCTGGACTTCATAAACAATCCGGGCTTTATATGCACAGACCTGAATAGTTTGCAAAGATTGGGCACTATAATCAAGCTAAACTATCCTCTCAGGATGGGTATATACATTAAACCTGCTGCCCCTCATGAACCCTACAACAGTGACGCCTCTTTTGTCTGCTATCTCGAGGGCACGGTTTGTGGGCGCTGTCCGTGTCACGAGCACCGGGATGGACCATCTTGAACATTTGTAAGATATCTCTGACGAGATCCTGCCGCTTGCGAGCATGATCTTGCCTGAAAACGGGATGTTTTCGAGCAGCGCATAACCGATGACCTTGTCTACTGCATTATGCCTTCCTATGTCTTCTGCAAAACAGAGGATGTTTACGCCGTCAGAAAGGGCTGCGCTATGGATGCAGCCTGTCAGCTTGTAGAGTTCTGACCTCGACTGGAAATCCTTGAATATGCCTCTCATCTCTTCTCCGGTTATTCTAAAACCGTCTTTTATAGGCTCGGTTTCCATCTTCCTGTCGAAGGTTATGCCGCCGACACAGCCGGAGGTGATTATCCTGCCTTCTTTTGAAACCTCACCCTCAGCGGGTATGTCGACAAATATCTCTTCTTCGCTGTAGTCGAGCGTCATCCTGTCGGCGCACCAGCCTCCCCTGATTATCCCTTCCGTCATCATTAACCCCACTACCAGCTCTCTTATCATGTGGGGCGTGCAATATAGGCTCAGTGTCTCGTTGCCGTTTACCGAAATTCGCACCTTCTTTTCATGCGCAACAATATCCTCGACGTATTCGAATGAACCGTCCGTGTGCCTGCATATACTCCTCTTTGCGACCTTTTCCATGAATAGATTATATATTTTATATCATCACACCGTCAAACCCTGTCATAGGATATATATTATTATTGAATATACAGCATGGATATTGATATACTTCTAAATAAGATAATCACTGAAACCAATGAAGAGAAGACAGCTATTTATCTGCATACTATCCCTTATATTCGCCGTTGTTCAGGTTCTCGTTGCCGGCAAGGGCGTATCTGCCGATGCAGACGTTCCCAAAAAACCTGAAACTTACACAGACAGCCTCTCTTTTTTAAAAGAAGGCCGGCATTTGCTCGGCACCGGGGAATATAAACCCTCTTTAGAGAAATTAAAGATCGCACATGCGGGCTTGCCTGTAATAGGCGACTATATCCTGTTTTTCATGGCCGAGGCCCGCTCAAAGCTAAAGGAGTTTGATGCCTCCAATACGGATATAGACCGGCTCCTGAAATCATACCCTGATACGCCTCTCAGGAAAAAAGCCCGCTCTCTGCAGATAAGGAACAGCCTCTCGATTGCAGAGATGGCACCGGAGGAGAGCAACAACAATAATATTATCCGGGCAGTCGAAGAGTATCTGACCGACTATACCGATGACAGCGAAACGGCATTTTTGTACGGCAGGCTCCTCAAGAAGAATGGGGAGAGAGACAAGGCAAGGGGTGTATTTAAAAGGATATATATCGCCAATACGCCTTATTCTGAAGCAGCCTTTCAGGAGCTCGGCGAATCTGACGTGACTGCCTATGACATGCTCGAAAAGGCTACAGGCCTTATAAAGGTGATGGAATACAAAAAGGCAGAAGTAATATTGAGGAAGACTATACAAAGGTCAGACGGCAGATTAAGGGATGACCTTTACAGGCAACTTGGGACTGCCCTCTTCAGGCAGAAGAGATATAAAGAGGCAGGCGAGTTGTTCCTGAAGCTGGATGACACATATAATGCAACGAGGTCCCTTTTCAGGGCTGGTGATTTCGATGCCTTTACCAACAATGTGACAAAACTCGTCTCTGCAGAAGACCGGAGGGCAGGGCCGCTCCTTACTGCATATGCCTCAAAGAAACGGAGGGACGGGAGTACTGAGGAGGCCTTAAGGATATTCAGCGATGTCAGGAACAGATATCCCTCGGACGCAGAGGAGGCCCTATGGGGCATTGCATGGGTTCATTACCGTACAGGAGAATACAGGAAGGCTGCTGATATATTGACAGAGCTTTATGATAAGTATCATAATTCAAAATACATTTACTGGAAGGCTGTCTCTCTCAATACTGCCTACGAAGGCGAAACAAACCCTGACAGGGAATCAGTTTCCAAGACCCTTCTCAAGGCAATAAAGAGCAATGACAGGGATTTTTACGGGATATTAACTGTCTTGGACGGTAAGGCAGAGCTTCAGGGTATTAACGGTCAGCAATCTGCTACCCTGAAGCATTATACATACAGTGAGATGTGCGGCAGAGACAGGCAATCCCAGCATCAGGACATTGCGAGGAACAGCTTCAGGGGCAATACCGGTTCATTGCCTGATCCGGCGCAGATAAGCAGGCAGGAATTTGAAGAACGTTTCAATATACTCATGGAAATAGGCATGAAGGATGAAGCTGCATCAGAAATGATGCGCGCGGCATCAGACAATGCATTAAACGCAGATACGCTCTTGTATTTCAGCCATAGATTGTCTGAGGCCGGAGCATACAAAAAAGCGATCAGTCTTGTCTCAAGGTTCAACACAGTATCAAAGGCGACCGGATGGAATATCGGTCTTTCTGAAGCCGACCCGACTGATATCCTATATCCCATGGCATATTGGCCTGTTGTGAATGAGTCGGCGAAACAGAATAATATTGACCCTTTTATACTCTTGTCCGTGATGCGAGAAGAAAGCCGTTTTGACCCGGAGGCCCGCTCTATTGCAGGCGCCCTCGGCCTTATGCAGATAATGCCGCAGGCAGCCTTCAGGCTGAACAAGGCGCTGAACCTCGACATCCCTGACAAGAGCAGGCTCCATGATGTAAGGATAAATATAACCTTAGGGGCATTTTACCTGAAGGCCCTCCTGCAGAAATTCAACTCATTGCCTGCAGCGCTTGCCTCATACAACGCAGGGGAGGAGAAGGTCATCGAGTGGCTCAGATCAGGCAACTATAAATCACCTGACGAGTTTATTGAGGATATACCCTATGATGAGACGAGGAACTATGTCAAACGCGTCATAGTCACATATTATACATACAGGCAGCTCGCTGCAAAAAACCGGCATATATGCGTGGTAACAGAAAACTGAGGCATTGCTATGGCAGATGACCTTTTTGGCTATAGCAGAGTTACTGAGCAGAAAAAGGAAGAACGGTCCGGAAAGGGTTCATCTTCTGCATCTTCTGTACCGGCCCTGAACGGACATTTAAACAAAACAAAGAAAGAGACTAAGGAGGAGAGACCATTGGACAGGCTAAAAGACCTCGAGGAGAAGATTGCCATGGCAATAAACAAAGTCAGGGTTATCAAGGAAGAAAGAACAGTGATCGAGCAGAGGATGAGAGATCTTGAGGCAAGGCTTATCGAAAAAGACCGGGAGATAGAAATGCTCTTATCAGAAAAGACCTTAATAAGGGATCAGATAGGAGAGTTGATAGATGAGCTCGAAGGTCTGGAGCCAAGCAAGGGGTGATATGGGATCTGTTGAAGTATATATACTCGGCCAGAAATACACGATAAAGGGGGACGCGCCTGAGGAATATATCCAGAAGCTCTCGGCCTTCGTGAACGACAGGATAAGGGAGGTGTATAACAACTACCCGAGCATTACGCCGCTTAAG
>CAKKPH010000043.1 GCA_919901585.1 Thermodesulfovibrionales bacterium | reverse complement strand
TTCTCTGACGCATCACGCATCACGCATCACGCATCACGGATTTACGAGTTCGGCGGGCCGGAGCACCTCACATACAATGAGATCGTTGCACTGATTATGGAGGCAATGAGCGTCAAGAAGCCGGTTATGCATATGCCTCTTACAGTCGCAAAGGCAGGCCTGCCTTTTATCGGGATTGCAAAAGGGCTTGGCAACCTGCTCGGGAAGAAGGTGCCGTCAGTAACTGCTGAACAGCTTTATCTCCTGGGAATAGACAACATCTGTGATACAGATTCGGTTGTTAAGCAGTTTGGCTTTCAGCCGGTTACATGCAGGGTGGCCTTAAAAAAGTTCCTGTGATATAGCCGGATAATCTGCTGCCGTTTATTTGATTCTCTTCGATACAATCTCAATGTCTGTTTAATGGAGGGGAGAAGATGTCTCACGATTTCAAGGACGCTGCATCCTGCTGGAAGCTGATACTTTCAGACACTGAACAGGGCATGGGGTTACTGTCGATAATAGAAAAGTTTGCGAGGGAGAACACTGCCCCTGCCAGGATATTATTCGGCACATCAGGGTGGCGCGGCGAGATCGGTTCTGACTTCACCTTCAGCAATCTGCGCATTGTCGTCTCTGCTGTTATCGGTATGTTCAGGAGCAGCGAATCGTCTGTAATGCAGGCCTTGGGTGTGTCCGGTTTTAATGAGATTAAGGAGAGGGGTGTTATTGTCGGCCATGACAACAGGTTCCTCGGGTATGACTTTGCGATGGAGGTTATAGGACTGCTCCAGAGGCACGGCATAAGGACATGGTATGCCGGAGAGGCCACAAGTCCTGAATTCTCTGCAGGCATCACAATGCTTAAGGCGGCATGCTCAATTAACCTCACACCCTCGCACAATCCTGCCAATTATGCAGGTTTTAAGTTTAACCCTTCTGACGGCGGACCGGCCGGTTCTGAGATAACATCAAAGATAGAAGAGATATCCAACGGGCTTATGGATCCTTCATCTGTTATAGACCGGCCAATGCCTATGAATGTGGATGTTGAAAAAATAGACCTGACCCCTCTGTATGTCGAATACCTTAGGGAGAGAAGTACTATAGACCTCGAGAGGATAAGAGACTTTATCAAGAATGAAGACTGTCTCATCTGTATTGACAATATGCACGGCGCAACAAGAAACCGTATCCAAAGGATACTTGGCGAAACCCCGAAGCTCAGATATTTCAGGACCTCTGATGACTACCTCTTCGGAGGGTTTGCGCCTGAACCTTCAGGGGAGAATATGAAGGGGATAGAAGAGGTATTAAGGGCCGGGAATGCAAGGTTCAGGCTCGGCGTTATCATGGACCCTGACGGCGACCGCATAAGGCATACTGACGGCCTTAAGCAGATACCTATGAATTATTTCGGCGCCATGGCACTCCATTTTCTCCATGTACACAAAAAGATCTCCGGGTTTGCAGTGAAATCTGTCGGCACAAGCAATTTTGTGAAGGCGATTGCCGCAAAACTCGGCATTCAGGTTAAAGAGACAAAGGTTGGCTTCAAGAACTTCAGGCCATACCTGCTTGCTGACTCAAAGGAGAGGGCAATAGTCGCATTTGAGGAATCTGACGGTATTTCCGGATACAACCATACACTCGAAAAGGATGCCCTGTTCGGACTGCTCCTCGCAATAGAGATGATGGCAGTCACCAAAATGAACCTCAGTGAATACCTTGATTCTTTAATGAAAGAATTTGGTCATTATTACCCTGACCGTTCAGGGATTGCAGTAGACCGCTCTCTTGCAGGCGAGCCCCTCGTCAGGAAACTCTCTGTGATAAAGGACCATTATCAAATAGGGACTGTTATAAATATCGGTGACAGTATAAGGAGGGTTGAGGACCTGATAACCGTTGACGGGACAAAGGTAGTCCTCGATGACGGGTCCTGGTTTATGATAAGGCCCTCCGGCACAGAGCCAAAGGTGAGGTTCTATATCGAGGCAAGGACAGAAGAGGGGAAAAAGGCTGTGTTCGAAACAGCTGAGAAGATAACCAGAGAGGCGCTTGGGAAATAGAAACAGTGTAAATAGGGGGATTCACGAGGCCTTTTGAGATTATAGATATCTCCGGCGATGCAGGCGTAAAGGCATATGGGATGACACTCGAAGATGCCTTTCAAAATGCTGCGCTCGGCATGTACAGCCTTATAACCGATACTGAGGGTATAAGAGAGGCGGATAAGATTAATGTCGAAGTCGCGGGATATTCAACAGAGGGACTGCTTGTTGCTTGGCTCAATGAGCTGATCTTTCAGTTTGACGCATACGGGTTTATAGGCAGGAGGATTGAACTGCTCGCTTTGAAGACAGCTATGCGGGATGACAAACCATATATTAAGGCTAAGGTTTATGGTGAAGAATTCGATATCGGGAGGCACGAGAGAAGGCTGCTTCTGAAGGCTGCGACATACCATAAATTGAAGATAGAGAAAATCGGAGGGATGTGGCAGGCAGATATTATTTTTGATATATAATGCAGGTTATAGGCGATAGGCTATTGGCTATAAGGAGCGGGGGGTGAGAACATGAGCATCGAAAAACTCAAAAGACTTGACAGTACGAAGATTGAAGTTCCAATTGATTACAAGGCAGGCATGAGGGTCAAGGGGATAATCTATGTGGACGAGATTCTCGAAAAAGATATTGAAACCCAATGTATAGAGCAGGTAGCTAATGTTGCGGCACTGCCGGGTATTATCAATGCCTCTCTCGCAATGCCTGACATACACACAGGCTATGGATTCCCGATAGGTGGAGTTGCGGCCTTTGACCTCAGGGAAGGAGTTATCTCTCCCGGTGGCGTCGGCTACGACATCAACTGTGGTGTACGCCTCCTCAGGAGCAACCTCAAGAAAGAAGATGTTGCTCTGAGGATGAAGGACCTCGTTGGGGTCCTGTATAACGAGATACCCGCTGGTGTCGGATCAAAGGGGAAGATACGCCTCGGTCCTGAAGACGAGAAGAAGGTGCTGAAAATAGGCGCTTGATGGGCTGTGGAACAGGGGTTCGGCA
>CAKKPH010000042.1 GCA_919901585.1 Thermodesulfovibrionales bacterium | reverse complement strand
TTCGGGATCCTGCCTCTTATATTCAAGGCAGCAGATGACTACGAGGGGATCAAAAGCGGAGACCGTCTTCTTATCAGGGACGTGATAAGTTCACTGGTGGAAGACCGGGATATTAAGGTTGAGAATATAACCGGAGGCTATACCTTTGAGGCTAAAACAACGCTTAATGAAAGGGAAAGGAATATAATAATCAAGGGAGGCCTTCTGCCTTATACTAAGGAGATGTCTCTCTCTTAACCTTCGCTGCCGTCTCTCTTTTTCCCCTCTTCCTTATCCTCAATAGCTTCTCTCTCTTCAGGGGATATCCTCTTTGCGCCTATAAACCTCTTAAGGTAATAAGGGGCATTAAGGTTGTTTATGGTCACCTTCCTGTCTCTCGAAGAGGCATGTATGAAGAGGTTGTCCCCAAGATAGATACCTACATGTGAAGGGAAAGAGGCATATGTCCTGAAAAACACGAGGTCGCCCACAGAGAGGTCATCCTTGTCCACTGCCTCGCCTATCCTGAACTGCTCCCTCGCAGTCCTCGGGATCTGCGTATCAAGAAAACCGTAAACCTTCTGGACATATGCAGAACAGTCGATCCCCATAAATGAACTGCCGCCGAACTTGTATGGGATGTCGAGCATCTTTTTGGCAAACATCACGGACCTCTCTCCAAAACTCTGGGATTTTAAATCAGGGGAACCCGACAATTTATTTATTTCTTCTGACAGGCTTGCAGTGGATAAGGGCTGATAGCCTTTACCTGAGGCATCATTCCATCCCTCAACGATAAGCCTCTGCCCGCCCTTTGTATCCGCGGAATCGAGCTCGTTAAGCTCGAGTATTTCATCCACGCTTAGACCTAACTTCTTTGCTATTTTCTGCATACTATCGCCTTTTTTAACGATGTACGTCTTCGGGCCTTCCCTCTTAAGCCTGATCTTCTGTCCGATCTTTATTTTTGTTGTATTGTTAAGAGAATTTAACTCTTTCAGGTAATTCACAGAAACGGAGTATCTTTTCGCTATGGATGAAATTGTGTCGCCTTTTACCGCTACATGGAAATCCATTGAGTTAGGATTATTACCTGAATCCGGCCTTTGTCCCCTTATAACCGGTTTATGAGCAGCCTTAACCGTTGCCTTTGCGCTTGCCGGATTTATATCTTTATTAACATATTCGTTCGTTGGTATCAAAAGCCTCATGCCTGCCTTAAGCGTTATAGTGTCGAGGTCATTGACATCTATCAGCCTCTCAGCCTCGATCTTGAACTTTTTTGATAAGGAATAGAGGGTATCGCCTTTTCTGACAGTATAAATCCCCTCTGCAGAGGACTCTGATACAATGAAAAGCGCTGAAGTAAGCACAAGCATAATACAAAATAGTATGTTCAGGTTATCACCTCCGTCTCTATATCGCCTCTTCCCTCGCAAATTCCCTGAGGGTAGGCAGCTCCGAAAGCTCCTTTAAGCCAAAGTACTGCAGGAACTCCCTTGTTGTCCCGTAAAGCATCGGTTTGCCCGGAGCCTCTTTCTTGCCGACCATCTTAATCAGCCTCCTGTCGAGCAGGGTCTTTATTACCCCGTCAGAGTTTACACCCCTGATCTCTTCAACCTCAGCTCTAATAAGAGGCTGTTTATAGGCAATGATCGCGAGAGTCTCGAGCGCTGCTATTGACAGCCTGCTCGAAAGCTGCGACCCGTGCATCTTTTTTATCCACGGCGCATATCTGGGATTGGTGGTCATCTGATACCCGCCTGCCACCTCTGTAATCAGAATGCCGCCGTCCCTGTTCGTATAGTCGTCAATAAGTTCATCCATAAGCCTTTTGATCTCAGACTCATCCATCTCTACAATCCCCTTGAGAGATGATATAGTCAAAGGCTCGCCGGATAAAAACAATAACGCCTCAAGCAGCGTTTTCTTTTGACTCTCTTCCATAAACCCAAGGGAAATATACCAAAAAAAACCTATTATTTCAAGATAATTCTGAAGGCCTCAGAGCGAGCCGGCTTGAATATTATTTAAAGCTGTGCTCTTCCGCAGGGAAGGTTCCGTTCTCGACTTCTTCCCTGAACGTGTTGACAGCATGGAGCGCCTGTTCCTTCAGGTTCACATACCTCTTTGCAAACTTCGGTACGAATCTCTCGAACAGCCCTATGACATCATGCAACACAAGCACCTGCCCGTCACAGTACGGCCCGGCGCCAATGCCTATGGTAGGTATCGATATAGCATCTGTAATGCTCTTTGCAAGGCTCATAGGTATAGCCTCGAGCAGGAGTGCAAAGGCGCCTGCGTCCTCAACTGTATGCGCCTCATCTATCAAACGTCTTGCTGCCTCTTCAGTCTTGCCCTGTATCTTGTAGCCTCCCATCCTGTGAATCGCCTGCGGCGTAAGGCCTATATGTGCCATCACAGGGATGTCAGCCCTGGACATAGCCCGGATCTGCTCCCTGACTTCTGCGCCACCTTCGAGCTTTACAGCCGCTGCACCTGCCTCCTTCAAAAATCTTCCCGCATTCCTTACAGCGTCAGCAACTCCTGCCTGATATGACATGAACGGCATGTCTCCGATGACCATTGCGTTCCTTACACCCCTCGAGACCATCCTCGTGTGATAAAGCATCTCATCCATTGTGACAGGCAGTGTATTATCGAGACCCTGCACTACCATGGCAAGGGAATCCCCGACAAGGACTGCATCAACCGCTGCCTCGTCAGCTATCACAGCAAAGGGGTAGTCGTAGGCAGTTATCATGCTTATCTTCTTAGAGTCAGCCTTCTTTTTAATAAAATCGTTTACTGTTATTTTTGCCATGCCCTGTCCCCTTATTAATTGCCCGGTATCTTCGGCATCGAACCGAAGATGTACTTAAAGTCTTCATCCTCAAACTTCACGCCGCCGCCAACATATGCGCCGCGCCATTTGCTGTTAAGGATATTGTCGATACCGCCGGAGATGAATATATTTTTGAATATGTAATAATCAACTCCCATCCTTATATGCGGGCTCTTTGAGTCGGTCTCGTCATGTCCGAAGTCCCAGGCATCGACCGATATCTTAAGCCTGTCATTCATCATAAACTGGTCTATACCGACGCCAAAGGTGTTTTCTGTTATACCGCCCCTAACAACTGTGTCCCTGAATAAAGGGGACTCACTAAACCGCTTTGCTATCTGAGCGGTAAACTCTATCTTCTTCTCGACCTCATCCTTTTTCTCGACTGTCGCAATGCCGTTGACGGTAGTGGTTGTCTCTGTTGTCTTCACCCTGCCTATCGGGTCGCCGACAACGCCGATTATATAGTATTTGTCAGGCTTCGGCTGCAGAGTCACATAGAAGTAACCCTTGCCGTCCTTGGGCTTTGCGAGGTAATCTCCCTGAAATGTGATGAAGGTCCTGAACCTGTCAAAGGAAGTCAGGGTCTTGTTGACACTCTCTACAGTTTTATTGATTGAATCATACAGTTTTTCATCCTTTACGAGCTTACCTATCGTGCCCTCTCCGCTGTCGATCTTTCTCGTGATATTCTCGATTGATTCTGTAGTGTTCTTTATTGAGGCCTTATTTTCTTCAACAAGAGTTTTTAGCTCTTTTGTAGCCTTATTGAGGTTACTGATAAGCTCAGGCCCGTCTGACTTAAGGTTGGACGAGAAGTCCCTGAAATTAGACATGGTTGTCGTAAATGAGCCCTTGTTGTCCTGTACGACATCCTTTATTGAAGCAGTCAGCTCATTTATCATAGCCAGGACATCCTTGAGCCTCTTGTCGTTCGAGATAATAACTGTGTTAATGTTCGCTGTCACATCCCTGAGGTTCAGTATCGATTCCTTCAGGGCCTGCTTAGTCTCTTCGCTCCCGAGGGACTCGTTCAGGGACATGGCGAGTTTGTTTATATTGGCAGATACATCCGAGAGGTTCCTTGCCATATCATCTATATCAACGACCTCTGTTATCTTCTTTATCGAATCTCCCGGCTTGAGAAAGGGCTCCTTTGAGCCTATGGATATCGAAAGGAATTTGTCACCGAGGAGGCCTGTTGCCTTGATCGCAGCAGATGCGTCCGAATAGAGGGTTATGTCCTTACTTATCTTTAGCGCAAGCCTTGCAGCACCGTCCTTAAGCTTTATGCTGTGAATAACACCGGCATCCACGCCTGCTATCCTGACCTTGGTCTTTACATCAAGCCCTGCGATGTTCTTGAAGTCTGCATAAACGATATAGCCTTCTTTTTTTATCCATTCGAAGTCACCTACCCTGAATGTCATGAACGTTAGTATTGCTATAACGGCAAGGGCAAATAATCCGACCTTCATCTCTGTTGATATGCTGTTCAAGCCGATACCCCTTCTATCCTTATTGGCCCTGCTGCACTCCCTGTAACAAACTGGCGGACCACTGCGTTTTCAGTGTTCCTGATCTCATCAGGAGTTCCGGTTTCTATTATAACACCATTATATAGCATTGCAATCCTGTCGCTGATCTTATAGGCGCTCTGCATGTCGTGGGTTATTGCTATTGATGTTACTGACAGTTGTTGTTTCATTTTGACTATGAGGTCATTTATGGCATCAGCCATAATAGGGTCAAGGCCTGTAGTGGGCTCATCATAAAGGAGGATCTCCGGTTCATGCGCTATAGCCCTCGCAAGCCCTACCCTCTTCTTCATGCCTCCCGAAAGCTCTGAAGGCATAAGGTCTTCGACACCTGCAAGTCCGACCATCCTCAGTCTTTCGACAGCCGTCTCCCTGGCCTCTTTCACCTTCATCTTTTTGCTCCTCAGCAGGGCAAAGGCAACATTCTCCCATACCTTCATAGAGTCAAAGAGCGCTGCCCCCTGAAAGAGCATGCCGAATTTCTTACGGACCTCATACAGCCCTTTTTCATTAAGGCTTGTTATATCCACGCCGTCTATAACTACCGATCCTGAATCGGGCTTTAATATGCCTACTATGTGTTTTAAAAGAACGCTCTTGCCGGACCCGCTGCCTCCGAGGACAACCATGCTCTCACCCTTCTCTACCTTAAGATTAACCCCCTGAAGGACCTTTTTGCTACCGAAAGATTTATGCAGGCCGACGACATCAATCATCAAAAAAGCCATGCCGATAAGAAGTAGTCGGATATTAGTATTGTCATTGATGAGCGCACCACAGCACCGGTTGTAGCCTTGCCTACACCCTCAGCTCCGCCTGTGGTATAAAAACCCCTCGAACAGCTTATGATCGCAATTGATGCTCCAAAAAAACATGCCTTTATCAGCCCGATATAAATATCATTCAACTCAAGATAATTCCAGGTCTTGTTCCAGTAGACGGTAGAGCTTATTCCAAAAAGTCCGACTGTAACGGCATATCCGCCGAGGATGCCGATAATATCAGCCACAACCGTAAGGGCCGGCAGCATTGTTATGCCGGAAATGAACCTCGGCACTATAAGGTATTTAACCGGGTTTGTTGCGAGTGTTTCGAGGGCGTCAATCTGCTCGGTAACACGCATTGTCCCAAGTTCTGCAGCCATTGCAGCGCCTGCCCTCCCGGCAACAATAAGGCTTGTCAGCACAGGGCCGAGTTCCCTGGTCATCGAGAGCGCAACAACAGATCCGACAAGGGATTCTGCGCCGAATCTCTTAAAGCCTGTGTATGTCTGGAGCGCAAACACCATGCCGGTAAAGACAGCAGTTATCAGAACAACCGGAAGGGACCTGACGCCTATCTCGAGCATCTGCTTGAATATATTTCTTATGTCAGGAGGAGGAAGGAATATCTGCTTCATAGTAGAGCATACAAGCAGCATGATACTGCCGAATTCAACCGTAAAGTCCATAAGCACCTTGCCGAACTTCTCAACAGGATTCATGCCGGTTCTCTAACAGATGCAGGCCTTCAATACCCTTAAGGCTATGCCCTATGTTCCATTGCATTACCATTTATAAAAACCCTCCTTGACCTGTTGCCGAGGGTGGTCAGCACCTCATACGATATCGTGCCTGCCCTTTCCGCAATCTCAGCAGCGGTTATCTCTTCCCTGCCCTGCCTTCCGAGTATCACTACTTCATCGTTTTCTCTTACGTTCTCGATGTCCGTAACATCGACCATCGTGAGGTCCATGCATATCCTTCCGGCAACAGGAGCCCTCTTCCCGGATATAAGCATATCAGAATTATTCGACAATGACCTCATATATCCGTCAGCATATCCGACAGGGATTGCGGCTATAAGGCTCTCTCCCCGGGTTATAAAAGTGCCCCCATAGCTGACCGGGGCGCCTTTCGGCAGTCTCCTCAGGGCCAATATCTTAGTCCTGACCCTCATCGCAGGCTTAAGTCTCTTGTCCTCGCCAAGCCCCTTGCCTCCTGCCCCTTGCCCCATAAAAGGCGAAACCCCATACAGCATAATCCCAGGCCTCACAGCATCCAGATATGAAGCTCTTAAGGATATTGTTGCAGCACTGTTGGCAATATGACAAAGCATGCTGTCACCGGTTATTTTCAAAGCTTCCTCTCTTACGGCATTGAACCTTTCAAGTTGTGCCCCGGCATTCGATACGTCAGCAAGGTCAGCGTCAGAGAAATGGCTCATAAGCCCTGCAATCCTTATGCCTTCCATTTCTGACATCACTCTTATGTCATTTAAGACACTGCTGTTAAGGCCGAGCCTCCCCATGCCGGTGTCTGTCTTTACGTGTATATCGATACTGCGGTTCTTTGACCTTGCCACAATCGAAAACCTCCTTGCGGTCTCGATATCGTGCACAACAGGCAGGAGGTCATAACTGAAGTAATCAGAGATGTTGTCCTTGTCAAAGAGGACCAGTACCCTCGATCTGAGACCGGCTTCCCTCAGTTTTATCGCTTCATCAAGAAAGGCGACAGCAAGGCCGTATACACCATCTGCGGCGAGCCTCCCCGAGACCTCGATGGCGCCGTGCCCGTAGGCATCTGCCTTGACCACTGCTATGACCGGCGAGTTGCCTGTTATATGTTTTACAACTTTTAGGTTTTCTGATACGGCATCGAGGTCTATCTCTGCAATAGCGCCCCTATGCACTCTTCTTTGTCTCTTCCTTCGCTTCCTCTTTGGCCTCGGCCACAGGCTTTTTCGGTGTAATGTCTATCTCGTCCGGCTCTGTGGTCGCCTTCTTGAAGTTTTTAATCGCCTTCCCCAGACCGCTCGCAAGCTCCGGCAGCCTCTTTGCCCCAAAAAGGACAAGTATTATTACAAGTATGATTATAAGCTCCTGCATCCCTAACCCAAACATAGATTACCTCCTATCCTTTCATAGTCATTAATCGTATTAATATTAACAAAAGAGAGCCCCTCAGGGTCTATTCTGCGGACTTCCTCATCAGTTATATACAGCACATTCAGCTTAGTGAGGGTCTCCTGAATACCCCTTTTCCCCTTTCGCACCTCCTCCTCCAAAACCATAATAGCGCTCCTCGAATATATCCCCAAGAGCGGCTCAGGCTTTCCCCTGAAAACCGGTATCACCGCATCTGCCTGCCCTTCGCCCCTTGCCCCTTGCCTTTCGTAACAATCGACCATATATCTTATCAATTCTTCATTTATAAAGGGCATGTCGCAGGCGACAACAAAGACAGAATCATCTCCTGTGCCTGCAAGCAGAGACAGTATGCCGGTCATCGGGCCCCGCTCGTTCCTGATATCCCCTTTCAAAGGCACGCCGAACGAGAAATACCTTTCAGGCATATTAGTGTTTATGACAACATTCCTGAATACCCTTTTGAGCAGCTCAAGGCTTCTCGAGAGTATTGTCCTTCCGTCTACCTCAAGGAAGCCCTTCAGCACCGGCATCCTCGTATTCTCGCCTCCTGAAAGTATTGCTGCCGTCAAAACCCTTCCTCCATATTGTCATACCCTCTGTCAGTAAAGGGTAGGAACCTCGTGTAATTTGAGAGGAATGTCAGGTTTACAGTATCTGTAGGGCCGTTACGCTGCTTAGCTACTATTATCTCTGCCTTTCCTTTATTGGATGGATTGTCCTTGTTATACACCTCATCCCTGTACAGGAAGATAATCACATCAGCGTCCTGCTCGATTGCGCCTGATTCCCTGAGGTCAGCGAGTGTGGGCCTCTTGTCGCCCCTCGATTCAACCCCTCTGTTGAGCTGGCTGAGGGCTATCACCGGCACCTCAAGTTCCTTTGCCAGTCCCTTGAGGGAGCGCGATATCTCTGATATCTCCTGCTCCCTCCTCTCAAAATTCCCCCTGCCCCTCATAAGCTGCAGATAGTCTACGACTACAAGACTGAGCCCTCTCTGTTCCATCTTCAGCCTTCTCGCCTTTGCCCTCATCTCGAGCACTGAAATGCCTGAAGAATCATCTATAAATACCGGCGCTTCTGCAAGCCTGCCTGCAGCGCTCGTCAGTTTATGCCAGTCTTCTTTCTTTATAATACCCTTTCTCACATTATTTGAGTCTATCATGGCTTCGGAGCATAGCATCCTTATGGCAAGCTGTTCTTTTGACATCTCGAGGCTGAAAATTGCAACAGGCTCTTTCATATCAAGGCCTACATGCTGGGCTATGTTCAGCCCTAATGCAGTTTTGCCCATCGAAGGCCTTCCGCCGATTATTACAAGGTCACCGGGCTGGAAACCTGTTGTGAGGTTATCGAGGTCCTGAAAACCTGATGATACCCCTGTTATAGCCTCCTTCTTGTCGTAGAGGTGCTCGATCATCTGGAAGCTGTCCTTTATTATCTCCTTAAGCGTGTAAAAAGAGGTCTTAGTGCGCTTGTCGGATATGTCAAAGATCGTACGTTCAGCAAAATCAACGAGTTCATCGGCATCGAGCGGGGATTCATAGACCTTGGCAGCGATCTCAGTTGCTGAATTCAGAAGTCCCCTTAGCAGGGCCTTTTCTTTGATAATCTTAGAATGGTATTTGATGTTGGCTGCAGTAGGGACAAGAGATACAAGGCCGGACAGATACGTTACGCCTCCGACCGCATCGAGCTCATTGCTCCTCTTGAGGCAGTCAGTGACAGTTATAATATCTATAGCCTCGTTCTTCTCAAAGAGCCCTAGCATTACATTAAATATCTTCCTGTGAGACTCCCTGTAGAAGTCAGAAGTGTTAAGGATCTCTATCGCCTTTATAACAGCGTCGTTCTCGAGCAGGATCGCACCGAGCACAGATTGCTCTGCCTCCAGATTCTGGGGCGAAACCCTGTCAGGAGCTAAATCGGCTTCCTTCATTCTGCAATTATCTGGACACTCAACTGGCCGGTAATATCAGGAGAAATCTTAACGGCAACAGTATAGCTTCCGAGTCTCTTTATAGGCTCATCGAGCACTATCCTCTTCCTGTCTATCTCAAGACCTTCCTTTTTAAGCGCCTCTGCAATATCCATCGTGGTAATTGAACCAAAAAGCCTCTCCTCTTCACCGGCCTTTGCGCTCAATGTAAGCTTGACGGAAGATAGCTTCTCCGACATGCCCTGAGCCTCCCGGTTGAGCTTGCCGGCCCTCTCCTTAATCAGCCTTTTTTCGTGCTCAAGAGCCTTTACATTCTTGGTATTTGCCTCGACTGCAATTTTCTTCGGTATAAGGAAATTCCTTGCATAACCGTCAGAGACATTAACGACACTGCCCATCTTCCCGAGGCTCTTTAAATCCTCTTTCAAAATCACTTTCATTACATCAACCCCCTGTCGAAATGTTTATTGTTTATTGCATGGAAATCCGGAAAAATTGTCTTTAAATAGTATAGCACAACAGAAAGGTTTTCATTCAGGATAATGGGACAAACCGCCTCGCTGTTATGAACCGGCCGGCATCTCTGTCTCATATATTCCGTTACCCTGTCCGGACCGGCTCTGATGGTTTATTATCCAGATACTCCCGAAGTCCTTATCCTGATAAGCCCTCGCAAGCCCGAGCCTCAATATCTCAAGCAGGGCAACAAAAGTGACAACCAGATACGACCTCGTATTATTCCCCGTGAACAGCTCTTCAAACCTTACGGCATCCTGATTTTCTATCCTCTCAATAATAAATGATATCCTGTCCTTTACGGTCAGGGTCTCTCTCGTGATGTCCACAACCTCAGGAGAAACCCTGTCAAGGATCCTCTTAAAGGCACCCATAAGGTCAAAGAGGCTCAGGTCAAAGAGGTTAAGCTCCTGTGGCTCCTCTTCGTGGGAACCCTCATACTCAAGCGGCGCCCTGTAAAATACATTGCTCCACTCGTCCTCCATCTCTCTGAACGCAAGCGAGACCTCTTTAAACGCCTGATATTCTATCAGTCTCTGGACGAGTTCAAACCTCGGGTCCTCCTGCTCTCCGTCAGGGGCTTGTTCGTCAACAGGCAGGAGCATCCTCGATTTTATCTGTATCAGCGATGCAGCCATCACGAGGAACTCTCCCGCTATATCGAGGTCCAGGTCCTTCATCATCTCGATATAATCCAGATACTGGTGTGTTATGATGGCTATCGGGATGTCGTAGATATCTATCTTATTCTCTCTTATGAGATGTAAAAGGAGGTCAAGAGGGCCCTCAAAGGCAGGCAATTTTATGCTATAGGATTCTTCCATAAAATTTTATTTTGTTATAATAAACCATGCCGGCGATTAAAGTCATTACCATCGTTACGCAGATAACCCTGAGTCTTATAACCATTATGCTCTTCTCCTGCAGTGAGAAGCCTGCGGATATCATTAACCCTGAGCCAAAGAAGATAAAAGAAAAGACACTCACCATCGCAATCCTTCCGGAACAGAACGTCTTCGAACAGAAAAAGAAATATAAACCCCTTGCCGAATACCTCTCAGGCGCGCTTGACGTCAATGTGAAGATAAAGCTGCTTGACAGTTACGGCTCGATCTACGACGAGATAAGGGACAGGACTATTGACGGCGCATTCTTCGGCAGCTTCAATTACGTCCTCATAAAGGCAAGGGCCGACATAGAGCCTTTAGCAAGGCCAGTAGAGACGGGAGACATCTCAGTATACAAGGGGATTATCTTTACCAGGAAAGACAGGAAAATAGCAAGCAATGTAGAGACATGGAAGGGCAGGAAGATCGCCCTTGTGCATGAAGTGACTACTGCAGGATATGTCTTTCCGCGTTGGTATCTCAAAAAATACGGCGTTAATGATTTTGCGAAACACTTCGGCAAGATTGTCTTTACAGGGAGCCATGATGCTGCAATCCTCTCGGTATTCAAGGGGCAGACCGATATCGGTGCGGCAAAGGACCTCATGTTCCGGAAACTCCTCTCCGAAAACCCTGCGATAAAAAATGAGATGCTGATCCTTGCTGAGTCGACTGCTGTGCCTTCCAACAGCCTTTGTGTCAGGAGCAGTCTTGACAGGGAGACCAAAGAGGCCCTCAAGAAAATCCTTCTCTCCCTGCATGATACAAAAGGCGGCAATAAGGCCCTGCAGGCATTAAATGCCATAAGGTTTAAAGAGACAAAAGACTCGGAATTTGATACCCTGAGAGTGATGGCTGGGGACCTCGGCATTGACATCAGGACATACCCTTTCAGGTACAGACGATGAAAAAACGACTGGTATCAGGGCTCGGGCTCGTATTGTTCATATTCACCATAGGCTCTTTGGTGGTAATCAAAAACCTGAACACCATAGTCGTGAACCAGAACCTCATCAACGAGCAGGACATTATTATCGGCAAATACAACGAGATGCTCTTCCAGATGAAAGGGGCGCAGGCAGAACTCTTCAGGCATCAGGCAGGTTACACAAGGAATATAGAAGACCTCGTAAATTATATCGGGTTGTTCGATGAAAATATGAGCTTCTTATCAAGACAGTATACAGGCCATATACATGATGTAGCCTGCATGCAATGCCATACTAAGATAGAGGAACGTCTCACCTCCCTCAAAGGTATATTCACTGAGATAAACACCCTGATAAAAGACTACAAGGAAGATGTCAGCATCATGATAACGACAGACGATGAAAACCAGATGAGATTTCTCGAGAGCACTGCAACACAAAAAGGCAACACAATCTCAGGACATCTCGAAAAAATACGGCATGCGGCAGACAAGATGAGGGAAGAGATTAAAAGCAAGAGGAACGCACTAATAAACAGGTCGCAGATAGTCATATTTTCGACAATTTTTCTGACCATTGTACTTTCCTTGATCATATTCATTGTCCTTATCAGGGGTATTACCGGCCCTATAAATTCTTTGATAAAAGGCATACAGCGGATAGCTTCAGGCGATTTCTCCCAGAAGGTAGAGTTCCGGACAAAAGACGAGATAGGGTTCATGGCAGAGGCCTTTAACGGGATGGCTGAAAGGCTCAGCACAATGATTGATGAGAAAGACAGGCTGCTACGGACACTTCAGGGCTTCAATCTGGAGCTCGAAAGAAGGGTAAAAGATGCAACCGACAAACTCAGACTCTCGCAGGAAAACATGGCGCGCGCAGAGACCCTCGCTGCCATCGGGACTCTCGCAGCAGGGATCTCACACGAGATAAGCACACCCCTTAATACCATCACAGGCTTTGTGCAGCTTACACTTTCTAATCTTGATGATGCAAGCACAATAAAGGGAGACCTTAAGGTTATAGAGCAGGAGGCCTTGCGCTGCAGGAAGATTGTTCAGGGCCTTCTCAATTTTGCAAGACCTCAGAAGCACGAAGAAAAGTTGACGCAGATCAACGGCATAATTAACGAAACGCTTTCTCTGATAGAATATCAGCCGTCAATGAGGAGGATAAATATCAAAAGGGACTTGAACAGGGAATTGCGGCCTGTGGACTCAGACCCGTTGCAGATAAAACAGGTCTTCCTTAACCTCATACTGAATGCGATACAGGCAATGCACGAGGGAGGAGAGCTCAAGATTGTTACGGACAATATTGACAGCGGGATAATGGTTGAGGTATCAGACACCGGGACCGGAATACCCGAAGGAGAGGTGCAGAAGATATTCCAGCCTTTTTATACTACCAAGAAAGACGGCACAGGACTCGGGCTTTCTATATCATATGGCATAATAAAGGAGCACGGAGGCGATATATACGTCGGGACTTCCTCGGACAAAGGGACAACATTTAAAGTTTTACTGCCGTCGCAGCATGCTGCCGGAGATTACAACCTGCCCATCCCTGATTCCTTTGATAAGAGAGGATAAATGGCACGGATACTTATTGTTGATGATGACCAGAACACATGCAATTTACTGAAAAGGTTGTTGCACCAGGAGGGGTTTGAAGTTACGGCAGAGAACAGCCCCTCGAATGCCGTTAAGTCGTTCAGGGGCAACAGCTTTGACCTCGTGATAACTGACTTCTACATGCCTGAGATGAACGGCATGGAGCTTCTTGAAGAGGTAAAAAAGTTTAATGCTGACATCGATGTGATAGTTATGACCGCCTTCGCATCTGTTGATAATGCGGTCGAGGCGATGAGGAAAGGCGCTTATGATTACATTGTCAAGCCCTTTCAAAATGACGATATCGTTCTCTCGGTTAGAAGGGTGCTGGAGAAGAGAAGGCTTGCTGAAGAAAACAGATACCTCAGAAGCGAGCTGACAAAAAAGTATGGATTCCATAACATCATCGGCAGGTCTTTATCCATGCAGAGGCTTTTTTCTATAATCGAAAAGGTCGCGGACAGCGATGCGACTGCACTGCTCATCGGCGAAAGCGGCACAGGCAAGGAACTTGTGGCACGGGCTATCCACTACTCAGGGAAGAGGAAAGGAAAGAGGTTTGTTGCGGTCAACTGCAGTGCGCTTCCTGACACGCTGCTCGAAAGCGAACTCTTCGGCCATGCCAAGGGGGCCTTCACTGGGGCTTCAGAGAGCAAGCAGGGCTTATTCGAATA
>CAKKPH010000041.1 GCA_919901585.1 Thermodesulfovibrionales bacterium | reverse complement strand
TGTGTTAGCGAGGTCGAGGTTCGACTCAAGCATCACCTGGCAGACGACCTGCATCCTCTCTGTATCGACTATGGTATGAGCGCCGTAGTATTGCTTCTGTCCTGCCTTTGCGGCCTTTGCATCATTCGGGAACGGGACCTGAAACTCGCTGTTGCAGGCGAGCCATTCAGTCTGCGGGTATCTCTGCGGGAACGCCCCATGGAGTCCCTGAACATTCGGGATATCGCAGATCGCATCAGTCTCAAGATAGTCAATCCTTATCCTCGCAATCCTGTTGTTGATCTTATCGTTCACAAAGAGATACCTTCCGTCGTATGTCCCATTCTTATATGAGCCGTGGACATGGTGGGTATCGCCTACGGTCCTGCCCCTGAGGAGCTTCTTGCTCTCATTGGTGTAGCCCCAGCCTGAGCCGCATTCGAGATTGAAGACAGGTATTCTCTTGAGCTCGCGCATTGAAGGGACGCCGATGACCCTTATCTCACCTGTGTGGCCTCCGCTCCAGAAGCCGTAGTAGTGGTCATACTCGCCTGGCTTTATTTCGTATTCCTGGTGGCCTGTTTTCCCATTGCCCTCAGCCTTGGCAAAAAGCGTCCTTTTCGCTGACTCGGAGACAACATCCTTAGGCAGCATCATGCCTGCACCGGCTGCTGCACCGGCCACACCCAAGAATTTAAGGAAATTCCTTCTGTTTATGTTGCTTTTCTTCTCTGATTTATTCTCAGACATTTTTCATCCTCCTTATATTGCAAAGTTCATTCAAGGCAATATTACTTAGTCCTGCCCATCAAAACAAGGGTGTAAGATACGAGATGCCACCTTTCATCCTCTTTCATCGAATCTTCATATGAAGGCATGCCGGAACCGTCAAGCCCTGCTGTATATGCAGTATAAACATTCTCAGATGCAACACCCATCTTTAATGCGCCGCTTGTAAAATCAAACGCTAATATCTTATCGCCCCAGTCGTCTTTAAGCTGGTCAGCCTTTGTGCCGTCGCCCCTGCCCTGCTCGCCATGGCATTCCCAGCACTTCATATCCTTGTATAACTTCTTGCCCTTCTCGATGGACTCAGCACTTGCAACAAAAGCAGGTTTCTTCACAACAAAAGGCTTGCAGGCTTCTTCCTCTTTCCATCTCTTTGAAAAGGTCTTTATGTACTCGATCACTGCCTTCCTTTCGTCAAGAGATACATCCTCATGTGAAGGCATGTATGCCCTCGGGATACCGCCGCTCACAACCCTTAAAAGGTCGTCGTTTGTCGGCAGGCAGCCGGTTCCGGTTGTGCGGAACCTGAAGACACCTGTGGTGAAATCCCTCGGATAGATCGTCTGGACTGAGCCTTTCTTCTGGTATCTTGATACTATACCCATCAGGCCCTTGCCGTCTCCCTTGGGACCGTGACATATAACACAATACTTTTCGAATACCTTTTTGCCTTTTTCTATGGTCTTGTTGTCGGCAGCATAAGAATCAGATGGGATACCAGTTAAGGCAAACGCGAGAACTACTAAAAAGAGAACAGAAACAACAACCAAAAACTTTTTGTTTTTTATCTTCATTTTTTAGCCTCCCCGTTGCATCGTTTTTTAACACCTGAACATCTCCAAACTTCAGAACGCAGAACTCCCGCTACAGACAAATATGCTTTTCTTTTAACACCCCCTTTCTCCCCGCCCCGTGCAGGCATTTATGCTATCATTAATGTACATGCTTGTCAAGCCCCATTAATTTAAGTGTAAACGAGACCAGATGCCACCTGTCATCCTCTTTAAGAGAGTCTTCGTAGGAAGGCATGCCTGTTCCATCAAGCCCTGACATAAAGGTTATATACACATCCTCTGCTCCTGTGCCCCTTTTCAAGGCGCCTGCAGTAAAATTAAACGGCACTATAGGCTTGCCCCAGTCGTCCTTGAGCTGGTCAGACTTAGGGCCCTTGCCCCTGCCGTCGTCGCCGTGGCATTCCCAGCACTTCATCTCCTTGTAGATCTTTGCACCCTTTTCGATGGATGAACTGCTGCCGACCCACTTGGGCTTCTTCTTCACAGTTATGGACTTGCAGGGCTCCTCCTCCTTCCATCTTGTTGAGAAGGTTTTAATCTGCTCTATCACAGCCTTTTTCTCGTCCATATTCAGCTCGTCCTTATGCGCAGGCATAAAAGACCTTGTTATGCCTGTGTCCACAAGCCTCAGGAGGTCTTCATCAGAAGGCAGGCAGCCTGTAGCTGTTGAACGGAACCTGAAGACTCCGTTCGTGAAATCCCTCGGCTCCACTAAAATGACACGGCCGCTCTTTTCTGACTTCCTCATCACACTCACAAGGCCCTTGCCGTCGCCCTTTGCGCCGTGGCATATCATGCAGCGCTCCTCATAAACCTTTTTCCCAAGATCAGCCTTGTTGGCCCCAAAGGCAGTCCCGTTCCAGACGAAGCCTGATATGAGGGACAAAGAAAGAATAGCCAAACCCATAAAAAATATTCTTCCTCTATACATATTGTTGAATCCTTCCATCTCTCATCCTTCCTTATCAGTCTATATTTTTATTACTTTTTTGCTTTCGAAAGTGTCTTGACGTAGGAGACCACATCAAGAAGGTCCTGGTCGCTCAGGCCCACGCCTTTCTTGCCGAATGGAGGCATCGGGGTATTTGCCCTGCCGTCACGCGCAGTCATGGCGAGGAACTGGAGGTCAGCATTCTGCACAACCGGATTCCTCAGATTAATGCCGAGTGCTCCCTCGCCCTTTTTGCCGTGGCAGAGCGCACAGCGCACCTTGTAGATATCCTCACCGCGCTTTGTATCGGCCTTGTATTTAGTAACATCGAACAGTTCAGGCTTGTCCTTCGGCCTGTCGTTTGCAACATAGCTTACAATCTTGTCGACCTCCTGCTCTGTCAGTCCGGCAGCAGTAGTCTTCCATGAGGTCATCTGGGTGCCGGCCCTTCCCTCTGTTACGACCGTCTTTATGTATTTGTCATCAACAGCTTTGAGGAAAGCCGGATTCTTAATGGACGGGATCGTCCTCCTGAATATCTCGTCATACATGCTCTCCTTGCCGGTGGTATGGCAGCCTATGCAGTACATCTTGTAAAGGGCCTCACCGTCAGGCGCTGCTGCCGGAGCAATATCACGTATGCGCCTGTATTTCTTCGGCACCTCCTCAGCACGGAGAGAAAGGACATAAGTCGCCAGAAAATCCGCCTCCTCTTCTGTGACGTTGACCTTCATCTCGCTCTCAGGGACGAGGTTCCTCGGGTCCACAAAGTGCTGTTTATGCCATGAGTATGTATTTCTTTCTCCTGCAACATCCTTCATCGGGAAGTATGCGATAGGCTGGGAACCGACTCCGTCGAGGGCCTTACCGAGGTCGCCGCCAATACTGTTAAGCTTGTGGCATCCTTTGCAACCCTTTTCCCTAAAGAACTCTTCACCCTTAACTACCTTCCCGCCGCCCTTGTTCTTGAGGAACTCGGAGTCATGGCACTGACTGCAAGAGCTCTGAATATACTGAACAGGTATAATAGGGAAATCCCAGTGTACCTTGTGCTCCTCACCAGTGGGCGCCGCCTTCCTCGCTTGTTTTTCCTGCGCCCCTGCCCCTGCAGCGTGTGCAGTCGCCTTTATGGCGGCATGAGCCTCGTCCTTCTCCGGGGCACGGCCCTGTCCGTAATGGCAGATTGTGCAGCCGTATTTTTCGACAGAGTGGTTCTTGAGATAATCTCCGCTGTGCTGTTTAAACGGTAGCTTGGCATTCGCCATCGCCGGGTTGTCATAGCCTATGTGGCAGCTTGTACACCTGTCGACCCTCTTCAGGTCGCCGAGGTAAAGCTGCTGCAGCTCGACGCTGAAGTTCTTTGCCATCTTCTTTGCATTCTCGTCCTTTGCGCCCTTAACAAGAAGTTCCTTGTATTCCTTCTGGTACTTCTTCCACTCAGGGGCTAATTCACGGTAACCGGCAAAGGCCATGAACATAAGGAGAACGAGCCCTGATATTAACATCAACGATAAGTAGAATCTACTCTGCATATCCACTCCTCTTTATTTATAAATATTTTTCTTCCTGATTATACAGGGCATCAATGCACAGGCCACTGGCTCGTTGACCAGAAGAAATCCCAGTTCGGGCCTCTGAACAAGGTACCCATCATAGTAAATATCACATAGCTCACAACGAACATAGTAAAGAGCGCTATAGCCCCCATCCTGGTTGAGCCTGTTTTTTTGATGACCCAGAGCGACCAGACAATCATAAAGCCTACCCAGATGTTACCGGGGTTAATCAGCGTAATGAGGAGCTGCGGCACCTTGGGCCACCAGCTCCTGAACCAGCCAAAATTAACGGTAAACACGAGCAGGCCGATATTCACGATAGTCCCTACAACGAGCGCCTGCAAGGCCACGAGTTTGCCCTGTCTGTTCGAGAACCATGTCCCGACATAATCCTGCTCCCTGTCGAGATAGGGGATCAGGGCGAGCCCTAACAGGGCTATACCCGGTAGCCCGACGCCTCCCATGAACGCTGAATATGATAGCAGTTCCTGTAACCCGAGGAAGTACCAGGGCGCCTTGGCAGGGTTCTCAGGGATAAGCGGGTTTGCGAGCTCTTTAAGGGGAGCATCTATAAAGAAGGCATAGACCACAACACCTGCAAGTGTCGCGACAAAGACTGCCAGCTCAGCCACAAGCAGGTTAGGCCAGCTCAATACCGAGTTTTCTACATCCTTGTCAACAGCCGGCGTCCGGCCGTGAGCGAGTTCCATAAGCCCGTAGGTCTTGTTTGTGGGGAATATCCCGCCTTTTTTATCAGGGACGCTCATGAGGTTCGAATCCCACGGCTTAGGTTCGTATATATCCGGTTTTGTCAGGCCGCCGTCCTTTCTGATCCTCCAGAAGTGAACACCGAGGAATATAAAGAGGAAGAGCGGCAGGAGCATTATATGGAGGAGATAAACCCTCGTGAGTGCTTCCTTGCCTGCATTCAGGCCGCCGAGGAATATCTCCTTCGAAAATGCACCGATATCGAATAATCCCGTGATGCCGAGCGAGTCAGTAAGCTCCTTGGGAGATTGTATGATATTCGCAACGATAAGGAGGGCCCAGTAAGAGAGCTGGTCCCAGGGAAGCATATAACCTGAGAGGTTTATGCCGAAGGTGAGGATGAGGAGCATTATGCCTACAATCCAGTTGAACTCTCTCCCCTTCTTGTATGAAGAGGTATAAAAGACCCTCGCCATATGGAGCAGGACAGTAATAATCATGCCCTCGCCGCCCCATTTATGGATGTTGCGCATCAGCTTGCCGGCAAAGACTACGTAGTTTATATCTTTGACGGAGTTATATGCGTTCTCTATGGATGGGTTGTAATAGATCATGAGGAGCACGCCCGAAACTATAGTGATTATCAGAAGGAAGAGCGATATCAGGCCGAGGCCTAAGGTATACGTCGGCCTCAGGGTATTGATATGCGTCTTGGCCCCCTGAACATGCAGGAAGAAATTGTTGACGATAGCGGCGGTCCTCGACTTGTCAGAGGTCGGTTTGCCGCTCCTCAGATAAGACTCTGTAAATGACCTTCCGAGAGATAAAATATTCTCCTTGAACTTATCAAGTCCAGACTGATTAACATTCATCGTTCCTTACCTCACCTCTCCTATACTATAAGTTCATAGCCTTAGCTGAATTTGTATTTTGTTCCCTTTGCCACCTCTTTTGAGGCATCGACAATGAGATTGCCGTCCGCGCCCTGGGTTATCTCATACCAGGGAAGAGCTCTCGGCGCTGGGCCGCCTATGACATTGCCGTCCTTGTCATACCTCGAGCCATGGCATGGGCACTGGTAACCCCATTCTGTAGCGAACACAGTGCATCCGAGATGCTGGCAGATAGCAGTGATCGCGTAAATCCCGCCTTCATCCGACAAGACAAAGAGGTTCTTGTCATCGATCTTTCTTGACATACCTGAAGGGAAGGTCTCGGGTTTCCCTATCTTGAACTTAAGCGACTCTTCATAATGCACATTCGCCTTGAACATCCTGAACATCCCCGCAAGCATGCCGAGGGCAGAAACAATTGCTGCGCCGAAGGCCGCGATATTTAGGAAATCCCTGCGTGATACCCCGCTTTTATCCTGAGCCTCACTACTCACTTGTAAATACCTCCTTAAATAAAAATCTTTCCATTGTTATTGCGTCAACAGGGCATCTCTTGGCGCACAAACCGCACCTTATGCACCTGTCTTCATCTTTTATAATTGCAGACCCTGTGCCTTCAGGGTCATTGCCGTACCTGTTCCTGTAGAGCCTTGTAAGTGTCTCGTCCCCCCTGATGTTCTCGAGGCTCACGAGCCTGAGGCAGTATTCCGGGCATACGTCTGAACAGCCCCCGCAGAGGATGCATCTGTCACCGTCGAATATCGTATTCACGGCGCAGTTAAGGCATCTGCCGCCCTGCTCCTCTGCCGACTCTTTTGTGAAGCCGGTCTCTACAACAGTGAATATGCTGGCCTTGCGCTCCTCTGTAGGTTTGACCGGCACATGAGACCTCGGCACCTTTTCGTAGTCTTTCGGATGGGATACCTCATTGCCGAGCACATCATGGCCGTAGTGTTCGAGGTGCACCTCTGACTTCCTTATCTTCAGGTGCTTGCCTGAAATGTATTCGTGTATTGCTATCGCAGCCTTCTTGCCGTTCGCAACTGCATCAATGACGAGCTTCGGGCCGTATGCGAGGTCGCCTGCCACAAAAAGTCCCGGAAGGGATGTGGTTATCTTGTCAGGCCCGGCCTTTATCATGCCTCTCTGGTTTTTCTCGATATCGAGTCCGCAGTTTTCGAGGAATGAGAGGTCGAAGGCCTGTCCAACTGAAAAAAAGACAGTATCTGCAGGTATGGTCACAGTATCGGATTCGTCAAATCTCGGATTGAAATTACCATCGCTGTCGAAAACCGAGATCACCTTCTTGAAGGTTACCGACTTCACAACATTATTCTCATCGAGGTCAATCTTATGAGGGCCGTAGCTATTCAGCTTCTCTACTCCCTCTTCTGCGCCCTCTTCTACCTCTATTTTGTCGGCAAGCATATGCTCAGGGTCCTCGAGACAGACAAGCGAGACAGCCCCAACACCCTTCTGCCTTACTGATGTCCTTGCCACGTCATAGGCGACATTACCGCCTCCTATGACAACCACCTTCGGGCCTATCTTTACCTCTTTGCCTGTGAAGACGTCCCCCAGGAAGTCAACACCGCCCAAGACCCCTTTGCCGTTTGACCCTTCCATCTGGAGCATCCTTGACTTCTTTGCACCTACAGCAAGGAGCACTGCTGCTGATTCATCATAGAGTTTCTTTAGAGGTATGTCTTTGCCTATCTGTACACCGAGATGTATCTCTACACCAAGCGCCTTTATGGCATCTATCTCAGCCTGAAGTATCTCCCTCGGAAGCCTGTATGAAGGTATGCCGACAGCACACATGCCGCCTGCAACCTTCTCCATTTCATAGATTACCGGCTTGTATCCCATAAGCGCAAGCTCATGTGCGCAGGCGAGGCCGGCAGGCCCTGCTCCGGCAATGGATACGGGCTTGCCGGTATCCATTGCAGCGTTCAATATACCGGAGACTCCGACGCCTTCCTTCTTGAACCTGCTTATGAAATCCTTTGCAAAACCCTTTTTGTCCTGATATATCTCTACACCAAATTTTTCTGTAACAAACCTCTTTAACGCCCTTATTGATATTGATTCGTCAATCCATCCCCTCCTGCAGGCGAGCTCGCATGGGGCAGCGCAGATCCTGCCGCAGATCGAAGCGAGCGGGTTGGGTATCCTTGCTATCCAGTAGGCCTTTTCATAGTCCCCCTCGGCAATTGCCCTAACATAGCCCCTGGAATCGGTGTTGACAGGACAACCGGTCTGGCATTTTACGTTCTGCCTCCAGTATTTATAATCCGGGATTACTACCTGAAAGGTCTGTTTCGACATTAAAAGTCCCCCCCGCTAAGTTCTTCAAGCACCGAAGGAATAAGCATTGCTCTTTAATACTAAACTGTTTTAACAAGGCTTTTCAGTGACCTAAGTCACAGGATTATCTGCTGCAATAATAGCTAACAGGTGCTGGAAAGTCAAGAATGTGAAAAACGTCTTTTTAACAAGGCCTACACAATACCAACCTGACATGTTGTAATATATAAGCAATGAAAGCCGGCATTCTGATCATTCTGAAAAATTTTTTGTCGAACATTATCTGCATACCGGATGCGATACGCATACTCTTGCATAAAACCAAACCCTCCCTCAGTGAGGTCCTGCTCAAAGAGAAAGTCATTTCGCTGAACCAGTTGCATGAGGCACTCGAGGCCCAGAAGGAAAAACCCTGTGACCTTGGCCGCATGGTTGTAGATGCAGGCTATGCAGACGAAAGTGCAGTAATCAGGGCCGTCAAGAAATATTACGGAATATCCGTATCAAGGCTCCCTGATAATATTGAGGAGGTCATAAACAAAAGGCAGTCATTCCTCGAGAAGGTCTCGAACATGCGCATACCCATAAGGGTGAAGCTCTCGATCGCTATAACCTTTATTATATGGCTTACTATCCTGATCCTGAGTTTTGTCATACTCGAGCGCCAGAAGGAAAACCTCTACCAGCAGACAGTAAAGACCGGGAAAGTCAGCCTCAGCTATTTCGTCAACAATGCAAGGATACCTCTCCTTAATGACGATATCCTCAGGCTTAACACATTAATAAAGGAGGCCGCCTCTGTAGAGGGCCTGCTCTACGCGGTAATTGTCGACAGGGACAATATAATAAAGGCGCACACTGACCATACACAGATAGGGAGCAGTTTCCAGTCAGCGGCTGAGACCAAAAGGCTCACAAAGGAAGAGGATATATCCTATTTTAGCTACAAGCTGCCTTCAGGCGCAAATGCGCTTAACCTCTCACGCCCGGTAGCCTTCAAGGACAAGGAAGTCGGCACTGTCCATGTAGGCATATCACTCGATTTCATAAAAAAACAGATCGGCAGGGAAAGCTTTTTTATCCTTGTGATGAGCCTCCTGATCGTATTCCTCGGCATAGCGATAGCTGTCCTGCTCGGTTTCAGCTTCTCGCGGCCGATATCAGAGCTTGTCCTTGCAACAAAAGAGATCGGAAAAGGTAATTTTCAGTACAGGCTCAGCACCTCGCGCAAAGACGAATTTGGTGATCTGGCAACTGCCTTCAACTTTATGTCTCAGGAGCTCTGGAAAAAACTCCAGATGCAGAAATCCTTTGGCCGCTATGTAAGTCCGGAGATTATCGACATGATACTCGCCAACCCTGAAGAGTCCTGGCTGAAGGGAAGCCGGAGCGAGGCAACGGTGCTTTTTACAGATGTAAGGGGCTTTACCTCCTATTCAGAGACAAGGGAGCCTGAGGAGGTGATCGAGGCATTGAACGAGTACTTCGGGATTGTCACAGGTCATATACTCGAATACGGCGGCTATGTAGACAAGTTCATCGGCGATGCTGCGCTCGCTGTCTTCTGTGTCCCGATACACCACCCTGACCATGCTGAAAGGGCTCTTAAGGCAGCCATAGCAATGCAAAAAGACCTTCAGGGTTCTGACATGAAAAAGAACTGGCTCCTTTCGAGAATCGGGATCGGGATAAACTCAGGGGTCGTTGTTTCTGGGAACCTCGGCTCACAGATAAAAATGGAGTATACTGTCATAGGCGACAGTGTGAATGTGGCCTCACGCATTAACGGGCTGGCAGGGCCAGGTGATATTATAATCAGCAAGAGCACATACCTGCTGACAAAAGACCTCGTCTCAGTAAACGCCCTTCCTCCGCAGAAGGTCAAGGGCAAGTCCGAACCTGTTGAGATTTTTCAGGTAACAGGTTTAATATAGAAGGGTATACATAATCTGCAGGCGGGGTGATACCATTATGAAAAAGTCTTTTATCTTTCTTGCAGCAATGCTCTCTCTCTTATATATTGCAGGATGCGCGGCACCAAAACCGGCTCCTGAAGCGCCTGCAAAAGTGCTTGCGCCTCCTGTAAAAAAACCTGTCTTCCCTGACTTTGTCTTAGTGACTGTCCATGAGGGCGACACACTGTCGTCACTCGCAGCCGTACACCTGAACGACCCGTCGAAGGACTGGTTGATCGCTGACTTCAATGACGTCAGTTCTGCTGTCCCGGGTCAGGAGTTGATCATCCCGCTCAAGCCATACGATATGGGAGGCATTACACTCAAGGGATACCAGACAGTGCCTGTACTTTCATACCACA
>CAKKPH010000040.1:7005-8627 GCA_919901585.1 Thermodesulfovibrionales bacterium | reverse complement strand
GGAGCAGGTTGCCACTTCCTGCCGTCAGCTGAAAAATTTGAAGCATCATAGGTTTCTGCATGAGCATTGCCGGTGAAAACGATTACCGACAGGCACAGAATTAATCTTATAAGACTATTTCTATAAATCAAATTCGTCCTCCTTGTTGTTTTTAACTATTTAATGGCACTCACCGGTGTCACCTGAACTTCCGCCGCTGCTTCCTCCGGGCACTGCCTGACCCGTTGTAAGGTCAACCATCGAAACTCCGCCGGTATCCATATTTGATGTTGGCGCTCCGATCAGCAGCCTCTTATTTCCTGCATAGGCGAGCGAGAACCCGTAACGCTGGTCTCTTGTAGTGCCGTTAAATACTGTTGCTTTTGCCGGAGTCGTACCCGAATCAATATGCTTGCCCTTGAACAGGTAGACCCTGCCTCTAAGGTCATTGAAATCAACATCGGTTGTCATTGCGCCTACTGCAAAGTCCGGAATATTGTCGTCATCCACATCGCCGGCAGGCGATATTGAGGAGCCGAACCTGTCAAAAAGGGCATTGCCGTCAATCCTGACTATCCGGTTATTTTGGTCGGAGTCAGCATTAATGGTTCTATTGCCTGTGCCCCCTTTGATGATGTAAACGCTTCCGGTATCCCGGTTGTTGCTGATAACAGCACCAGGAGCTCCGATAGCAATCTCTCCAAACCCATCGGCAGTAATATCGCCTATGACTGATATAGCCTTGCCGAAGCCGCTGGAGGTGCTTGTTATCTTTACATCAGGGGCATTGATTGACGGATTAAAGGTCTGGCTGCCATAGTACGCGAGGACACTCCCGCTTGCTGAGATAAGGATGTCCGCAATGCCGTCACCGTTAATATCACCGGAAGCTACTGCCCATCCGAGCCCTTTGTTGGTTGATGATGCGTGGAGCGAAATCTTAGTCTTAAAGTCTGGGCCCAAATAGACATACACAGCGCCCTGTTGGTAAAGGGAAGGCTCGGGCGTATGGAAGGGTGCGCCTATAATGATGTCTGTTTTTCCGTCAGCATTAAAATCACCGGGGGCGAGCGAGAAACCGAACTTGTCCAGCGGCTCTTCGCCTGACAGCTTTGTAATGAGCTCAGGCCCGTTAGTCCCTGCCCGATAAATAGAAGCAGAACCGCTGAGGGACACATCTTCACCATTTCCGTTTAATGCCCCTACAGCAAATTTTTCTGCAGTATCGCTGCTACCTTTATCAAGTTTAACAAACGAAAATCCGGTGTTGTCATCGCCGGTCAGATACGCTGTCGGCTGCGAAGAAAAACCGGATTGGAGACCCTTGTATATAAGGACAGCGCCGACATTTGAATCCTTCACTGCATATGGAGCGCCGACGACCTTATCTTCAATCCCATCACCATCAACATCGATTAAACCTACAGAATAACCCTGCTTGCTCAGCGACAGGTTTGTAACGCCTATCCCTTCTGCGGGGTTGCTGCCGCCGCTGTCCGCAGTGCCTCCTGCACAGCCGTACAAGAGGGAGGAGATAAAAATAAGCATGATTATTTTTATATGCATCGTTCAAACCCTCCTTTAAAATACGCTCCATCAGATCCACCATCTGCGGAGCTATCCAGTCTGATATGTTTTCTGAT
>CAKKPH010000040.1:0-6905 GCA_919901585.1 Thermodesulfovibrionales bacterium | reverse complement strand
GACTCCGTTATAGACTCCGCATCTCTTTCATTAGTGTTTATGCTCCATCATTTTATTCTTCATCATCTTTCTCTTTTCCCGAATCATCTTAGTATCCTGACCCATATCCTCATAGGCAGCCTTAATAGCTCCATCAAACGTTGATAGCTCACCGCCGTTTTCTTTTATGAACCTCTCTGCATCTTCCTTCTTTTCAAATGCCCACTTTGGCCGCTCTGTCATAACGCCCATTTTACCACCGCCTATAACCCATGTCGCCTTCTCCGTATCGACAAGGCTTTTTGTATAATAGTCTCCGACCATAATAGCCTTTGGCGTTTTGTCAATATTAGAGGCGATCTCAATGGCTGCACAATGGATACTGCATGCCGCCGCTGTTGAGCCGTCATCGTATTCAATATACATCCTGCTATGTGCAAATTTCTCCCTGTCCATGCCGCAGTACTTGCATGACGGATGCTTCTTCACATCCTCAAGCGCAAAGGCAATGCCGCCTGCCAGAAGGCAGATTATTATCATAGCCATGGAAACATATAACTTTTTCATCATCGTCATCCTCCCTTATCGGTATATTCTCTTGAAAATTTTATCTTTAAAAAGTGACTCCACTCCGGAAATTAACCTTGATGGATTTTCAGATAATTCCTGAAGTGGAGTCGAGTTTAACGGGGAGGAATGTCCTCAAAGGACAATCCGGATACAGGCAGAGATGCCTGTATCAATGAAAAACAGAAAACTCGCTACTTCGGGATTACCGGTCAGACTTTTGGAGGCTTCTCTATCGGATAGGAAATTATGAATGGATTAAATATTGGGTTTGATGTTTCATAGAAACCCATGAATGCTAAAGGAACATGCCTGTATGGGCATTCATAGATTGTAGGCATCTCTGTATTTACAGACAGCGAGGGACTTGAGGCATGGCATACATCAAGAGTGAATATTACTGACATGCCCTTGTCCGGTGAATAAGAGATATCGGGCAGAAATGGAGTTATAATCGAGACAAAAATGACAATCAATAAAACAAGGTTGACCAGTCTCATGCAAAAATTTAAAACATTGAACCCGTTTATGTCAATATAAAAATTGTAAAGAAGTTGTTAATTTTTGTGGCGACAGGGAATACTAACCTTATAAGATAATTGCCTTTATTCCATTTTTGCGGTATCCTTAATCATAGGGGAAGTTATGGGTGATGAGTTGATAGACAGGGTCCGCTCGTTAGAGCAGAGACTTTTTCAGAAGGCGAGGGAGCTTTCCCTCCTCAAGGATATGAGCCTCTTCCTGGCATCGAGTGTCCAGAAGACGCTTGACCTTTTTGCCTACAGGATGAACATCCTCACGAATGCCAAATTTGTAAGGGTATATCTCGTTGATAACTATTTCATAAAACTAAGGCTTGTCGCTGGATATAACCTCTCCGAGAGATACCTTGAGATGGTTAGGGATAAGCTCGAGGTGTCGATAGATGCCGTGCCTTGCGGCAGGGCAGTAAAAGACAAGGTCCCTCATGTAGTAAGCGATGTCAATGTTGATGATGCCTTTGCGCTCTGGCGTGATGTGACAACAATGCATGGCTACTCCTCATATATAGCAATGCCGCTTATGGTGTCCGACAGGGTCCTCGGCGCAGTTGATGTCTTTTTTGAAAGCATAAGGCATTTTTCTGACGATGAGCTAAACCTGATGACTGTACTGTCCAATGCAGGGGCGCTCGCCATAGAGAACGCGATTCTTATTGAGAAAATTGAGCACACCTCGATTGTGGATGATGCTACAGGCGCATACAACTACAGACATCTGAACGAGACGCTAAAGAAAGAGGTCGAAAGGTCAAGCCGTTATAACCATCCGCTGACGCTTATAATGATGCAGATTAAAGACGGGAATGATTATGAGAAGGTATCCCTGTCCCTTGCTGACAGGGACAGCATCCTCAAGTCATTCGTATCCGCAACAAGAAGCAGGCTAAGGGGTACTGATATGCTCTTCAGGTACAGGGAGGATGCCTTCTGCCTGATCTTGCCGCAGACACCAAAGAGCTCATCTGCCGAGGTCGTTATGACAAGGCTTTATAGCGCCTTTACCGGCATATTTGGAGAGGCCTGGGACCTTAATATCAGTATTGCTGGAATGCCTGATGATGGGAAGGATGCAGAGGCGCTCATCGGGAAGCTTACGGGTTTTATGACCTGAGTATCATAATTTTCTCTGCAGCAGCCTCCTGTGCCTCCTTAGAAGCCCAATACGCGTATATCCTCATATCTCCACTCCCTTCGTTAAGCAGATAGGGGTTCCCAAAGGCTGCAAAGATCTTTGCCCTGTCCTTGAGTCTACTGATAGCTGACATAACCCATCTCTTTGTATCACCTTTCCATGCCCTCACATTCGAAAAAATGCTGATCAGAAGGTCGTGCCCGGGAGGTATGGTCTGCCACGGAATATCCACGCCGGGCAGAATACTGCAATGCTTTATATCTGGGTGTTTCTTCCGGAGTGCAGCAATAAAATACCTGCCATCTTCATCTTCATCATCAGTAATGATTATTATGAACGGGTTTTTTATATGAGCTGCGCCTTCGGTTCTTATTGCCATCCTTGTCATCTCTTCAGACAACCTCCTGTTGTCATCAAAGCCGGGTTTAAGATCATTTGGAGGAGTTGAAATGTTAAGGTTCAGAGATTCCATGCTGAGATTGTTCTGTCTCAGGTATGCTGCGATATTGTCAGGATCTTTAGGGTGCAGTATGATGTCAACACCCGCCTTGAGTGCCATTACTGACGCCTCTTCTTCCGTAAACTTGCCGATGCCTCCCATATTCATCGCATCCGTAATGACAATCCCCTTGAATCCCATAATGTTCCTTAAATAAGAGACTGCCATAGCTGACAAGGAGACAGGGATTCCTGACGGATCAATTGCAGGCACGCTGAGATGGCCGAGCATGATCATTTTGACTCCGCAGTCTATAGCCCTTCTGAAAGGTATTAGTTCGTTGTTCTCGAGATCAAATAAGCCTCTGTTTAAGACAGGAAGGCTTATGTGTGAGTCTATATCAGTATCACCATGGCCCGGGAAGTGCTTCCCGCAAGCAATTACATTGTTTCCTTGGATAATGTCTATCATTTCGCATCCTAGATAAGAGACTGTCTCAGGGTCTTCGCCAAATGACCTTGTCGCAATAATAGGGTTTTTAGGGTTTGTGTTTATATCGAGGACAGGTGCAAAGATTGTGTTTATCCCTGCATATAGCGCCTCTTGAGCGAAGGCAGAATAGAGCTTTGTCAGGAGGGAAGAGGCGCTTCCCACACCGGCCTTCCTGACTGCTGAGGCTATTGCCATAGCTGGCGGGAAAAGAGTCCCGCCCCTTACATGCTGTCCGAGCCCCTGTTCAAGGTCAGAGGCTATTATCAGGGGCCTTTCAGATATTCGCTGAAGTTCCCTTAAGCCGTCTCTCACAACATCTATCTCTCCGCCAAAGATGATAAAGCCGGCAACACCTTTTCTTGTCAAGGCAGCGTAATAATCAAATCTGGAAGATAACTCATCCCCGTTCAGCCTCGGTATCAAACGGCAGTAAAAGCTCACAACGTATTATATCAGTTTGAAACAGCAAGGAGTTTGACCTAATAGAAGAGAATCCTTTAAAATCAATCAGCGAGAGTGGCGGAACTGGCAGACGCGCTGGACTTAGGATCCAGTGGAGCAATCCGTAGGGGTTCAACTCCCCTCTCTCGCACCAACAATGTTAATCTGAAACTACTCCTTGCAAATGGCCCTGAAAAGGCTGTCTCCTGCACTGTCCGGGACTATATTGTCCCAGACAATAACATCATACGCCATTGTGTTTAAGACCTTTAGTTCAGCATCAAATATGGCGTGGCTGATAATACGGGCCATCTTCTTGGAGCAGTCGATTTCAGTTTCAGACGTAATGCTCGAAGATCTCCCTATGAGCCTTATTTGCAATCTCTGCGTGCCGCTTCCGGTGAGTACAATACTGTCAGCGTCGTAGTAATAACTGTAATATTCGGTTTCGTGATATAGCCTCCAATTGTGTGATTTGTTCTGCATAGTGGAGCATGAGACTAATAAAAAGATGATAAGAACAGCCCTGAGTAACATATCTGAATCCTACCAGACAATACTTGATGAGTCAACCGGAAGGCGCTTCATGAATCATACGGTTTCGGTTATAATTAATCATGCTTGATTTAATCAGAGAAAAGGTCTTGTCCGGCAGGAGGCTCGATGCGAAGGATGCAGTCGAACTGTTCAGGTCTGATGATATCTTTGCAATCGGCAGGCTTGCATCCACTGTTGCTGAAAAAAAGAACGGGGGAAATGCCTATTTTGTAGTAAACCGCCATATAAACCCCACAAACATCTGCATAAACAGGTGTAAGTTCTGTGCTTTTAGCTGCTCTCAGGGCGACAGCAATGCGTATGAATTGACTATAGAAGAAATTATTGAAAGGCTGAGGGGAGAGAAGGCAAAGGGCAAAGGGCAAAGGGCAAACGGCCCTGAGGGAAAACTCCGAACTCCCTTTAGGGAGGTCCACATAGTCGGAGGGCTTCATCCGGACTGGCCGTTTGAACATTATCTTGGGATGGTATCTGATATAAAGAAAGAGTTCCCATCGATTCACATTAAGGCGTTCACTGCCGTGGAGATAGATCACTTTTCGAGGATCAGCGGTTTAACCATAAGCGCGGTGCTTGAGACTCTCAAAGATAAAGGTCTTGATGTGATGCCCGGCGGAGGAGCCGAGATATTCGCTGAAAGGGTGAGGAATAAACTCTGTCCTGAAAAGATATCCGGCGAAAGGTGGCTTGATGTCCATAGGGCTGCACATAGGACCGGCATATGGACAAATGCGACTATGCTTTACGGTCACATAGAAGACTACAGAGAGAGGGTCGACCATCTCATGAAACTAAGAAATTTGCAGGATGAGACCAACGGATTTCAGGCCTTTATACCCCTTGCCTACCATCCAAAGAATACTGACATCGGCGGTTTTTATTCATCAGGGATAGACGACCTCAGGACCATTGCTGTAAGCAGGCTTGTGCTCGATAACTTTGATCACATTAAGGCTTATTGGATAATGCTGGGAGAGAAGGTCGCACAGTTGTCGCTCCTGTTCGGTGCAGATGATCTGGACGGCACTATCATTGAAGAGAAGATCACTCATGCCGCAGGCGCAATGAGCAGTCAGGGCATGACAAAGGCAGAGATGATCGATCTTATAGAAAGGGCAGGCAAAATAGCTGTCGAAAGGGATGCCTTTTACAATGCCTTGCCTGTCAGTTAGTCTTTGCCTTTTTTCCCTTTAAATCCTCGAGCAGCTTTTTGGTTAACACCCTAATCCTGTCATCCTTTTCAGCAGGAGTGTTGCCGAATGGATTGTATGAAGGCTTTCTCATTGCGGGCTTAAGTATCACATAACCGCTCTCTGTCCAGTTTGTTGACACCTCGCCGGTCTTAAGCTGTTGTGCCTTGTCCTTAATCCATATATCGAGTTCCAGAAGTTTTTTTGTGGTATGTTTGATTTTGTCCGGATGCTCCTTTTGTATATCCTCAAATTTCCTGCCTTTCTTTGCTTCCTGCTGGAGTTTTGGAGCAAGACCGATCTTTTCGTTCCTGTCCTTGTCAGTATACAGGACAGAGAGGACTTCGACTATTTTTTCATCCGGAAGTTTTGCGACCGTTTTGTTTATGAGCTCAATAATAGTCAAATAACGGCTGAAAAGATCAGCCTCTTTCTTGTTTAGTTTGTATTTCTCAACAAAAGACTTAAATTCCTTATCATCAATGGATATCCTCTTGTCGATAGCCCCTTTGTAAAGAAGCTGTTCATTCAGAAAGTCATCCTGCGGGTTTCCTGTCATCCATATAAGCCTGCCTATGCCGAGTTTGTTGATAAGCGCTACAGATGTATAGGTTGCTTCAAGTATCTCATGTGCAAGGTATTTTCTGTCTTTTGCAGCAACACCGGTTATCCCAAAGTCACTTATCAATGTCCTTGCAATCAGGGCATCAGCCTCAAGAGCCTCCTTGTCTTTTTTTAACTCACTGAACCGGCTGTCAAGCTTCTCTTTTTCCTCTGCAATCAATTTTATCTTTGACTCTATCTCATTCAGGGAATTCTGCTGTTCAGTGAGTTTTGCGGACAACTCGTTTATCTTCGCTTCTTTTTGTTCTACTGCTTTGGATAGTGCGCCTGCTTCCAGTGTTTTCTTTTGTTCTTCCTCAAGCAACTGCCTTAATCTGTCCCTCTCTGCAATGAGCTTTCGGAATTCATTTTCCTTTAAAGAGAGCTTATCATCGGCTTCAGTAAGCTTTTTTTCGAGCTCGCTTATCTTTGCTTGCCTCTCTTCGAGAGCCTTCTTGTCTGCAGCAGACCCCTGCGAGATGTTCTTTGAGGTATCAGCGTCTTTTTCACTCTCAGATGCTGAGTAAGAAGCAGCGGCTGAAAATATTAAGGAAATAATGATTGCAGAGGCAAGGCATATTTTGTAAAAGCTACTAATCATGGTCCCTCCCGTAATAGCTCATAGTAATGCAGTGCATATATTAGCATTTATGTCAAAAGATTTGAATACTTATGCGGTGAACTCATTCTCAAAAACTCCTAAAACTTATTGTGAAGATTAACAATATGATATGGAAACAAGTCAAGGCGCTTTTTTACAGGTGTCAAGGCAAAGTAGAAATGTCCTATTCTTAGCAAAATGGAAATGTCCGCTTTTTACCAATTTAGAAATGTCCTGTTCCACAATAAGAGGACAGTCCCAAAAATTGACAAAATAAAAGGGAATGTAGTTAAATATATCACTTTGGGCGGATAGCTCAGCTGGGAGAGCACAGCCCTTACAAGGCTGGGGTCACAGGTTC
>CAKKPH010000039.1 GCA_919901585.1 Thermodesulfovibrionales bacterium | reverse complement strand
CGAACGTTTCCCTGCGGGCGGGACGTTGATACCCCATATGCTTTCCGCTCTACGCAATTTTTAGCTCTTTCCGAATCTTTTCAGCGACCCATTGCCGCACCAGCGTTTGGTACGGAATACCCTTTTTCGTTGCCACCTTTTTGATCGAGATGAGATACAGCGGATCCATCTTGATGGTCACGTTTTGCAGCTTCCTCCTCCGCTTTCCCGTTACGATGTCCCTCCCGAGGGCCTCGTCGAGGCTGATCGCAATGTCCTCCTCGATGATCTCGCCGAGGACACCCCTTCTATCATAGTATTCTTCGTCTGTCATTTTCTTCGTTGCCGCTTTAATCTTCATAGCCTTCATCTCCTTCCGGGCCTTAACCCCGATGCTTCTGCCAGTACCTGATCTCAGCCCTATCCATGTCCCATCCCGTAATAACCCTTGCCACGCTATCCCGTTTCAGCGCGAACACAATGGTGAGATAACGTCCTTCATGCGTCGGTCCCATCGCAACGTAGTGGCCTTTCTTCGTCTTTCGATACAACGGCTTATATGCAAAGACTTCCTCCGCCTCCTCTGGCCTCACGCCATGACCCAGCTCAAGGTGCACGACGTTGCCCTCGTCCCATTCAAAATCCTTTATCCTCAATGAACGCTCTCCTCCAAGTAATGCATTGTATTACTTTATATCTTAAAAGTCAAAGGGACGTTGCTGAAACTCTGAAGAAGAAGTGTATAGCATCAACAACGACTGATCCTCTGAGACAGACCTTGAGATAACATGAGTAGAAGGTTTATCTGAAAAGCTTCTTTATCCCCTTCCCGATCGTCTCTTTTACGCCCTTCTCTACGATGCGTCCGACAATCCTCTCAGGCGAGACTCCGAGCTTTTCAGCAAGGCCCATAGTAATCCTCTCCATAATATTCTCTCTCAGGTTGAACTTCGGATTGCTAAGGTCGCCCTCTATGATAAAATTGAAGCCTATATCTGCTTTGCTGTCCCTCATGAGACCAAGCACCGCCGACCTCGGCACCCCGAGGAACTTCTCCTTCAGGCCTGCGCCCTCATCGAATTTGAGGCCCTTTATCGTCGCACGGCCAGGCGCCTTGATGGTACGCTTCCTCACCTCTGCCCTGATCTCTACATCAAGAGCGCCCTTTTTCACATCCGCATCTCCCCTCTTCTGAAAATAGGGCTTGAAATGCGTAATATCGAGGTCCTTAATGTTTATCTTGCTGTCGAGGTCCATGCTTTTCAGATTAATCTTGCCGTCAAGACTAACGAGCCCTGTTGAGCTCTTTGCAGGGACTCCGGCCTTAAAAGAAAACGTTGATTCAGTATCAACAAGCGGAGACCTTATATCTGTCAGTTCGATCTCGATGTTTTCTATCTTTGTCACATGAGCGGGACCAGCGACCTCGCTGTCATGATATTCTACTGTACCGCCATGTACCGTCAGCTTATTAATGCTTATCTGAGGCTGTTCTTGCGCTCCTTCCCCCTTGCCGTCCTGCTGAGGGACCAACGAGCCAACCTTAGTCCCTGTACACTGTCCATCACCAGATACGGGTTCGCTATCGCCACGAGTGAGATGTCAAAACGCCTCCTGAATAGCCCGGTGTAGTCAATCTCCACCTTTATCCTGTCAGCAGAAAGCGCTGATGTCCCGTCATCTTTTTTAAAGACAATGCCGTATGCCTCGAGGCTGGAAAGGCTAATTTCTACTCGCTGGACTGAAAAACGTGGCCCGAGGGCATCCTCGAGTTTTTTCTTTACGATATCTCCGGCAGTCTTGTAGAGTACAGCCGCAGCGATGAGGGTAACTACGAGCAGGACAAAGACAAGAATGGATATCTTTTTAAGGGCCTTCATAATACATAATTCTCCCTGATTTTATTATACTATAAATATCAGTTGTGTCAGGCTATAATGGCAAAGGTGTGGCCTTTAATGGGTGACCCTCTCAGTTCTCCGTTGGGGGAGTGAGCCCTTTGAGTGCTTAGAGCCTATTGAGATAAGCAGGGGGACAGCCCTTATTTTATCTTTTCTATAAACTCTCTGGCTGCCTTCAGGTAGTCTTTTACGGCATCCACATTGTAGATAAGTCCCCGGTAATAACCTGCTATGTGCAGGGCGTCATAGAGCATAGTGAACTCTTTCAGGAGTTTGCCGTTGTTGGATGAGATATGTTTTTTTAGGGCTTTTTCGTATTCTTCAACCTTTTTAGGCAGTTCTTTTTTTGTATATCCTTTTTGCAATAAGACCTCGTTGACCGCTTCAAGGACGGCAAGGTAGGCTACCCCGCAGGCTGACTTCACATACTTGACATCAGTATATACCTTGCCTTCTATAGGAGACTTACTTAAAAGCTCCTTTGCGTTATTCAGATATCTTATCGCTTCTCTGTGCATGGTTGATTATACCACAAGAGCAAAGATTCCCTTGAAGTTGTATGGTAGGTAGAGCAGAGAACATGCTCTTGTGGTCAAGTCTTGCCCTGGTGTTGAAAAACTCTTTGTAAAATTTGGTCTAAGAATTACTTATTAAAGTGCCCCCTGCATGATTCGAACATGCGGCCCCAGGTTTAGGAAACCTGTGCTCTATCCTACTGAGCTAAGGGGGCTTGAATGTGATAAGCTATTATATACCAAAATGCAAAAAACATGGAATGGTTTTAACCTATTCCGGCACTGGCCGGTCGCATTTCTGGTTATACAAGTCTTGCCTTTTTCCTTCTGTCAAGCACTTCTGCAAGTAACGGCAGAAGCAGTGCCCCACCGGGAAGAAGGAAAACGATTAACGCAGGCACAAGCTTCGATATATTCCTAAGGTGCAGCCTGATCTCCGCAATCTCCTCGCTTGTCCACTTCAGGCCGGTATTCCTGTGTTTCATGAGGAGCTGCATAAAACCTTTTATCCCACGAAGCTCGCTGAGGATAAATTCCTTATTGATGGTTATCAGGCGTTTAATGAATACTTTAATCACATAGTTATCCGGAACGGAAAATAGACAGCATCTGCATCAAAATGGTCGGGGCGAGAGGATTTGAACCTCCGACTCCACGGTCCCGAACCGTGTGCGCTACCAGACTGCGCTACGCCCCGAATACTGGCGGGAGCGTGTGGGAATCGAACCCACCCTGCCACCTTTTGGGCGGCAACACCGGATTTGAAGTCCGGGAGGGACACCAGAACCCTATGCACTCCCATATTTTTTATTTTACTCGTTTCCTTTATGTATGCGCAACTTCAATTATGCAGTGCCAAGTAGGGAAATTGCATTATCCCTTAATATAAGCCTTTCCATATCATCGCCGAGATCGAGGCCTTTCAGGGCTGAGAGTGTCTCCTCCTGGCCTGTCCATGGCGAATCAGTGCCGAAGAGTATGTATTCCTTCGGATGGCTCAGGAGCATCTCCCTTGCAAGCTCTTTTGGCAGGGATTCGAGTGAACACGATATCTCCATGTATATCTCTCTTCCTATAAGCATATCTTTTGCTTCCTCCCACTGCTCCCATGCGCCGAGATGAGTTGCTACGAACTTCATTTTGGGAAATCGTGTGATAACCTTCAGGATCTTTTCCGGGTCAGCCCTCCTGATGCGGGGAAAGGCAATATCAAACCCCGTGTGGACAACGAGGATCAGGCTTTCTTCACAGACTTTCTCATAAAAGGGCATCAGCCTTTCTTCGTAAAGGTCAAAGTCCTGATAAAACGGATGGAGCTTAATCCCCCTAAATCCCTCCTTCTTTATCAACGATATCCTCTCTGAATACTGAGGATCATTTGGGTGTACTGAAGGAAAGGGGATAATCCTTTCTGATGCTATTTTTTTAGACCACGAAAATATCGGCTCGAACTGGGAAGGCTTTGTGGCGATCGAGCAGACAACGCTCGTTTCTATGCCTGAGCTGTCCATTGAAGCGAGCAGCGAGGAGACCCTGCCGTCATGAAATGCCCGGATCTCCCCTTCTATCTCGAGAGATCTTATAGCCCTTTCCGCAAGCTCATCCGGAAAAGCATGTGTATGGAAGTCTATAACGCCTTTCATTTTTCAATGATCTTGACCTTCATCTCGATACGCTCATTCGGGTTATCCCTGCCGTCCCTCGGCTGGCTGACTATCTTGACGGCAACCTCGATCCCGGATACGACCTCGCCAAAGAGTGTATACTGCCTGTCGAGGAAGTTAGAATCCGCAACGCATATGAAGAACTGTGAGCCTGCACTGTCAGGCTGTGCGGCCCTCGCCATTGAGAGGGCACCTCTCTTATGCGGCTTGCTGTTGAACTCAGCCTTGACAGTGTATCCGGGGCCGCCCGTTCCGTGCCTTGATTTATCAGCCTCCTTTGAGTTCGGGTCCCCTCCCTGAATCATAAAGCCGGGTATCACGCGGTGGAAAATAGTGTTGTCATAAAAACCCTTTTTTGCAAGCTCAATGAAGTTATTCACATGGTTGGGAGCAACATCAGGGAAGAACCTGATCTCAATGTTGCCGAATTTTGACTCGATCACTGCGGTTGTTTCATTCATTTTTTTGATCTCCTGTTGCGAAAATATTTTGTCACGTTTTTCTGCATAAACAGGCAGGCTCAGGAGCATTGCCATTAACAGGGCAGCAATGCTTCCCAAGAGGGCACTATAATCCTTGATTCTGATACACATGGCCTTAATATTGTAATTTATATCTCCACTCTATCTCAACCACTAAAACCAGTGCAGGGTGTTTTATAATAATACCCTGTCATGGGCGCTTTAGAAAAATTCAAGATATGTTAACCAGAAACTCTGTCATCATAATCCTCGGCCCGACCTGTGTCGGCAAGACAGGCGCATCCATCCTTCTTGCAAAAGAGCTGGATACCGAGATAATAAGCGCCGATTCAATGCAGATATACAGACATATGGATACAGGCACTGCTAAACCTACCCCTGAACAAAGGGCTATGGTAAGACACCATATGATCGATATTGCGGGGCCGTCTGAGACCTTCAGCGCGGGGCAATACGCAGAGGCTGTCAGGCCTATAATTGAAGGTATTCTTGCCAAAGGAAGGATACCTGTTGTTGTCGGAGGCACCGGTCTTTACATAAGGGCGCTCACAAGAGGGATATTCAGCAGCCCCTCAGCAGACTGGGCATTGAGGGACAAACTCCATGCAATCGAAAAACAAAAGAGCGGCTCCCTTTATGACTTGCTCCTGAAACTCGACCATGCTGCAGCCTCCGGCATAGAGCCTGCAGACACAAGAAGGCTTATAAGGGCGCTTGAGGTCTGCCTAAAGACAGGGAAAGGCATCTCAGGGCTGAGGGCTGAACTGACCATGCCGCTTCCTTATAATTTTATCAGGGTCGGGCTTACAAGGAACAGGAAAGAGCTGTACAGGCTTATAGAAGACAGGGTTGACCGGATGTTCATAAACGGCCTTACAGATGAGGTGAGGAATCTCCTCCGGATGAATCCCGGCAAGACTGCAGAGCAGGCGATCGGGTACAAGGAGGTCTCGAGCTACCTGAGGGGAGAGCTGCCGCTTGAAGATGCTGTCAGCCTGATAAAGAAGAGGACGAGGAACTATGCAAAGCGCCAGTTCACGTGGTTCAGAAAAGAACCGGATATCAGATGGATAGACGTTTCAGGGATCTACTCTTCGCAGGAAATATTCACGGCTATTGCATTATTGCTGAAAATACATTAATTTAAAATGATAGCTGTTTCTAACCTGTTGTACAACAGGTTAGAAACAGCGACATTAATCGGATGTCATTCCCGCAAGCGAAGCGCGCCGGCCACAGGCTCGTAGAGGAATCTTTCTTTTGAGGAGAGATTCCGGACAAGCCGGAATGACAAACTGTCTTGGACTTATGTCGTTATGTATAGAACATTACTATGAAAAAGGGGGAGACATGTCAGCAAACAACCTGCAGGACAATTACCTGAATCATCTCAGGAAGGAAAAGACACCTGTAGTCATATACCTCACAAACGGTGTGAGGCTTAAGGGTCTTATAAAAGGCTTTGACAGTTTTGTGATTGTCTTAAAAGAGACGGCACAACAGCTTATCTATAAACATGCTGTCTCGACAATTGTGCCTGAAAAGGATGTTGACCTCAGGTTTGAAGAAAGCTAAGAGAAAAAATATTACTTATAAAAATTCAGAAATCCGGTGATGATTTCAGAGGGAGGCCTTAGATGCTCAAGATGATGCGGAAGCATGCGAAGTTTTTTTATATCCTTTTCTTTATTGTTATACTCTCATTCATATTCTGGGGGGTAGGGAGCGTCGATAAATCAACCGCTGTTGCCGTAGTAAAAATAGAGAAGGAGCAGATAACCCTCGAGGATTTCTGGACGGCTTATGACAGGGCAAGAAACTTTTACAGGGAGGTCTATAAAGATAAGTTCAATGACGAGCTGGAGAAACAGCTTAACATAAAGCAGCTTGTACTCGATGCCCTTATTAATGAGAGGGTGCTGTTCATCACTGCAAAAAAGGCCGGCATCACAGTGACAGATGAGGAGCTTGAAGACGCAATAATAAATGACCCTGCCTTTCTCCGTGACGGCAGGTTCAACAAGGACATTTACCTCAGGATACTGGATCTGAACAGGATGACGCCGGAGTTTTTTGAATCTATGAAGCGGAAGGAAATCACAGCACTCAAGATGCGGAGGCTTGTAGGCGAATCCGTAGCTCTCACTGATATTGACCTGAAAAAACCCTCCGGAGGCGAACAGCCAAAGGGAGACGTAGTGCAGGCTATGCTTTTAGAGATGAGGGACAAGGCCCTGAAATCCTATATTGAAGGCATAAAAAGTAAGATGAAGATACAGGTCAACCAGCAGCTCATCAGTTAGGGATGAAGCGACTCCTCAATATATACAACAAGTCATCCCGTATAGTTCTCGGCCTGATGTCAGGCACCTCGCATGACGGTGTCGATGCTGCTATAGCAAAGATAACAAGGTCCAGTCTGGATTCAAAGGTCAGGCTCATCCACCATGAGCACTCTTCTTATCCCTCAACCCTGAAGAACAGGATAGCTGCCGCATCCGACAGCAAGGCATCGGATATCTGCATGATGAACTTTGAGATTGGCGACTTCTTTGCTAAGGCAGCGCTTTCCTGCATATCAGGGTCAGGCCTTAGCTCAGGAGATATTGACCTGATAGCCTCGCACGGCCAGACCATATATCACTCTCCGCCTGAACTTAACAGGAGGGGATTTACGCTCCAGATCGGAGAGTCTTCAATAATTGCGTATAAGACCGGCATACCTGTCGTCTCTGACTTCAGGCCTGCCGACATGGCGAGGAACGGACATGGCGCGCCGCTTGTTCCGTTTGCCGACTATATCCTTTTCCATAAAAAGGGAAAGGTAAGGGCAGCCCAGAACATCGGTGGGATAGCAAATGTTACGGTAGTAACACCGGGCATCAATGAAGTCTTTGCCTTTGACACAGGGCCCGGCAACTCTCTCATCAACGGGGCCATGCACCTGCTCTTCAAGAAAAGCTACGATAAGAACGGCATGATAGCAAGGTCCGGTGAACCTGACAGCAGCATATTGAAGGAGCTTATGGCACATCCCTATTTCTCGAAGAAACCTCCGAAGTCTACAGGCCGGGAGACGTTCGGTCTAAATCTCATAAACACTATAGCCTCAAGAAAGAGGATAAGACCTGAAGACCTGATCGCAACGCTTACGTACTTTACGGCCCTTTCTATAAAAAATGCATACGACAGGTTCATATTGAAAAAGTATAAGCTAAGCGAGATCATCCTGTCCGGAGGCGGTTCAAGAAACTCTTATCTCGTCTCGCTTCTAAAGGAGCTGTTCAATCCGATATTGGTTGCGACATCAGATTCATACGGCATACCTGCAATGGCCAAAGAGGCGCTCTGCTTTGCCATACTCGCAAACGAGACAATTTCCGGCAGGCCCTCTAATCTGCCGCAGGTGACAGGCGCATCAGGCAGCGCTATCCTCGGGAAAATAACCCTACACTAAGGCAGCCTTTACGCATTTAACTACAAGAGAGGCTTCCTTATCGCTTATTGTCCTCGCATCCAGTATCAGAGAGTCTTCCCTGATCCTCGCAATGACCGGAAGCTCGCCGCGTCTTAATCTCTCTTCAAGGTTGTTCACAGATATCTTCTTTGGTTTTATTGTGACAACATAGGTCGGGAAGCTTATTTCAGGCAAAGAGCCTCCGCCTGCCTGTGAGGAATCTTGAATAACGTCTATCATAGCGTTTGCTGTTTCCCTTTTTAAAAGAGATGCAATCTTCTTTGCCCTTGCCTTTAAAACCCCGGCATCTTCAAGGAGCATCTTCAGGGTTGGGATCATATCCTTAGCCTTTTCGATATCAAGATACCCATAGAGCGTTGCCTCGAGCGCAGCAAGTGTGAGCTTGTCGATCCTCAGAGCCCTTGTAAGGGGATTTTTCTGGATATGTTCTATCATCTGTCTGTTCCCTACTATAATGCCGGCCTGTGGTCCGCCGAGGAGCTTGTCCCCGCTGAATGTAACAATATCGACCCCGCTCTTCAGTATGTCGCTTACATTAGGCTCTGAATGTATGCCGAAGGGCTTCAGGTCAATAAGGCATCCGCTGCCGAGGTCATACATCACAGGAATCCTGTTTTCCCTACCGATCTCAGCGAGCCTTTCTATTGATACATCCTCTGTGAATCCTGTGATCCTGTAATTTGACTGGTGCACCTTGAGTATCAGTCCAGTATTTTCATTTATAGCCTCCCTGTAATCGTCAGGATGGGTCTTGTTGGTCGTCCCTACTTCCCTCAACACTGCATTGCCCTGAACCATAACATCAGGGACCCTGAAGGACCCTCCGATCTCTACAAGTTCGCCCCTAGAAACAATTACCTCTCTTCCCCTTGCAATGGCGCTCAGGCAGAGGAGGACTGCTGCTGCATTGTTGTTGACCGCAAAGCCGTCCTCAGCGCCGGTCACCTCCCTGAGAAGCCTCTTTATGTGGGCATACCTCTTGCCGCGGACGCCTTTATCAAGGTCATACTCGAGATTTGAATAACCCGTAGCTATCCTGCGCACATTCTCTGCAGCCCGGTCTGAAATAATTGACCTGCCGAGATTGGTATGGATGACAACGCCTGTGGCATTTATCACCTGCCTCAGGCTGGGTGATGAGAGATCCCTGATCCTGCCATTGATGTCCGGAACCATGCCTTCAACTGAGACATCAGTTGCAGGGTCAGCAAGGACCTCTTTCCTCCTCACTTCGATAACGTCTCTCACAGCCTCGCGTACATACTTCCTTGGATAGTCTCTTAACCACGCGATACCATAACGGCCCTTTAGTATCTCGTCAACCGAGGGGAGTTTTGAAAGGACCTTTTGTACTGTCTTCTTGTCTCTCATCTTCTCCTACACATTATCGAGCATATGTCCGAGCTTTCTCTTTTTTGTCTTGAGATAGATTATGTTTTTGTCGTGGGGGCTTGTCTCGATCGGAACCCTTTCGACGACCTTAAGCCCGTAGCCTTCAAGTCCGACTATCTTCTTCGGGTTGTTTGTCATGAGGCGCATCTCCCTTACGCCAAGGTCTATAAGGATCTGGGCGCCGATGCCGTAATCCCTGAGGTCCGGCTTGAACCCGAGCTTCAGGTTCGCCTCAACAGTATCGAGCCCCTTGTCCTGCAACTCATAAGCCTTGAGTTTGTTAGCAAGACCTATGCCCCTGCCTTCCTGTCTCATGTACAGGATAACCCCCCTGCCTTCCTTGTTGACCATCTCCATTGCCCTGTGCAACTGCTCTCCGCAGTCACATCTCTTTGAGCCGAAGACATCTCCAGTGAGGCATTCGGAATGTACCCTTACCAATACAGCTTCGTCAGGCTTTATATCGCCCTTTATTATCGCTATATGTATATTATTATCCATGTCATTTGAATATGCGATCGCCCTGAATTCACCGCATTCAGTCGGGAGCTTGATGTCAGAAATCCTCTTTATGAAACGGTCAGTCCTTATCCTGTAATGTATGAGGTCTTTAACAGTTACTATTTTAAGGCTGTGCCTTATTGCGACCTCCATGAGCTCAGGCACCCTCGCCATTGTGCCGTCATCGCTCATTATCTCGCATATCACACCTGCCGGATAAAGGCCCGCAAGCCTTGCAAGGTCAACAGACCCTTCTGTCTGGCCTGCTCGCTGGAGAACTCCGCCCGGCCTTGCTCTTAACGGGAAGATATGGCCCGGCCTCGCAAGGTCATCTGACCGCATTTCCGGGTTTATTGCTGTCATGATCGTCGTCGCCCTGTCCGCTGCCGAGATACCGGTTGTAACCCCCTTCTTTGCCTCTATTGAGACAGTGAATGCTGTGCCGAACTGGGAGGTATTATCATCAGTCATCATCGGGAGATTAAGCTCCTCGACCCTCTGCGGCGTAAGCGAGAGGCATATAAGTCCCCTGCCGTATTTTGCCATGAAATTTATAGCCTCCGGCGTGACCTTTTCTGCCGCGATGCATAAGTCACCCTCATTCTCCCTGTCCTCGTCATCAACGAGTATGACCATCCTGCCTTTTGCGATATCCTCTATCGCCTCATTAATTGTATTGAATCTATATTTATGCATTACGCTTCCTCCAACATTTTTTGTTAATGCCGGCCGATTAAATGTACCCTGATTTCATAAGGGCCTTCATGAGCCCCTCATCATTACTCTTCAAAAGGGTCTCTTTTCTGAGAAACCTCGCAACATACTTGCCTATTATATCAGCCTCGAGGTTTACTGATTCACCAACGGCCTTGGACCCGATAGTCGTCACACCTGCGGTATGCGGGATTATCACAATAGTGAAGGTGTTTTCAGCAACATCAACGACTGTGAGGCTTATGCCGTCGACTGCAACAGAGCCCTTTTCAACGAGCAGAGAGGTCACCTTATCCGGGGCCTCTATTTCTATCTTGCAGGTGTCACCGATAATTGTCCGCGATCTTATTATGCCGGCTGCATCGACATGGCCGGTGACAAAATGGCCGCCAATCCTGCCGTCAGGCCTGAGGGACGGCTCGAGGTTGACCCTTTCGCCCGGATTTAGCTGTCCGAGGTTTGTCGAGCTTAATGTCTCGTCAGAAATGTCGAATGTGAGGAGGCCTTTGTCCCGGCTTACCACTGTCAGGCAGACACCGTTAATCGCTATGCTGTCGCCGATAGCTGCATTATCAGGGATATCTTCTGCCTTTAGCACGAGCAAAGCGCCGGGGTTTTTCTTCCTGAGGGATACGACCTTGCCCATCTCCGTGATGATGCCTGTGAACAATCTGCTACTCCTCTATATCAAGCTTAAAGTCGAGCGTCTTCTGGTATATCCCGAAGATATCAACAGTCTCTGACCAGGATGTTGTTACACGCACTCTCTTTATCTTCTTAGTAACCGTAATATCTTTTTCTTCAACAGGGATCCGTATGTACTCTGCAGCCTCATATATCTGTGTCCTGATCCGGTCTGTATCCCCGGGGCTGATCCTCAGTATCTCTTTCGCCTCGCTCTTGAAAGTCGAGTATTTATAAAAGGGCTGTCCGAACTGATAGGCTGAATAAGCAATGATGGCGAGGAAGGCGAGGCAGAAGACGGATCTTATAAAGCCGTTCTGTGAGGAGAGAGTCTGCTTCCAGCCCGGGTTGTCTGATATCTTTTTATTTTCCATAAAACAGGAAACCCCTTAATGTACGAGTTTGCCGATCCTTGTGAACCTCGGCAGGTGTTTCGAGCCATCCCATGACCAGTAGATTATGAGGGCCTTGCCCCTGATCTCTTTTATGTCGACAAAACCCCAGTACCTGCTGTCGTAGCTCTGGTCGCGGTTATCCCCCATCATAAAAAACTTGTCCTTTGGTATGACCTTGGGCCCAAGATTATCCCTCGGCTCTACTCCGGTCGGGCGGATGGTATTGTCTGTATGCTGGGCATATAGCTCCTGCACAGGCTTGCCGTTAACATGCACAACCTTATCTTTTATCTCGATCACATCGCCCTCGACAGCGATAACCCGCTTTATAAAATCCCTTTCCGGGTCTTCAGGGTATTTAAATACTATTATATCACCTCTTGAGGGTTTCTTTAACTCGAGGATGCGCTTGTCAGAGAAGGGAACCTTTGTCCCGTAGATGAACTTGTTCACGAGTATGTGGTCTCCGACAACGAGGGTCGGTATCATCGAGCCTGAGGGTATCTTGAATGCCTGTATAAAATACGCCCTTATAAAAAGGGCGAGCAGCAACGCTGTTACAATCGCCTTTGCATACTCCCATATTGCCTTCTGCCGGTCCTTCTTCAATGCCCTGTTTACCTCCTTATGTTTCTACTTAACCTTTAAAACAGAAAGGAACGCTTCCTGAGGCACCTCTATACGCCCTACCTGTTTCATCCTTTTCTTCCCTTCCTTCTGCTTTTCGAGAAGCTTTCTCTTTCTAGTTATATCGCCGCCGTAGCATTTAGCGATCACGTCCTTCCTGAGCGCCTTGATGCTTTCCCTCGCAATTATCTTGCTCCCGATCGCTGCCTGTATAATGACCTCGTACATCTGCCTCGGGATAACGCTCCTCAGCTTTTCAGCGACTTCCCGCCCCATATAATACGCCTTGTCCCTGTGCACTATCAAGGAGAGGGCGTCCACGCTCTCTCCATTAAGCAGGATATCGAGCCTCACGAGGTCTGATTCCCTGTAGCCTGTGAATTCATAATCCATTGAGGCATATCCCTTTGATATTGATTTCAGCCTGTCATAAAAGTCCCATAGTATCTCGTTCAGAGGCACTTCGTATTCTACCCTTAGCCTTTCCCTTCCGAGGTACACGAACTCTTTCTGTATGCCTCGTTTTTCCTGACATAGCTCAAGTATGGGGCCGATATACGCCTGCGGCATAAATATGGTTATCTTCACAAAGGGTTCTTCTATCTTAAGGCGCTTTTCAGGCATTGCTGTCGGGTTATCAACAAAAATGATATCCTCGTTTGTGTCAGTCACCCTGTAAACGACTGTAGGCGCTGTGCTTATGAGGGAAAGCCCGAACTCGCGCTCGAGCCTCTCCTTAATTATCTCCATGTGGAGCAGCCCGAGGAACCCACATCTGAACCCAAAACCGAGCGCAGAGGAAGTCTCAGGCTCATAGGTGAATGATGAATCATTCAGCCTCAGTTTTTCGAGTGCGGTCTTAAGGCCCTCATACTGGTGTGTCTCTGTAGGATAGAGCCCTGAAAAGACCATTGGCTTGATCTCCTTATATCCGGGGCACGCCTCAGTTGCAGGCTTGTTTGCGTCTGTTATCGTATCGCCGATCTTGGTGTCGGTCACAAGCTTTATGTTGGCTATGATGTAACCGACCTCGCCTGCTGAGAGGCTCTCGGTGGTCTTCATCTTTGGAACGAATATCCCTACCTCTGATACCTCAAACTCCTTGCCGGTGCTCATAAGCATGACCCTTGTTCCCTTTTTAACTATCCCGTCAAAGACCCTTACAAGGACGATAACACCCTGATAGTTATCAAACCATGAGTCAAACAGGAGCGCCTTGAGCGGCTTATTGACATCTCCGCCGGGAGGCGGGATCTTTTTTACTATCGCTTCAAGTATCTCCTTGGTGCCTATGCCTGCCTTTGCGCTTGCGAGTATGGCCTCTGAGCTGTCGATCCCGATTATGTCCTCTATCTGCTCCCTTATCCTTTCAGGCTCTGCAGCAGGAAGGTCTATCTTGTTTATGATAGGGACCATTTCGAGGTTATGCTCCATGGCAAGGTATGCGTTTGCGACAGTCTGTGCCTCAACACCCTGAGTCGCATCCACAACAAGAAGGGCCCCTTCGCAGGATGCGAGACTTCTCGAAACCTCATAGGAGAAGTCTACATGGCCGGGGGTATCTATAAGGTTGAGTATGTAATCCGCATTGTCATCTGCACTGTAATTGAGCCTGACTGCATGGGCCTTTATTGTTATGCCCCTCTCCCTCTCGAGGTCCATTGAGTCGAGGACCTGCTCCATCATCTCCCTTGAACTCAGCGTGCCTGTGAACTCGAGCAGCCTGTCGGCGAGCGTTGACTTGCCGTGGTCAATGTGTGCGATTATTGAGAAGTTCCTGATATTTTTTGCCATCTTATATTGAAAAGCCGGGTTATTCAGTTCTTGCTGTTGAAGGCCTGACATGCAGAACCTAAGACACCCGCGTTGTCTCCAAGGGAAGACTGGACAATCTCGACCCTGTCAAAGAGCTGTTTGAAGGTGCGCTTCGAGGCCTCTTTTATAGCCTCCTGCACATAGATGTTCCAGGCGCCTGTAAGTCCTCCGGCGAGTATCACTGCCTCGGGGCTGAAGATATTTATCATGTTAGATATCCCGACCCCGAGATGCTTGCCTGCCTCCCTTAAGACATCCTTCGAGAGGTTGTCGCCGTCAAGGGCAGCCTTGTATATATCCTCAGGCGTCAGTTTGTAGAAGTTCCCTGAACAGTATTCCTTAAGCACGCTTGCAGCGCCGTGTTCGAGTGCATTTATCGCATATTCGAGTATCGCCCTTGCTGAGGCATAGGATTCGAGGCACCCATGATTCCCGCAGACACACTTTATGCCGGTTGAGTTTATGCTCATATGACCTATCTCTGCAGAGACATTAAGGAGCTTGCCGTTATAGATAATACCGCCTCCTATGCCGGTTCCAAGGGTAAGTAGTACAAAATTCCTGTATTTTCTGCCTGTACCCATAAGCCGCTCTCCGAGTGCCGCAGCATTTGCATCGTTCTCGATGAAGACCGGGACATTGAAGCGTGCGGTGAGTATTTCTGCAATCGGGACCCTTTCGATTGAAGGCAGATTCGGCGAAATCACAACAATGGATGAAGCCCTGTCTATGAGGCCGGCAACTCCTATGCCGATGCCTGCGACATTCTCAGCCCCCTCGAACATCTCACTTATTGAGCTTATGAGAGCCTCTTCAGCCTTTTCGAACGATGGGACCTTCAGCTTTTTTATGATCTCGCCTTCCCTTGATACAAGGGCTACCCTGAGGTTTGTGCCTCCGAGGTCAACACCTATGGCAAAACTCTTTTTCATAATATTAGTATTTTATTCCTAAATAGAAGGATGCAAACAAGAAGATTTAATAATTATAACACAATCCATCATATGATTTTACGAAAAGTTGACAAAGGGGAGGTATTGCACTTAAAGTTTAGATAATTGTCTGTAAGGCTTAGAGTTAACAAGTGTTGTTATTGAGTTAATTCGGCATGCAGCCGTCTCAGTATCGCTTTTTTGGGAAACAGCCACTCACGTCATATGGACACAGAAATAAAAGCACAGATAGAGAGGATCACCTTCCACAACGAAGAAAACGGCTACACTGTTGCAAAGGTAAAAGTACAGGGGAGGAGCGACCTTGCAACAGTTGTAGGCAACCTTCTGTCAGTGAATGCCGGTGAGGTCCTTCTGCTTAAGGGACAATGGCAGAACCACACGAGATATGGTGAGCAGTTCAAGATTTCTTCCTACCAGTCTGTAATACCGGCTACAGCTAATGGCATAGAGAAATACCTCGGTTCAGGCTTGATAAAAGGCATAGGGCCTGTGATGGCCAAGAGGCTTGTTTCGAGATTTGGCGCTGAGACCCTCGATATCATCGGGAACAAGATAGAGAGGCTCAGGGAAGTTGACGGAATAGGCGAAAAGAGGATAGAAATGATCCGGAGCGCATGGGAAGAGCAGAAGGAGATACGTGATGTTATGCTCTTCCTGCAGGGCAATGGTGTCAGCCCAGCGTATGCCGTAAGGATATACAGGCAGTATGGAAGAGAGGCTGTCAGGATCGTTCAGGACAACCCCTACAGGCTCGCCATGGACATATTCGGAATAGGCTTTATTACTGCCGACAGGATCGCAGGGAATTTCGGAATTCCGAAAGACTCGCAGATAAGGGCAGAGGCAGGGATACTTTATGTGCTGAATCAGCTTTCTGATGACGGCCATGTATATTATCCTTATGAACCCCTCATATCAGAGTGCAAAAAGGTTCTGGATGTCGGAGACGAGCCGATATTGGGGGCATTCGGCAGGATCTCAGAGGATAAAAAGATCTTTATTGAGGATATGGCTCATGATAATTCAGGTGAGAGCAATAAGGGTGTCTACCTCTCAAGGTATCATGTAGCAGAATCCGGCATAGCAAGGAACCTCAAGACGCTTTGCGGTTATCCAAAGCAGATGAAGATCTTTGATAAAGATAAGGCCATTGACCGGGTCCAGAGGGAGCTGAACATAACCCTCGCAGAAAAACAGAAAGAGGCCTTGAGTGAGGCCTTTGACAGGAAGGTAATGGTGATAACCGGAGGGCCGGGAACCGGAAAGACGACTATAATTAACTCGGTTATAAAGGTCTACCAGAGGATTGGACATAGTGTGCTGCTTGCAGCACCGACAGGCAGGGCAGCCAAGAGGATGGCAGAGGCTACAGGTTTTGAGGCAAAGACCCTGCACAGGCTCCTCGAGTTCAGCCCGGGCGAGGGCAGATTCAAGAGGAATGAAGACGAGCCCCTGGAGGCTGACCTTATAATCGTTGATGAGACCTCAATGGTCGATACAATACTTATGCACTACTTCCTGAAGGCCGTGCCCCGCCATGCAACCCTTATCCTTGTCGGTGATGTTGACCAGCTTCCATCCGTCGGTGCCGGCAATGTCCTGAAGGATATAATTGACTCCGGAACTGTTCCTTCAGTAAGGCTGAATGAGATATTCAGGCAGTCGAGAAAGAGCCTTATAATCGTTAATGCGCACAGGATAAACAGCGGCCATATGCCGTTATTAGCTGTTGGAGAGGGCGAACCGCAGGACTTCTATTTCTTCCCGGCAGAGGAGCCGGAGGATGCCTTGAAAAAGGTCATAGAGCTCTGTGCTGAGAAGATACCGAATAGGTTCGGATACGACCCTGTAAATGACATACAGGTCATCACTCCCATGCACAGGGGAACAATAGGTACAGCGAATCTGAACGCTGAGCTGCAAAAGGCATTGAACCCCTCGACTGAGGAGCTCGCACACGCAGGGAAAAAACTCAGGAAGGGTGATAAGGCAATGCAGATACGTAATAACTATGACAAGGAAGTTTATAACGGCGATATCGGGAGGATTGCAGGTATAGACAGGGAATTGCAGGAAGTCGTTGTCGACTATGACGGGAGACGCGTGGCTTATAATTTTTCAGAGCTCGATGAGATAGTCCCTGCATATGCTATATCTGTGCATAAGTCTCAGGGCAGCGAATACCCTGTTGTTGTGATGCCGCTGCTCACACAGCACTATATGCTCCTCCAGAGGAACCTCCTCTATACTGCCATTACGCGGGGCAAGAGGATGGTCGTTATAGTCGGTACAAAGAAGGCTATCGCTATCGCAGTAAAGAACAATAAGCCGCTAATGAGATATACCTTTCTAAGGCAGAGGCTGAAATCCTTGATGCATAGCAATACCATTGCTTAATTAATCATCTTCTGCTGCCTCGCTATCTCGACAAGTCCCATTATCTTCAGGTCAATGTAATCGCCGTTATCAGAGAACCTCAGCAAGGCCTTATATATCTCATCAGCAGGGACCGTTATTATCTCAATATCCTCTGTCTCGTCCCTTCCGTCAATACCAGCGAATTTGAGCCCTTTTGCTGCATAAACAGTGAGCATCTCCATGGAAGACCCGCTCGAAAGCGGGCCTTTGCCGAGATAAACCAATTCCCCGGCCTCATAACCTGTCTCTTCCCGCAGCTCTCTCAGGGCAGCTTTCTCAGGGCTTTCGCCGCTGTTGCTCAGGCCTGCCGGAAATTCGATCACATAGTTGTCCACAGGCGGCCTGAACTGCCTGATGAGTATCAAGTCGTTGTTGTCAGTGATGGGGACAATAGCGACAATATCATCACAATTAGTCCTCTCTATCGCCTCCCAGTGCCTTAACCTGCCATCAGGTTTTCTGTACGTCAGCCTGAGGCTCCTGAGAAAGCCGCCTTCCCATAAAGTCTGTCTGTCGGTTACCTTGTAATTTTCCATAAGCCAATAAATTCAGCAACAGGATGCGTTGAGTCCTCCTTGAGTTTAGCAGACCCGAATATGAAAAGTCATTTGGCGATATACCCTATCAAAAATTCCACCCGATTTCTTATAATAAGATTATGGAGCTGATACGCATACCGAGGATAATTCATCAAACGTCAAGAGAGCATCTGCTCCGCAGCAAGTCAATTGGCTTTGTGCCGACGATGGGTACGCTTCATGAAGGCCATCTGAGCCTTGTGAGGATGTCGAAAAAGGAAAACGATGTCACAGTCGTCAGTATATTCGTTAACCCAAAACAGTTTGGCCCATCCGAGGATTTCTGCAAATACCCAAGGGATATCGGCGGAGATACGGCAAAACTCGAAGACGCGGGAGTCGACATACTCTTTCTTCCGGATGATTCACTTATGTACCCTGAAGGGTCATCAACACATGTCGAGGTAGAAGAACTCTCTGACAGGTTGTGCGGTTTTTTTCGGCCCGGTCATTTCAGGGGTGTTGCAACAGTTGTCGTAAAGCTCTTCAATATCGTAATCCCTGTGAGGGCCTATTTTGGCCAAAAGGATTTTCAGCAGACCGTAATCATCAAAAGGCTTGTCAAGGAACTCGACATGGGGATAGATGTGGTTGTATGCCCGACCCTGCGTGAAGAAGACGGCCTTGCGATGAGTTCAAGGAATCTCTATCTTTCTGTTGAAGAGAGAAAGGCTGCGACTGTGATATACAGGACTCTTGTTGAGGCGTCCAGTGCAGTGAAAAATGGTATAATTGAAGTAGAAAAGATTAAAGATATAATGCTCGGCATGTTGCGGTCTGAGCCCCTCGTTAAAGAGGTGCAGTACTGTTCGGCCTTTGATACAGGGACATTGATCGAACCTGAAAGGATTAAAGGCGAAGCTCTGCTCGCAATTGCCTTGCAGATCGGCAACACAAGACTCATAGATAACATGGTCGTAACTACAGAAAACGGAGGGCGATAAAATGCTCCAGAAAGTACGGATACAGATTCTCGATAATCCCCTTGAGGAAGTCATGCTTAATGCAGAGGAATTTGATGAGCCGATAAAGAACAAGTTGCTTGCGGATGAGCTCCGCAAGGAGATGAACCACTATTACCCGACAGTGGTTTCAGTAGAATACGTTGACCTGTTCATGAACGACGAGATTGACTTCCCTGAGATCAGGGAGCTGATCAAGCAGGGCGCTGTCAACCCGCCCATTATAATGATAAACGGCATACCAAAGATACACGGAGGGATACCGAGGGCGATTATAAAGGACGAGGTAGAAAGGCTTATCTATAAAGGGCCTGTGCACTGAGTCTGATCGCAATGAGCAACAGCTCAGAGGCCCTTTAGCATCTTCCCGACAGTCGGGAACTGGCTCATGTCAGTGTGCGGCAGGAAGAGGGCTGACATATACTCGTCCATGAAGTTCCTCGAAACCGACAGCTCCATGTAAGTCATTTTAGAGGCTATCTCCTCTGCCTCTTTCCTCAGATCCTCTGAGAGCAGGCAGAGGTATGCACCCGTAATGGATGTATTGCCGAGAAATGTGAACTTGTCAAGCGGCAGGTCCGGCAGCATGCCTAAGATTATTGCCCTGTCAACATCGAGATAGTTGCCGAAACCGCCTGCAATGTAAACCCGCTCTATTGCCTCAAGGCCGAAGCCGACCTCTTTTAAGAGCAATGTCACTCCGGCATATATCGCAGCCTTTGCCCTGAGTATATTCTCTATGTCGACTTCTGTAAGCACAATGCTCCTGTCCTCATCCCTGTGGAGCACGAACTCCCTGCCTTCCTCTCCATCCCTTATCCTGCCGGTCTTCGGATTAGGCATGAGCCTGCCCTTCTGGTTTATTATGCCTGTAAGGAACATCTCTGATATGGCATCTATCATGCCTGAACCGCATATGCCCATAGGTTTTGCATCCCCTATCACACCAATCTCAGGCTCAAGGGTCTCAGGGTCTATCTTCACAGATTCGATCGCTCCCTCTGTTGCCCGCATGCCGTGCCTTATCCCGCTCCCCTCAAAGCACGGGCCTGCAGAACAGGCTGCCGTCATGATCCATTCGTTATTGCCGATTGCTATCTCCCCGTTAGTGCCTATATCCATGAAAAGGGCAAGCTCAGGATTCTTGTTAAGTTTGGAAGCAAGGACTCCTGCGACTATGTCTCCGCCGACATAGCTCGCTATGCACGGGACAGTATAGACAGGAGCCTGTGAATTTATATTCAGCTTTGCTGTGCCGGCCTTCCAGATAGGGAAATAATTTGTGATCGGTATATACGGCGCTTCCCTTATATAGCCCGGATCAAGCCCCCAGAACAGATGCGCCATGGTTGTATTGCCTGCAACAACCGCTGACTCGATCTCTTCAAGGCTGAGGCCATGCCTTTCGGCAAGCAGGGTTGTAATATTGTTTATATCCGTTATGACAGTATCCCTGAGTTCATCAAGCCCGCCGCCCTCAGTAGCATATACTATGCGGGTTATGACGTCATCGCCGTACCTCATCTGTGAATTGTAAGTAGAGCCCACGTCGATGATCCTGCCGTCGATAAGGTTTACCAGGCAAACAACAACGGTTGTTGTCCCGATATCTATGGCAAGGCCGTAATTGTCCTTACAGCTCTCGAATTCAGATACAAAAATAGCCTCCGGTCCGTCGGTATAGCCGAGGGATATCTTCCACCCTGCATTCCGCAAAGACTTAGAAAGAGACGAGACAAATTTGTGAGAGAACCTTACGCCCTTAACCCCGTAGCGTTCAAGCTCCCTCTTAAGCCTCTCGAGGTCGCTGATATTGTCATGGATCGTAGGCGGCTCTATCTTTAGGCAGGCCTTTTTAACTAGCGGCGATATCTGAACATTGAATGACTCGAGGAGTTCAAAGAAATCCCTTGTTTTTGAGACTGCGATCTTGTCGCCTACGACAAGCCTTGACTCATCGGGTATCTCAACCGTGACATCACCTTTTGGTATGGTCTTGCATGCAAGGACAAGCCCCTTGTCCCTCTCTTTCTGTTCGAGCTTTCCGTATGAGGCAATTTCAGCGTCTCCGGAGACCATCCTCACATTGCACTTGCCGCAAGTCCCCTTGCCACCGCATGAGGCAACAAGGAAAACGCCCTGCCTCTTAAGGGCGCTGAGAATGTTTTCACCTTCTGAGACAGACAGGGTCTTGCCTGATGTCAGCCTTAGCTCCATGCTCTGCCCGACGACCTCCTCTAATGGGTTATTCGCCAAAACAAGTTCTGTATTATACAATAATTAAGGCTTTATCGGCTTTCCTTGTAGTGGTAGAATAGAAAGAATACAGCTTGAGACCGGAGGGGATATGAACAGGCATCTGAAACTCGGAGATATAGAGCTTCACTGGCTTAATGGAGGGCTCTTTGAACTTGACGGGGGTGCCATGTTCGGCGTTGTGCCCAAGGTCATGTGGGGCAAGAGATATCCATGTGACAGTGAGAATTTTATACCTCTGCGCGCCTGTCCTATCCTTATCAAGACCCCGGGATCTCTGGTCTTGCTCGAAACAGGGCTCGGCAACAAGCTGACCGAAAAACAGAATAAGATATTCAGGGTCAGGGAGGGCTGGAATATCCTGAATGATCTGAATGAGATGGGCATAAGCAGGGATGACATCAGCCATGTTGTCCTTACCCACTATGATTTCGACCATTCAGGCGGAGTTGTTATGAAAGACTCTAACGCTAAACTCTCGCTCTCATTCCCGAATGCGAGGCACATTGTACAGAAAAAGGAATGGGAAGATGTATTAAATCCAAACAGGCGTTCTATTAACGCATACTGGCCTATAAATTATGAGACACTCAGAGACAGCAACAACCTCGATCTCATTGACGGTGATGCAGAGATAACAGAGGGCGTAAGGGTCGTGCATACCGGCGGACACAACAGGGGGCACCAGATCGTGGTAATAGAATCCGGCAATGAAAAGGCTGTTCATATGGCTGACCTGCTTCCGACTCACGCCCATTACAACCCGCTCTGGATAATGGCATATGATAATTTTCCGCTCGATTCGATCTTCAAAAAGGCAGAACTCGAGGAAAGGGCCCTCCAGGAGAATGCGTGGCTCACCTTTTATCATGATGCAACTGTAATGGCAGGCAAATTCGACAAGGATGGAAACCTCATAGAAAAGATGGTCTTTTAATTTAGCATTATGATTAATCCCTTTTCAAAAAACGAGCTCGAGACTATCCTTAATTCAACGCATGATGAAGAAATACAGTATAAAATAGCCGGATGACCGCTATTAGGTACCGTCATTGTACTTATCCGGCATCCTGCCTTTTGCCGGATATTGAATATTATCCTGTTAAATATTAGAATCATAATACCATGAAGATACTTAGAAAAACAAAAGAGATCGAAACTTTTTTAAAGCTTCTCAGGGAACGCGCATCAGGCTCGTCAGGGGATATAGACAAGTCTGTAATGAGAATACTCTCTAACGTAAGAAAGCATGGGGACAGGGCAGTCATCAAATATACCGGGAAGTTTGACTCACTGAAACTACAAGACCTCAGGATCAAGCCTGCAGAAATAACACGCCATGCGGACAAGGCTGACAAAAAGGTTCTAAAAGCCCTTGAACTTGCGGCAAAGAGGATAAAAACCTTCCATGAGATGCAGAAAGAGGAGTCCTGGTTCTTTTCCGAGAATGAGACCATGCTCGGCCAGATAGTGAGGCCGCTCGAAAGGGTCGGCGCGTATGTGCCGGGAGGCAAGGCATCATATCCCTCTTCTGTGCTTATGAACGTAATACCTGCTCAGGTGGCAGGAGTGAATGAAATAGCCTTGTGTGTACCTACCCCAAAAGGCGAGACTAACCCTTATGTAATGGCAGCGATTATGATGGTGGGCATAAAAGAGGTTTACAGGATAGGCGGGGCCCAGGCAATTGGGGCAATGGCATACGGCACTCAAACAATAAAAAAGGTTGATAAGATAGTCGGCCCGGGCAATATATATGTCGCCACTGCAAAGAAGATGGTGTTTGGAGAGGTGGACATAGACATGATAGCAGGCCCTTCAGAGATACTGATTATTGCTGACAAAAATGCAAACCCGGTTTTTATTGCCGCTGACCTGCTAAGCCAGGCTGAGCATGACGAACTTGCGTCATCGATCCTTGTTACCGACTCAAAGGCGCTTGCAACCGCTGTGCAGCGTGAACTGTTAAGACAGCTTGCTCATCTAAACAGAAGGGATATAGCAACCAAGTCCATCAAAAACTATGGCGCAATAATAATGGCAAAAGATTTAAAAGAGGCGGTCAAGCTCGCTAATGAGATCGCGCCTGAACACCTGGAGGTTATGACAAAGGAGCCTGAAAAACTTCTCCCATTGGTAAGAAACGCAGGTGCAGTATTCCTCGGCCAATGGACGCCGGAGCCTATTGGAGACTATATCGCCGGCCCTAACCATACCCTTCCCACAGGCGGGACAGCGCGGTTTTCTTCTCCTCTTGGCGTGTATGATTTTGTAAAAAGAACAAGCCTGTTGAGTTTCTCAAGAGAGGACTTTATGAAACTCGCAAGGCCTGTTCTGGACATTGCCGGGATAGAAGGGTTGGATGCACATGGGAATACAGTAAGGGTGAGGCTTGATGGCAGGAAATTGTTGCCGGCAGGATAAAAAACTGATAAATGCTACATAATACGAAGCAAATTTTAAAAAAGCGTATGGCCTTAAAAAGGAGATTGTTACATGGCTGTTCCTGATTATCAAAGTTTGATGTTACCTCTTCTTCGATTTGCTGGAGAAAAGATGGAAGAAATATCTACTGGCGAGGCTGTTGAGGCTCTTGCAAGAGAACTAACCCTAACAGATGAAGATCTTAAGGAAATGCTGCCGAGCGGAATTCAACCTACCTTTGTTAATAGAATTGGCTGGGCATCTACATACATGGAAAAAGCTGGCCTACTTGAAACTACGCGGAGAGGCTACTATAAAATTACTTTGCGTGGGCAAGAACTCCTTAATAAGCAATACAAGTCCATCAATGTTAAATTTTTAAAGCAGTACCCTGAGTTTCTTGAGTTTCAGCAACTCAAAGGAAC
>CAKKPH010000038.1 GCA_919901585.1 Thermodesulfovibrionales bacterium | reverse complement strand
GACCTGGCAGAGTTATAATTTGATCCGGTATGCCGAAGTCATACTTGCCATGTTTACAATTGGGGTACTGGGCTATGGTTCGAGTTCGATAATAAGGATGCTCGGCAATAAATTCCTTGCCTGGAAAAAGGTTTATACAGCATAAGATATAAGGAGATGAGCGATATGGCTGAGAAAAGTAAACAGGGCCACATAGTTGCCAAGAATGTAACTAAGATTTATGACCCATATGGTGTTAATATACATGCCGTGGATGATTGCAGTTTTGAGATAAAACCAGGTGACTTCATGGCTATGGTGGGTCCTTCGGGTTGTGGAAAGACCACAATGCTTAACATGATTGCTGGATTTGATACGGTGACCGAAGGGGAAATTTTTATGGATGGGGAGCTGATTGCCTCTGCTGAGAAGAAATTGATGCCTGGACCGGACAGAATGGTGGTATTTCAACTCGGTGCACTTTTCCCATGGAGAACGGTGATCGAAAATGTCTGTTTTGGGCCTAAAATGCAAGGGACGTATTCTGACGAAAAGGAGATTAAAGAGAAAGCAAGGGAGCTTCTGAGAGTTGCAGGCCTCGAAGAGTTTGAGAATGATTATCCAATGAGTATTTCCTCCGGCATGCAGAGAAGAGTGGAGATTGTGAGGGCACTTATGACTGGGCCCAAGATCCTGCTTTTAGACGAACCATTCAGGGCGCTTGATGCCATGACCAAATCGGTTATACACCGCCATCTGCTGGAACTTTACGATCTAACAGGAAAGACTATTATGTTTATCACGCATGATCTGCGGGAAGCTGTTTTTCTGGCGAGTACGGTTTTCGTGATGACGACAAGGCCCGGAACCCTGAAAAAAATGATCAAAATTGATATACCCCGCCCAAGAAACATAGATGTGATAACCAGTCAGAAATTCCTGGGATACATGCAGGAATTAATTGATGCAGTTCATAAAGAAGCGGTCAAGGCTTTTGAAAGGGGAGAAAGAGAACTTGCCAGATAAATGGAGGTGAAGAAAGGGAATGAAAGAAACAGGCTCTGAAATGAAAAAAGAACGTCGTTATGAAACAAGAGAGGATGTTAGTGCTGCCAAAAGGTACATCAGGCGCGAAATTTCCTGGAGTACGGTGAGAAAACCATTATCCTTACTGTTAGCGTTGTTTGTCTGGCATCTGTTGACCACTTATCAGGTACCTTTGTTCACACAGGTACCTAAACCCATTGAGGTCATGAAAGACGCGATTAACTTTGTTCCTACGACGACATACTGGACGCATGTGCTCTATAGCAATCAACGGGTTCTTGCTGGTTTCTTTATAGCCCTTATTATCGGGGTTCCCCTCGGATTGATGATGGGATATAAGAAATTATTTAATGAATGGACCTTCCCGATTTTTGAGATACTGAGACCAATTCCGCCGATTGCATGGCTTCCCCTGTCAGTGATAATGTTTCCTACACCAGAGATGAGTGTTATCTATCTGATTTTCATTGGTGCCTTTTTCCCGATTGTTATGAATACAGTGCTGGGGGTGCTTTCGATTGAAGAGAACTATAGAAGATCGGCTCTCTCGTTGGGGGCATCCCCGAGAGATATCTTTAGACACATCATCCTGCCAGCGTCAACCCCTTCAATCTTTACGGGAATGTTGATAGGTGCTGGCATGACCTGGGATATGGTTGTTGCCGCTGAGATGGTTGCAGGAGGTTATGGTTTGGGATATATGACATGGGATGCCTATGTCGTAATCAACTACCCCAGAATTATTTTTGGTATGATCAGTATCGGTCTCTGTGGCTTCATATTAAGCAGTGTAGTCAGATTCATCGGAAATAAAATTATGCCGTGGAGGCGGTTATTCTAAGGAGGAGAAGAAACTATGGTAGTTATTAAAGCTGAAGCAGGAGAGATGGAGATAAAGGAGGTTTACAAGTCTTTTGGACCCGGGAAAGAGGCATTAGAAGATGTGACTTTCAAACTGGAACGTGGAAAGTTTACGGTTTTGTGTGGGCCTTCTGGATGCGGAAAAACCACTCTGATTAATCTCCTTGCAGGTTATATACGCCCTGACCATGGTGAAATACTCCTGGATGGGAAGCCAGTTAAGGGTCCAGGCTGGGACCGTTTAGTAGTTTTCCAGGAAACTGCTTTATTTCCATGGAAGACTATCTGGGACAACACGATGTTCGGTCCTATGGTTCAGGGAAAGGACAAGAAGGAGGCAGAGGAAAAGACGCAATACCTCATTGACAAGGTTGCGCTAACAGGTTTTGAGAAGAAATTTTCCTATCAGCTCTCAGGAGGAATGCAAAGAAGGGCGGAGCTGATAAGGGCACTCATCAACGAACCAAGGGTTATGTTGATGGATGAACCTTTCAGAGGGCTCGATGCGATGACCCGGGAACTGATGCAGGAGTATATTATTAAGCTTTATGAAGAGACAAAAATGACGATTCTATTTATTACAGCGGAGCTGGAGGAAGCGATCTTTTTAGGAGACATCGCTTACTTTATGACAGTTCGGCCTGGAACGATCAAAAAGAGAATGGATATCAATCTTCCCAGGCCGAGAATCTTCAAGCATATTGCGACACCAGAGTACCTGGAACTTGAGAAAAGAGCACTTCAGATCGTTGATGAAGAAGCGGTAAAGGCTTTTTCTCAATTGCGTAAAGTAGGGGCAAACCCCGCGGCTTAATCATAACGTTAAAAAGGCAATGAAGAATTAAAAAGGCAATGAAGAAAGAGACCAGATTGGGTAGGACTCTCGGTTTGTGGGGCGCTACCCTGATATGTGTGATTGCCTTTGTTGCCTATCCAACCGAGTTTAAATGGAGTCGCTGGGTCTATGGTTTGATCTGGGGCGGTCTCACTACTGTGATCATTTACCTGTTTAAATTTTTTTTTGAAAAGCCGATTGAAAGACCTGAATTGGAAGACCTGACAAGAGAGAGGTAAACAAAAAGTGGTGGAATTGAGTCTATTTCGCCTGGCTAAAGAGAACATGAAGCGCCGGGTCTTCCGGACCCTGATGGTAGTCATGACGGTGGGATTAGCAACGGGCACGCTTTTCACTGCTACAATGCTGCTGAGAGGTGTGGAAACGGGCATTCGCCAAGGGGCGGGCAGTCTGGGTGCTGATTTGTTAGTGGTCCCTATGGGTAGTGAAATCGATACGCAGGCCATCCTCTCGGGTGAGTCGAAGACGATGCTGATGGGTGCAGTGACAACGACCACTTTCTTAAAGCAAGATGTGGTATCGCAGATGACCAAGATCTATGGTATTGCGGATGCGACGCCGCAACTCTATCTTTCGACATGGGAAGAAGGGGCATGCTGTAAGATGGCAAACATACAGATCATTGGTTTTGACCCAAAAACAGACTTCATTGTCAAATCATTGTTGGAGAACAAGGTCACATCGCCAATCTCTGCAGATGAAATCATTCTTGGCAACAACTTGATGTCTCCTCTTGCCGAAGGGGAAAAGGTGTCTCCGTGGCCTATCTATGGATACCCATTCTCGGTTGTCGGAAGGCTCAAGAAAACCAGCACAGGTCTTGACTGGGCGGTCTTAATTCCCCTTGATGGGATCGATTCGATGATCAGAGAAGCCCCCAAATATGCCCCGCCTGAGGCGGCTGCAAGGCTGAAAGCTATCAACCCGGGTTATATATCTTCCGTCTTGGTAAAGATAAACCCCCTCGTTACAACACCACAAGAAATGAAAATAAGAATCAAAATGGAAGTCCCAGATGTGATGGTGATTTCTACGGCTGAAACGGTGACAACCTTGACGCAACAGCTCTACACTACCCTTAAGGGACTGCTCTTTTCTGCGTTAGCGCTCTGGGTGATGTCCATACTCGTTGTGGGTGCCATATTCTCAATGATTATCAATGAACGAAGACGGGAGATCGGACTTCTTCGAGCAATCGGCGCTACCTCTGTTTCGGTCTTCAAGCTGATTATGTATGAATCCAGCATACTGACAGGATTCGGGGGCGCTATAGGGGTTGCATTGGGTGCTGGGGTTGTTTATTTTTTTAACTCAATGATTAGATCGGTAATGAAGATGCCCTATGTCTGGCCCAATGCTGGCGAAATCGGCATTCTGATCCTCATCTGTCTTGCTGCTGGGGTTGTTGCGGGTGTGCTTGGTGCCCTTTACCCTGCTGTCAGGAGCAGTACAATGGAGCCCTTAAATGCCATCAGACTTGGAGAGTAAAATGATTAATCTTAAGGAAGTCACTAAGGTCTATCAAAACGAAGGGATATCCGTCAGGGCAGTCGATGGCGTGAATCTTAACGTGGAGGCCGGAGAGATGGTCTTTATCGTAGGGCGTTCTGGCAGCGGAAAGACTACCCTCCTCAGTCTGATCGGTGGACTCACAAGGCCCACAGCGGGAGGGGTGTTGATTGACGATGTTGAGCTGGAGTGCCTGAACGACAAAAAGTTGTCAGCCATCCGGAACAAGAAGATTGGTTTCATATTCCAATTTGCCAGCCTGATTCCTACCCTTAGTGTAATTGACAATGTAAGATTGCCCATGATTTTCGGGGAGGAACGCCGGGGGAACTACGAAGGTGCCAGGGAACTGATTGAGAAGGTGGGTCTTTCGGAGAAGATTATGTCCTACCCGTCCCAGCTCTCAGGTGGTGAGCAGAGAAGGGTTGCGATTGCCCGCTCTCTGATGAATAAACCGGAGATAATCCTTGCGGACGAACCCACTGGTGATCTGGATGAAGAGACAGAAAGAGAGATCATGCATCTCTTCAGAGAAATAAACAAGGAGGGAACAACATTACTGATCGTTACACACAGCAGTGAGTTAGCAGTAGAGGCAGGGTCCCTCTACATGATGTCTAAAGGAAAACTGACACAGGAAGGGTAAATGCCTGGAGAGGTAATTAAAGTGGTGTTTTAATTCAATACAGGAGAAAGGAGGAAAAGAGATGAAAAAGTGGTTAATAATAGTAGGCGTAGTTTTAGCAATGGCCATGCCATCTTTGGCTTTGTCGGAGGAGATTTGTGGCATATGTGGTATGGATGCGTCGAAAATTCAAACTAAGTTTTCTGTGACAATAGAGGGGAAAAAGATTCCAATCTGTTCAGTCCGCCATATGTATGAGCTGGTCTTTATGAAACACAAGGTTGGTTTTGCTGATCGTGAAAATCCAATACTCCAGTCGATAGAAGCAATGGATTTTAAAAGTGGTAAGATGTTCAAAGCCATGGATGGCTTCTTTGTAGTGGGCATTGATGTCGTCCCAAAGGGAAGCATGGAACCCTATATGCTTGGATTTTCTACGCTTGAGAGGGCAAATAACTTCTGGGGAAAAAACAAAAAACCTGGGGTAAGGGTTGTCCCTTTTGAATCTGCCACTCACGAGGTAATAGGTGTACTAAGAATAGAAGGGAAGTTGCCACAACCAGAAGCCCCGATGGAACAGATTGAGATAACTATACAGGAAAAGGGTATGGCTCCGAAAGAAGAAAAGAAGTAAAAAACTGCAGTAGCCACGGCTCTGGAATACTTCATTCTTCCCAGAGCCGAGAGTCCCTTAATAGCCTGGCTTAAGGGTGAGAATGGATGTTAGGACGGGGTTATAAATGCGTCTGGGCTACTTGCTTAGACGCCAAAGACATATATGTTAGGCACTAGCTAAGGAAATTTAAGATAAAGAGGGAGAAGTCATGAGTGTGATTACTATTACCAGGCAGGTAGGGAGCTGGGGAGATTACATAGGCGTAAATGTAGCCAAAACATTGAATTTTAGATACACTGACCGACAAATCATTATCGAGGCAGTCGAGAAGGAAGGGATAACAGAAGGAGTGCTTGAAAGAATGGAACGCATGGGATATGCGAAAAGTATGGAAGATCAAAAAGGCTTGTTTCGGCGCATTATCGACTCATTGTTAGGTACGTCCCGCGTTCCCGCAATCTCCTGTCAGGACTTGCGTTACAGCGAGCTGTGTTCGCTTGTCACTTCAGATGATCGAGTCCAAACCCTCATGCGAGAGGGGTTTACTTATACGGATGCTGCGAAACATATATTGACAATGGAATTTCCCGAGGCTCGCGAAGGGTTAGACTACCATGGCCTCATGAAGGATGTCGTGACGGAATTTGCTCAGGCGGGGAATGCAGTCGTCGTAGTCAGGGGAAGCCAGATGATTCTGAAGGATTGGCCCAGTGTACTGCATGTGTTGGTCATTGCGCCAGTGGAAACCCGAATTAAGGCAATTATGGAGCAGGAGGGAGTCAGCCGGATAGTAGCCGAAAGGCGCGTCAAGGAAAACGATGAAGCGCGGGCAGCTTTCTTCGAGAACAATTTTAATGTGAATTGGCTTGACCCCATTTTATACGATTTGGTAATCAACACCGGAAGGATTTCGAAAGATCCTGCCGTTGAATTAATCGTAAAAACAGCGCAGAACTTTTCATGAAAAGGAAGGAACA
>CAKKPH010000037.1 GCA_919901585.1 Thermodesulfovibrionales bacterium | reverse complement strand
CAGTAAGCGCCTCTCCTTTTGTGCCAAAACCCTTCACGCCGATGCAATGGTACGGTCAGGATGAGATGGAGAAGATAAAGGCAAAACTGAGTTATCTCAGGCGCCGCCTTTCGAACAAGAGACTGACATTCAGGAGCCATAACACAGACACGTCGCTTCTCGAGGCTGTTTTTTCGAGAGGTGATTCAGGGCTTTCAGTCCTTATAGAAAAGGCATGGGCCCTCGGCTGCAGGCTCGATGCATGGACAGAGGCATTCGATTTCAGCAAATGGCTGAAGGCTGCTGAGATCTGCGGCATAGACCTCAGAACTTATGCAATGAGGAAATTCGACAAGGAGAGCCGTCTCCCATGGGATAACATACTCGATTCGGGCATCAGAGAAGATTTTCTGATAAGGGAGTCACAGAAAGTCCACTCAGGCGAGATCACAAAAGACTGTAATACGCTATGCTCCGGCTGCGGGCTTGATTGCAAAGCAGCAGTCAGCAGTCAGCAGCCGGCAGTTAAACCCCTTGCCCCTTGCCCCGTGCCCCTTGCCCCTAAAAAGATCCTTTCTATTGACCCGCGTGTCAGCCTCAGGGTCCAGTTCTCCAAGACAGGAGTAATGCGCTATCTCTCACACAGGGAGCTTATGACAACAATTACCCGCGCCCTGAGAAGGGCTGACATCCCTCTTGTATATTCGCAGGGCTTTCATCCATCACCAAAAGTCTCTTTCGGCCCTCCGCTTAATGTCGGCCTGAGCGGCCTGAGAGAATACCTTGATATGGAGGTGAGGCCTGATTGCCTAAAGCTTGATCTTGAGAATACGATAAACAGACATCTACCTGAAGGCATAAAGATACAGGGCGTCAACCTTTTGCCTGAAGGTGCTGCCTCATTAAACAGCTTTATATCCAGATACGAATATGAGATAATATCTGCTAATGCGAATCTTATGGAGGATTTTTTGAGGATGGAGAACTTTGTATATACAAGGGAGAGCAATAGTAATTCTCTCAGGAAGGGGAGCAAGGTGCCTGTGAAGATCAGCGTAAACCTAAGGGAGATGGTAGAGGACGCTTGCCTCACAGACAACGAGACCGTGAGGCTTATTGCTGTTGACAGAGGCGAAAACAAGGTCAGGGTCAACGAGCTGATATCTGCCATATTCAGGGTGTCACCAGAGACCGCCGTCACAACAAGGCTTTGCATGTCCGGGTGGCGTGATAAGTGGGTCGATCCTCTCTATTACTCAGAATTCATAACTAATCATGAACATGAGGAGCTTGTTCATGAACAGAGGGCAGGGGCCTGCAGCGTCAGCCCTTTAGCCACGACTTATCAGGGATAGAATGTCAAGCGAGATACTCATAAATGTTACACGCGAGGAGATCCGGGTAGGCCTGCTCGAAAGCGGGCAGGTCGTAGAATTCTATGTAGAAAGGAAAAGAGACGCAAGTCTCGTCGGCAACATATACAAAGGCAAGGTCGTAAAGATACTCCCGGGCATGCAGTCTGCGTTTGTGGATATCGGGCTTGAGAAGGCAGCCTTTCTTTATGTTGCCGACATAATGACAGAGATTGAGGATTACTCTCAATTCCTTGATGAATCACGAACACAGGGCCATGACCAGTTCTGGTCCAACGGTGAGGGAAAGAACAACCAGATAGATATTGTTCCCAAGAAGGGAAGGCATGACCTGCCTATAGAAGAGCTCTTGCAGGATGGGCAGGAACTCCTCGTCCAGGTCTCAAAAGACCCCATCGGCAGCAAAGGCGCAAGGGTGACTTCCTATGTGACGATGCCTGGCCGCTATCTCGTGCTTATGCCGAATGTTGAACATATCGGGATATCGAGGAGGATATCCGATGATGAAGAGCGCTCAAGATTGAGGGGTATTCTCGAGAATATAAAACCAAAAGGCTACGGCTTCATCATCAGGACAGCAAGCGAAGGCTGTACAGAAGAAGAGCTTAAAAAAGACCTCGAATTCCTGCTTCTTCTCTGGGAGAACATACAGAGCAAAAAGGACAGGATTGTCGCTCCGTCCCCGCTTTACAGCGACCTTGACCTCGCCTTCAGGAGCGTCAGAGACCTGATGAGCCAGAATGTCGAGAGGCTTGTGATAGATTCAGAAGACGAATACGAGAGAATAAGGGATTTTGTTAAAACGTACTTCCAGAAGCTCCTTTCAAAGATAGAGTTCTTCACTGACGAGGAGCCAATATTCGACGCATTTGGCGTAGAGCTCGATATATCAAGGGCGCTCGGCAGTAAGGTATGGCTCAAATCAGGCGGTTACATAGTGATAGACCAGACTGAGGCCATGACCGTCATTGATGTTAATACCGGCAAATTCGTCGGAAAGGAAGACCTCGAGGATACTATCCTTAAGACTAACCTCGAGGCAGTAAAAGAGATCGCTTATCAGATAAGGCTCAGGAACCTCGGCGGCATAATAATCGTAGACTTTATTGATATGGAGCAGCATGAAAACAGGGAAAAGGTCTTTAATGCATTCATTGAGGCTATGAAAAAGGACCGGGCAAAGAACACAATACTCCATATCTCAGAACTCGGCCTCATACAGATGACAAGGAAGAGGGTGAGGGAGAGCCTCGGCAGGATACTCTGCGAGCAGTGCCCGTACTGCGAGGGCAAGGGTTTTGTCCAGTCGCCGAGAACACTCTGTTATGAGATATTCCGGAAGATAACAAAGATCGCAAAGCACGGCGGAGAGAGGATAATTGTGACCGCACATCCGGCTGTTGCCGAGCTGCTCTCAGATGAAGAGAGGCTTGGGCTTGAGGAAATAGAGAACAGATACGGGGTCAAGGTCATTGTGAGAGAGGACAGCAAGCTCCACCAGGAGAACTATGAAGTCATACAGTTGTAAGGCCCCTGCTTATTATCACTAATCAGGACGAGAAATCTTGCCTATGGAGACTATCCTTTTAAATTCCTCTGATCTTAAAAACCTTATCTCGATACTCAGGGATATGGAAAGTGCCATAGTCGCATATTCAGGGGGAGTTGACAGCACCTTCCTGTTAAAGGCAGCAACGCTCTCTGACATAAAGACAATGGCAGTGACGGCAGTCTCGCCTACCATGCCTGAGCACGACCTTAAGGACGCGGAAGATATGGCAATGGCTATAGGCGTCAGGCATATGATCATCCGCTCTTCAGAGCTTGAGAGTTCAGACTTCACAAATAACCCGCCTGACAGATGCTATTACTGCAAAGATGAACTATTCGGCAAACTGGGGGATATTGCGATGTCAGAGGGCTACAGATATGTTGCAGACGGCAGCAATCTCGATGACATGGATGACTGGCGCCCGGGCAGAAAGGCTGCTGAGATGCATAATGTGAGGAGCCCGCTCATAGAGGCCGGAATAGACAAGCAACGGATTAGAGAGCTTTCGAAGATGCTTGGCCTGCGCACATGGGACAAGCCGTCATCGCCATGCCTTTCTTCAAGATTCCCTTACGGTGTAGCCATAACCATTGAGGCATTAAAGCAGGTTGAAGATGCAGAAAAGTTCCTGAAATCCATTGGCTTTAACGAACTCAGGGTGCGGCACCACAAAGATACGGCACGTATTGAGCTCAGGGAAGGTGATATACAGAAGATGGCAGACCCGGGCATTAGGAAATCAGTCACTGAGAAACTCAGGGGCCTTGGATATAAGTATATCTGTCTCGACCTCGAAGGGTTCAGAAGCGGCAAGCTGAATGGATAGGGAATTCGTTGATTTTCTTGTGATAGGCAGCGGAGTGGCAGGCTTAAGGGCTGCTATAGAGATGGCTCCCTACGGTGATGTCCTTGTAGTCACAAAAGATGTTCCGACTGAAAGCAGTACAGAGTATGCGCAGGGCGGAATTGCTGTTGCCCTGAGCGATGAGGACAGGGTAGGCATACATTTAGAGGATACCCTCCTTGCAGGAGACGGGCTCTGCAGGGAGAACGCGGTAAGAGTCCTTGTCGGAGAGGGTCCGGACAGGATAAACGAGCTTATTGAGTGGGGGGCTGAATTCGACAGGGAGGGCGCAAAGCTCGCCTTTACAAGAGAGGCTGCCCATTCGAAAAACCGCATCCTGCACGCACATGGCGATTCGACCGGGAAGGAACTCGAAAGGGTACTCCTCAATAAAGTGCGGACTTGCCCTTCAATCAGAAAATACCCGTTTGCCTATACCCTCGACCTTATTGTGAGTGACGGCGTGTGCCTCGGCGTAAAGGCCTTGAGGGAGGGCAGGGTTGAGAACCTTTATTCAAAAGCGACCCTGCTCGCAACCGGAGGGGCAGGTCAGCTCTTCGAAAGGACGACAAACCCTGCAGTAGCAACCGCAGACGGCATGGCTATGGCGTTCAGGGCAGGGGCAACACTCGAAGACATGGAGTTTGTGCAGTTCCACCCTACAGGCCTCTACCTTGCAGGTGCCCCGAATTTTCTCCTCAGCGAAGCTATGCGCGGCGAAGGCGCAGTCCTCAGGAACATAAGCAAAGAGACCTTCATGAAAAACTACCACCCAATGGCAGAGCTTGCACCCCGCGATGTTGTATCGAGGGCCATTATATCCGAGATGGTAAAGACAGAGAGCTCGCATGTTTATCTTGACCTCACACACCTCGACAAGTCTTTTGTCAAAAAGAGGTTTCCGACAATATACTCCACATGCCTGATGTATAAGATAGACCTGACAGAGGACATGGTGCCTGTCTCACCTGCAGCACACTACATAATGGGCGGCGTTAAGACAGACCTACACGGCGCAACGGATATCAAATGCCTATATGCCGCAGGAGAAGTTGCATGCACAGGCGTGCACGGCGCAAACAGGCTCGCAAGCAACAGCCTGCTTGAAGGCCTCGTGTTCGGCGCAAGGGCAGGCCAGGCAGCTGCGGAATGCGGAATGCAGAACGCAGAACTAGGTAATTTTACAAAAGTTCAAGACTCAAAGTCCTCGCCTCAGGAGGGCCGCAGGAGCGAAAAGGTTAAAGGTTCAGAACTTGATCTTAACGATATCCGCAATTCTTTAAGAAGAATAATGTGGGAACGGGCCGGGATAATAAGATGCGGCGAGTCCCTCAATGACGCAAAGGCAAGGCTCTCAGAGTGGAGCCTTATACTCGATATGGATTTAAATTCAAAAATAAGCCTCGAATTAAAGAATATGCTGACAGTAGCCATGCTCATAACAGAGTCAGCACTCGACAGAAAGGGCAGTGTCGGCGCACATTACAGGTCTGACTTTAAGGAGAGGGGAGAGGACTGGGAGAAGCACCTGACTATATCAAAAAATGATTCAGGATACAAAAAATGCCTCATTCCCTGATATATACCGGCATTTCATCACAGCAGGCCTTTTATTCAAACAGGCCTATAAACTCAAAACGCTCTGCATCAAAAAGCCCTTTATCGCTTAACTTAAGGGAGGGTATAACAAGCAGCGCCATAAACGAGAGGGTCATAAAGGGCGCCCTGAGTCCTGAGCCGAGCTCCCTTGCAAGCCTGTCAACAACTGCATATTTACCGCCGACCTCATAGCCGTCCTCAGCTGACATAAGGCCGGCCACCGGCAGGGCAAGTGCATCTTCATGACTGTCACAAACGACCGAGAGCCCGCCCCTGTTTTCGATTACAAGATTGACTGCCCTCGAAATCTCTTCGTCAGTCACACCCACAGCTACGACATTATGTGAATCATGTGCCACTGAAGACGCTATTGCGCCCTTCTTTAATCCGAAGTTTCTCACAAATGCGACAGAAGGCCTTGCATCAATGTAGCGGTTCACTACTGCAAGCTTTAGGATATCCCTACTGACGTCGGAAATCACAAATCCATCATTTAGGGAAGGGAGTTCCTTTGTCCTTCCTGTAGTCAGCAGTCCGTCTGTAACCTCAATAACATTAATCATGTCGCCTGATTTCTTAACTTGAAAGTCATTGGGTGATTTCTTATGCGCAGCAAACCTGTTAATAACATCTGAACTTGCCTTTTCGATCAGGCATCTCCCCTGCTCAGCAACAATCTCACCGTTTATACAGGTCTTGAGTATTTTGAAATCAGCAAGGTCGTCTATCACCAGAAAGTCTGCATAATCACCCTGCTGGAGGAGTCCGACCCCGAGCCCATAATGTCTGACGGGGTTTAAAGAAGCGCATCGCAGTATATCAAATATGTTATAGCCTCTTTTTAACGCCTTTCTTACATGCAAGTCAATATGGCCTTTAAGCAAGTCATCAGGATGCTTGTCGTCGCTGCAAAACATGCATTGGTCAGGGGAATGCCTTATCAGTCCAATCAATTCATCAAGATTCCTCGCGGCTGAACCTTCCCTGATGAGTATCTTCATCCCGAGAGAGAGCTTCTCCTTTGCCTCTTCGTAATTCAGGCTTTCGTGGTCTGTGGTGATGCCGGCTCTGATATATTGTTTCAGGGCCTCTCCCCTTAAGCCCGGGGCATGTCCGTCTATCTGCTTGTTATGTTTTTTTGCAGAGGCTATCTTTGCGGTCAGTACAGGGTCCTTTGATATGACTCCCGGAAAATTCATCACCTCGCTAAGATATTTTATCTCATCGCGCTTCAGGAGTCTCTCGACTTCATCAGCCCCTATAACTGCCCCTGATGTCTCAAAATCAGTAGCAGGAACGCATGACGGTGCACCGAAGTAAAATTTAAAAGGCACGTTCCTGCTGTTGTCGATCATATAATCAACACCTCCGGTCCCGAGCACATTTGCTATCTCATGGGGGTCTGATACTGCGGCTACAGTGCCATGAACCACAGCAAGCCTCGCAAACTCTGACGGGACGAGCATAGAACTCTCTATATGGACATGTGCGTCAACAAGACCCGGCACAATGAATGTGTCATAATTATCCTTGTCTCTCGTAATCTCCCTAATCCTGCTGTCTGAGATATAGAGCGTGCCGGGATAGATCGAAGAGTTCTGGAGATCAACAATATTCCCTGATATCTCTTTAATCCTGTACATAATCCCATCCTGCCTTCAGTTAAAAGATGCCATGACTATGATAAAACAAATCTATGTCAAGCTTCATGATATACTACTATAAAGGAGGGGAGCAACAACCATGAGAAAGGCCAAGATAGTCTGCACAATAGGCCCGTCATCGAACAGCAGGCATGTTATCTTCTCGCTTATCAGAAACGGCATGGATGTCGCCCGCCTGAACTTCTCGCATGGCAATCACGAAGGCCACAGAAAGGCCATTGAATATATCAGGGAAGGCGCAAGAACTTATAAGAGGCCCGTTGCTATACTTCAGGACCTGCAGGGCATAAAGATAAGGGTTGGGCTCGTAAAAAACGGTTCAGCAACGCTTAAGAGAGGCGATTCCGTCCGGATATTGAAAGGAGAAGGCCTTAGCGATGAAAAGAACATCTTTATATCCTATCCGGGCATAATCAGGGATGCAAAAAAAGATGACAGGATACTGCTCGATGATGGACTGATTCATCTTAAGATAGAATCAAAGTCGAGAAACTTTTTAAAGGCAAGGGTTCTTGAAGGCGGAATCCTGAAGGACAGAAAGGGTATTAACCTTCCTTTCAGGATTTCTGCGCCGTCATTTACAGAGAAGGATGCAGCAGACCTCGATTTCGGGTTAAAAATGGGTGTCGATTATGTGGCGCTCTCTTTCGTAAGGACAGCCAAAGATATCAAAAGGGTGAGGGACTGGCTCAAAGAGAGAAACGCATCTGTCCCGCTTATAGCAAAGATAGAAAAGCACGAGGCTATCTCTAATATAGACTGCATACTCGAAAAAGCAGACGGCATCATGATAGCAAGGGGGGACCTTGGTGTCGAGATACCTCCTGAAGAGGTGCCGGTCCTGCAAAAGAGACTCATCGAGCTCTCTAACAAGAAGGGCAAGGTTGTGATAACGGCAACGCAGATGCTCGAGTCTATGACAGAGCATACGAGGCCGACCAGGGCAGAGGCAACAGATGTGGCGAACGCAGTGATTGATGGAACAGACGCATTGATGCTCTCAGGAGAGACGGCGGTCGGGAAACACCCTGTTGAGGTATTGAGGATGATGGACAGGATCATCACCTTCACAGAAGTTGAGTCCTCAGCTAAGATCCCTTCTATAAACAGAAGGGGGTGCCTCTCATCCCTTCAGCATCTGCATAATATTTTTGACCATAACCTCCGCGACTTGCTGTTTTCAGAGGCAGTGGCCGGCGCTGCCTGCACTACAGCCGGGGCTATCGGCGCAAAGTTCATTATTGCCTTCACACATTCAGGCTTTACAGCAAGCCTTGTCTCTAAGTTCAGGCCTACTACCCCGATAATAGCCTTTACTCCCGACGAGGATGTTATGAGAAGGATGGCTATTTACTGGGGGGTATATCCCGGGCTTATGAGGCCGCTTACCGGCACTGATGAGATGATTAAGGCAGTGGAGGAATCTCTCCTTAAAGAGAGGCGCGTAAAAACAGGCGACAGGATCGTTATCACTGCGAGCACCCCAATCCTCGGTTCAGGCAAGACAAACCTCCTGAAGCTTCATACCATTGGTGAAGGTGCACAGGATTAGAAGGGTTGCTCATTCATATATTTTTCATAATTTTCTGGTATAGTTGAGGCAAGAATCAAGGAGGTGTAGTTATGAAAAAATTCAAGGCCTTATTATTAATTCCCATGCTTTTTCTGTTCCCTTCATATTCGTATTCTTCGGACCCCGGTTTAATGCGCATAAGCCTCCTTGAAGGCGATGCCCAGATAAAATTCAATGAGGGTGATGACTGGGTGCCTGCTGCAATAAATACTCCTCTGCAGGATGGCGACAGGTTATGGGTGCCTGAAGCAGGTAGGACAGAGGTTCAGTTAAGAAATGGAACTTATTTAAGGCTCGATCAAAGTACCTCTCTTGAAGTCCTGAGAGTAGAAGCTGATTCTAACCAGTTTTACATGAACAGCGGAGACGCCTATGTTAATTTTTCAGGCAGGAACGGGAGAGTCATCCAGATAGATACGCCCTTTACCTCCATACGTACATATGACAAGGCTAAATTCAGGGTCAATGTACAGGAAAGTGGCACTACAGAGGTCTCTGTATTCAGGGGCTATGTTTATGCCGAAAGCAGGTCTGGAAAGACAAGAGTCGGTGCAGGCAAGACCCTGTCGGTCCATGATGATTCTTATGCTGAGGTCTCTCCACTTGGCCCTATGGATGAATGGGAGAGGTGGAACAGAGAGAGGGATAAAAAGACAAGTGAGCGTCGATACGGTTCAAGATATCTGCCTGAAGAGCTCGAGTCCCACACATCTGACCTTGATGAAAACGGCAAATGGATATATGTTAATGATTATGGTTATGTCTGGACGCCAACAGTAGTAGTATCTGTAGGATGGTCGCCGTACAGGGTCGGCCGCTGGGTATGGGTTCGCGGTGACTATGTATGGATCTCGTATGAGCCGTGGGGATGGGCCCCTTATCATTACGGCAGATGGTCTTTTGTAGCCTCTATTGGGTGGTTCTGGGTTCCTCCTGTAAGAGGAGCTGTTCACTGGGGCCCGGGATATGTAGGATGGGTCTATACGCCTACTTATGTCGCCTGGGTACCGCTTGCACCGGGCGAGGTTTATTACGGGTATGGTCATTATGGGCCGCACAGTGTAAACCTTCATGCAGTTGATGCATATAAGGCCGGACTGAAAATAGTTTATAAGAATATACATTATACAAATGCTGTCACAGTTATACACCATGACACATTTGTAACAGGCAGGCATTCCGATATAAGGCTTAAGGAAAACCCTTTTGTTGCAGGCACTATTGTCGCAGGCAGGCCTCCTATAAAGGCAGAAAAAGCGACAGCCATGCCTGTAATAAAAGAGATCCCTGCTCCAAAATTGCCTCCTGCAGGTATAAACGATATTCAGGTAAAGGAGCTCCGGACATCCCGTCCATTGGTAAAGGAGAAGGCCTCATCTGTTTTTACCCCTGAGCCTCCAAAAAATATGCCTGTAAAAACCATCAAAGACCCAAAGGCAGTTAGTGAAAGGATACAGGCAGAAAAAGAATTTGCTCCACAAAAACAACCCGTTATAAAAGAGCCCAAGCCCGGCACTATCAGGCCTCCGCAGGGCGAGCCAAAACAGCCTCAGGTGATCGAGAAGAAGGGCCAGACTGTGACTCCTTCAGCTCCGACACCAGGAAAGCAGCCCATGCCTGCCCCGGAGAAGTCCCCCGAATATCGTCCTGAGGGAAAAGAAGCATCACCTGACCAACCTTTGACACCGGGAGGGCCACCCCCTCCCAGGTAAAGTAACATCATTGCGGGCAAATATTTAAACTATAAGTAATTCTAATAGGGTAATAAAAACCTTGAGTGGAACTCTTTTTTTTGTTAAATTATTTGAATCTATCTATCAGGTTTCTTATAATATACACCACTCCTGTTGTTTAATGTTCAAACAAAGCTTTGATCTGGAGGTTGTTGGATGAATATGATGGATATAAATTTCGATGCGCAATACAAGATGCTTGGCAATGCCCTCACAGCAGACCAGAAGAGGAGAGGGCTTATAATACACTCCCTGCAGGAGATACAGAAGGAGCACAACTACCTGCCGGAAGATGTTTTAAAAGAGCTTTCCCGCAGCCTAAAGGTCCCGATATCAGTGATATACAGCACCGCATCGTTTTACAAGCATTTCTATTTCGAGCCGAGAGGAAAAAACATTGTAAGCGTATGCACCGGGACTGCCTGCCACGTCAGGGGCGCAACCAAGGTACTAAACACGCTTGAGGAGGAGTTCGGGATAAAGAGGGGAGAAACCACAAAAGACCTGTCGCTGACCATCGAGACAGTCGGATGTGTCGGCTGTTGCGGTCTGGCACCTGTGGTAGTTGTTAATAATGAGGTCGTTGGTGATGTAGAAATCAAGAAGACAGAAGAAATTATAGAGATGGTTAAATAATAAAACGGAGTTGATAATGGAAAGATTAAAAAACATAGAAGCTTTAAGGGAACTGCGGCAAAGGCTCTCATCAGAGCTCTTCAGAGAGGACAGGCAGAGGGCAAAGGTATGTTGCGGGACTGCATGCATCGCCTCAGGCTCCTTTAAAGTCATAAATGAGATGGAGAAAGAGGCGCACAATAAGGGCCTTGATATCGAGATCGTCAAAACAGGCTGTCAGGGCATGTGCCAGAAGGGGCCGAATATAAAAGTCGAGCCCTATAATATCTATTACCAGAGGATAAAACCGGAGCAGGCGCAATCTCTCATAAACTATACATTCATAGGCGGCACACCATACAGGGAGGGCCTTTACAGGGAGAATTTCCTCGAAGACCCTATACTCGAGATGTCTGAGCTGCCCTTTTACCAGAAGCAGTTCAGGATTGCGCTCAGGAACAATGACAAGATAGACCCGACAAATATTGACCACTATATAGTCATTGGCGGATATGCTGCGCTCGAAAAGGCGCTCTCTTCAATGACCCCTGATGATGTGCTGCACGAGATAGACCGTGCCAACCTGAGGGGCAGAGGTGGCGCAGGCTTCCCTGCCGGGAAGAAATGGCACCATACAAAAAGCGCAAAGGGCAATGTCAAGTTTGTTATAGCTAATGGTGATGAGGGCGACCCGGGCGCCTTTATGGACAGGGCTATTATGGAAGGCGACCCCCACAGCCTGTTTGAAGGCATGCTTTTATGCGCATACGCCATTGGTGCAAGACACGGACTCATCTACGTAAGACATGAATATCCTCTCGCAGTAAAACACCTGAGACATGCAATAAAACAGGCCGAAGATACAGGTCTTATGGGAGAGAACATACTCGGTTCTGGCTTCAGCTTCCACCTTGATGTCAGGGAAGGAGCAGGTGCCTTCGTATGCGGGGAATCCACAGCCCTCGTTGCCTCAATAGAAGGCGAGAGGGGTTTCCCAAGACCGAGACCGCCCCGGCTCTCAGAACAGGGCGGTGGCGTATGGGGCTACCCGAGCAACCTTAATAATATAGAGACCTATGTATGCGTGCCGCCTATCATCGAAAAAGGCGCTGACTGGTTCAGGGGCATAGGCACAGAGACGTCTCCGGGCACAAAGGTCTTTGCCTTGACAGGCAAGGTAAAGAATACCGGGCTCGTCGAAGTGCCGATGGGCATAACATTGAAGGAGATTATCTTCGACATCGGCGGCGGTATCATGGGTGACAAAAAATTCAAGGCTGTACAGACAGGAGGTCCCTCAGGCGGATGCATACCTGCAAAGCTCCTCAACCTGCCTGTGGACTTTGACTCCCTCACTAAGGCCGGCTCTATGATGGGGTCAGGCGGCATGGTCGTCATGGACGAAGACACGTGCATGGTTGACGTTTCAAAGTACTTCCTTACCTTTTCCCAGTCTGAGTCTTGCGGCAAGTGCCCTCCCTGCAGGGTAGGCACATACCAGATGCTCCAGATACTCGAGAGGATCACAAAAGGCGAGGGCGAGCATGGTGACATAGAAAAACTGCTTGAACTGGGCAAGAGCATCAAGAAAGGTTCCTTGTGCGGGCTCGGCCAGAGCGCTCCTAACCCTGTTCTGAGCACAATAAGGTACTTCAGGGAAGAATACGAAGAACATATCTATGACAAGCACTGCAGGGCGAATGTCTGCACCACAGGCATGGGCGTATTCATAATCAATCAGGATGAATGCTTCAAGTGCGGGCTCTGCGAAAAGGCTTGCGTCTTTGATGCAGTCAAGGTCACAAGGGATACATATTTAATAGACCGCTCTTATTGCACACAGTGCAAGGCATGTTTCTTTGCATGCCCCATAGGCGCTGTCAAGATAAGAAGGCACAGTCATGTTAAGCTCGAGGAACAGTTCAATCTGCCGGACGAGAGCCTGGATGCACATGAGGGCGGCTCAAAGATGACCTTGAAGGATGCTGTTGATTCAAAGCCTTCAAAAGTCATTGCATGCAAGACAACTGACACTATCGCTGTAGTTGCGGCAATGATGAACGGAAACAATGCAGGCTCAGTGCTCGTATATGATGCTAAAAAGAGACTCGCAGGCATAATCTCCGACACTGACATTTCAGACTGCACTGCAAAGAGCGCCTCGCTGAAGAATGAGCGTGCAGAGGGCATAATGACCCGCAATCCTCTGACCCTGAGCGCACTAACCGATGCAAGCATGGCCCTGAATGTAATGACTGAGATGAAGCTCAGTCATCTGCCTGTTACAGAAGACGAAAAAGTAATAGGAATGATATCATACAAGGACCTTGAGTCCTGTCTTATGCCGGAGATGATCTGCCAGGCTAAAGATAATTAATAAGGATGATATGACAGAAAAGAAAGAGCTTAAGGTAGAAGATATCAGGAAACTCGCAGAGGAGAAATCCTGCCCCCTGCAGAAGGCCCTCTACTATATTGAGGAGTTTTACAGCGGCCCAATGTGCGGCAAGTGCTTTCCATGCTCGCTCGGCAGCTACGAGGCGAAGATAAGGCTCCAAAAGATAATGGACGGCAACGGTACAGAGAGAGACCTTGAGGTATTAAAGGTCATAGCAAATGACATGCTTGCAGGCTCCATGTGCAAGAAGGGCAAGGATACCGCCCAGTTCATCCTGCAGTGGATGGAGACAGGGGTTTTCGATGAGCATATCAATGGTGTCTGCCCTGACATGGTCTGCCACGCCTTTATCGAATACAGGATCATTCCTGAGAAATGCAACAACTGCGGCATCTGCATAGATGTATGTAAATACAGTGCAATATTCGGGGAAAAGGCAAAACCCTTTCAGAGCGGGTACCTGCCTTTTGAGATACGCCAGAAGAAGTGTGTAAAATGCGGTGACTGTCTCGATGTCTGTCCAACCGGCGCAATAGTAGTCGTCAAGGCAAAGAAAAATGAGCCTGTCGGAGTTTAATAATAAAAGAGGAGGAATAAATGACAAACAAGATTAACATTACCATAGATGGTAAGAAGATCGAGGTACAGGAAGGCACCAACCTTATTGATGCTGCAGAGACCGGCGGCATTCACATCCCGAACCTCTGCTATCTGAAAGGACTTAAGGGCATAGGCGCCTGCAGGATGTGCCTTGTAGAGATAGAGGGCATGAAAGTTCCGTTGACTGCCTGCACCACAAAGGTCAAGGATGGGATGGTCGTAAACACAAAGACAGAGGCGGTCGAAGAGGTAAGGAAGTTCGTAACCGACCTCATCGTGTCTATGCATCCGCTCGACTGCATGACCTGCACAAAGGCGAGCTCCTGCAACCTCATGAAGTATGCCTACGATTTCGAGATAAAGGAATCAACTTTTTCGAGAAAGAGCTTCGGCTTCGGTTATGATGACGCAAATCCCTTTATCAAGCTCGACCCTGACTACTGCGTGCTCTGCGCAAAGTGTGTAAGGATATGCAAACACCAGGGGACTAACATCCTCGAATTCAAGGGCAGGGGCGTCGGCATGAAGGTGATAGCAGGCAGTGACCAGCCGCTCCACGAGACAGACTGTACCTTCTGCGGGAGTTGCATTGACGTCTGTCCTGTAAATGCTATCCTCGAGGCCGACAGGTGGCGCAAGGGGAGGGAATGGGACTATGAGAAGCAGGATTCTGTCTGCCTCCTCTGCGGGAACGCCTGTGATATAGTAGTGAGCAAAAAGAACGGCATGGTCAGAAAGATAAATACCGGCAAGGAAGGTGATGCCGAAAACTATATATGCGCTTACGGGCGGTTCGGCTTTGACTGCATAAATGCAGACACGCGGATTGCAGCGCCTTTTAAACGCGTAAACGGAGAGGTTCAGGAGACCACATGGGAAGACGCTATTGAGACTATTGCAAAAAAGCTTACAAAGGCAGGAGAGAATGCTGCCTTTGTATCTACTGCCTCGATCCTGAACGAGGACGCCCTGACATTAAATAAATTCGCTGCTGACGTTGTCAAGACAAAGAAGATAAGCACTACTGCAAGTCTCTATGGCAGCAAGGACACCCTGATATCAGAAGGCGCTGACATGGCATCTGCTGACCTCTTTGTCCTTGTCGGCCTTGACCCTGACCAGTGGAAGAAGGTGTTGCCTGCGCTTGATGCACTCATCAGGAAAAAAATCGACCTCGGTGCAAAACTGATTACGATAAACTCATATGAGCCCCGCATCGCCTCAATAGCGGCTGTGAGCCTCACTGAGGATGAGCCTGAGGCATTAAGGGCGCTTGCAAGGGCGATTATGGAGAAAGGCTCCGTAACGTATGAGAAGGTGGCCGGTGCTGTCTCTAACGCTGTTGTCACAGAGGCGATAGAAAAGGCTGCCTCTTTATTTGTCGAGTCCAAAAACCCTGTTCTGCTCTCTTCTCCGGCCCTCTATCAGGCTGCTTCAAACATTGCACTTTTTAAGGGCAATGCAGTTTCAGTGCCCTTAGAGAGCAATGCAAAAGGCGTGATACTCATGGGCCTTGAGGGAGAAAAGACCTTTAACGAGGTAGTATCGGACAGGGGCAATAAGCTCCTCTATGTGATCGGTGAAGTCCCGCTTAACGAGAGGCCTGATGTTGACTTTCTCGTTGTGCAGGCATCGCACAGGACAGGGCTTTCAGACCAGGCCGACTTAGTCCTGCCTGCAACAGCTTACCTCGAGACTGAGGGGACAATAGTCGATTATCTCGGAAGGCTGAGGCAGGTTAACAAGGGAATCGATTCCCCAGAGGCGGCAAGAGAGCACAGGGATATCTTTGCAGATATCGCAAAGGCTATGGGTTCAGAAATGAAGGCTGCGACAGAGAAGGATGCTCTCAAGCCGGCGAAGATAAAGGTAAAGCCGTCACTCAAACCATTCTCACGCACAGAAGGTCTCGATACAAATCCAGAAGAGCTCATGCTTGCATCAAATGCCTCTGTTATAAACGGATCGAGGCTCTTATGGCTCAAAGAGGCGGTGAAGGGACTGGTCTGCTCTCAGGCCTGATCTGAATATTGAAGGATAAAAGAATGGCAAGGGGACCCGGGTCCCCTTGCCATTCTTAAGTAAGTTACCTCACTTCCCGCAGAGTTCCCTTATCTTCCCCCTGATATCCGGAGATTCCATAAACGATGTCCCGATAAGCATTGCGTCAATGCCGGCATCCTGAAGCCTGAGCACATCAGCCCTGTTAGCTATACCACTCTCGCTGACAACGACCTTATTGTCAGGGATATGTTTTTTCAGAAGAAATGTCGTATTCAGATCTATCTTCAGGTCCTTGAGGTTCCGGTTATTTATCCCGATTATATCAGCGCCGACACGCAGGGCCGTTTCTAAATCGTCGTGGTCATGCACCTCAAAAAGTACTGACAGCCCGAGTTCCCTGCTTAAATGGAGATACTCTTCTGCCTGCGACCTCTCGAGTATTGCTGCGATAAGGAGTATTGCGTCAGCCTCGTTTGCCCTCGCCTCATAGACCTGATACTCATCGAAGATGAAATCTTTCCTGAGCAGGGGCCTTGTCGTAACCTTCCTGACTAAAGGGATATATGCGAGGCTTCCCATGAAAAAATCTTCTTCAGTAAGCACGGACAGAGCATCCGCAGATTCTTCTTCATAAAGTCTTCCAATACTGACAGGGTCAAAATCCTCCCTGATTACTCCCTTTGACGGTGACGCCTTTTTGATCTCAGCGATAAGTTTGATACGGCCATTGTCCCTCTTAATCGCATTGATGAAGTCCCTTGGTTTTTCGAGGTCAGAGATCCTTGACCTTAATTTGGACAATGGAGTTCGGGCCCTTGCAGCACTAAGCCTCTCCCTCTTCTTTTCCACTATCTTATTGAGGATTGACATTCAAGAATTTTAAGGCAAAAAGCAGGGTTTTTACAATATTATTGTTAAAAACATCCGGAACTTGTTGTCTTATGTGCAGCCATACAGCACCGGCCGACAGCTCACAGAGGTGCTATACGTAAGGACAAACGAGTAATTGGGGGGGGAAAGATTGGGGACGTTGTTACTTACGTTGCATTGCGTTGCATTGCCCGTCCTTTCTCATCCATCCTCTCTATTGTCCTCGTAATACTCGATGTTGCTACACCAAGGTGACGGGCTATTTCAGCCGAGGAAATTCCGATTTCGTCTCTGCTCCGGTATGCAATCTCAGCCCGTACTCGACTCACTGCGCTGCGGCGGCTGCCCCGCATGAGTTCCCTCGGACTAACACCAGCTTTGGCGCATTCTTCCTCAATAACCTTCCCTATGGTTCGGCCGTCACGCCGCATCTTGAACTGCCGGAGATGACGCTCCTCGGCTTCTTTGAGCACCGCCTGAACAAATTCACCGCTTCCCAGAATCCGCTCGTCAGTCTCCTGCTGTTGATTTTTTCTCCGGAACGCAAGCACCTGAGACCAACCGCCAAGACTGCGGATCAGGCCGCCTCCGCTCAACATCGGATCATGGCCATGCTCCATACCTTCTTTTACAAAACGCCGATATTCGTTTATGGCCTTTCGCTTTGTCTCGCCAAACTCCAATAGGACAGTGTCAATATCCATCCATGGATGTTTTTCCATGCCGATGATGGCTCGGTGGCCGCTCCACCGGTAGAGGTCTAATTCGTCAATCGTGGTGATAATGGCAGCTCGGATAGGGTTAAGATGTATATAACGAACAAGCGCAAGAAGATAGATATCTTCATCACAGAGTATGGATTTATAGCGGTTTTCAAAGAGGTGGCCGGTCCTTCTATGGCGGCGATTAAAGTATTGGGCATACCAAGTAAGAAGCTTTCGCATGACGGCGGAGATGCCCTTTCCCCCGCTTCGAAAGAGCAGATGAACGTGGTTGTCCATGAGAACCCATGCATAAACAGCGCAGCGGCCATCTATAATGCCCTCGCCCAAGCGCTCAATGAAGCGGTTCTTGTCCTCGTCGTCATTGAAGATAGCTGACTTGTTGATCCCACGCACCATGATATGGTGCAGGGCTCCGGGACTGTCTAAGCGGGCTTGACGAGGCATGGAACAATTTTATATCAAAACACTTCGCCTGTCAAGAGTTTTGCAACGTAAGTAACAACGTCCCCTTCTTTTCCTCACCCTTCTTTTCCTCACACGGCATTATGCTATAATTGCCCTAATATGGATTCAAAGACAAGGATAGCCAAGGCCGCCGGACTCATGTCAGTGGCTACGTTCATAAGCCGCATACTCGGCTATGTAAAGGACATGGTACTCGCCGGGTACTTTGGCGCATCAGGAATATCAGACACTTTCTTTGTCGCCTTCAGGATCCCAAACCTGCTTAGGGAGATCTTTGCTGAGGGCTCAATGTCCTCTGCCTTTATACCGGTACTCACAGACTACAGGACAAGGCACGGTGAAGAAGAGGCAAAGCGGCTCGTAAGGATAACCTTCACGTTTATAATCCTGTTTGTCGGGCTTATCTGTTTGGCCGGCATACTCTTCGCTCCGGCAATAGTCTCTGTTATCGCGCCGGGTTTTCGCAATAATCCTGAAAGGTTCTCCCAGACAGTGCTCCTGACGAGGATAATGTTCCCGTTTCTTTTGTTCATCAGCCTCGCAGCGCTTGTGATGGGTGCGCTAAATATCAAAAGGATATTCTTTGTGCCTTCCCTTGCGCCTGCAATGCTTAATGTCTCTATAATCACAGCAGTCCTGCTGCTCGTCCCCTTCCTTGAACAGCCTATAATAGCAGTTGCTGCAGGCGTCACCCTTGGAGGCCTTGTACAATTTGCCTTCCAGATGCCTGTTTTTTTCAAAAATGACTATAGCCTCCGGCCTGCATATGAATTCGGACATCCGGGGCTGAAGAGGATGTCTATCTTAATCCTGCCTGCAACGATGGGCATGGCAGTAGCACAGGTGAATATATTTATAAGCACGATACTCGCATCATACCTGCCTCAGGGCAGCATCACATACCTCTATTATTCGATGAGGCTCATTCAGTTTCCAATAGGGATTTTCGGTGTCGCTATGGGCATGGCTGTGCTCCCCTCATTGTCAGAGCATGCCTCAAGGGGTGAAACCCGCAAGCTGAGAGATGACTTTTCCTTTGCATTAAGGCTGCTCTTCTTTATAACTGTCCCTGCCATGGCAGGGCTCATTGCACTCAGGGAGCCGATTGTGAATATACTCTTCCAGAGAGGCTTGTTTGATTACAACGCTACTGCAGGCACTGCAGATGCACTATTGTTTTATGCGACAGGCATATGGGCAATCGTAGGCGTCAGGATTGTAACTGCTACGTTCTATTCGCTGCATGACACAAAGACGCCTGTCAGGGTTGCGGTTATTGCAATGCTGACGAATATCGTGATGAGCCTAATCCTTATGAACCCTCTTAAGCACTCAGGCCTCGCACTCGCAAATGCCTCTGCTTCAGGCCTGAATTTTCTGCTCCTTTTTTATTTCCTTAGGAAAAAGATGGGCAGCATCGACGCAAGAAGGATTATTAGCTCATTCATGAAGATATGCCTTGCCTCGGCTTTCATGGGGGTTACAGGTTGGGTTATAATAAGAGGCGATATCTGGAAGGCCGGCGGAATGGTTATGGAAAAGACACTTTACCTCTCAGGCACCATACTCCTGTCTGTAATCATTTACTCTGTCGCCTGCCACCTGCTAAAGAGCGACGAGCTCTATTATTTATATTCAGCTTTTAAGGATAAACTGAGACGGAGGAATTCATGATAATCAGGATCATCCCTGTCGGACCTCTTGAAGCAAACTGCTTTATAATCGCAGATGAGGCCACAAGGAAAGCGATGATAATAGACCCGGGCGATGAACCGGACAGGATAATAGAGGTTGTTGAGAACGAGGGCATATCGCCTGATTACATCGTCTGCACACATGCACACTTTGACCATGTGGGCGCAGTCCCTGACATAAAAAAAGCGACTAATGCGGAGATCATAATCCACCGGAATGAGCTCGAGATTTACAATGCAGCGCAAGACCAGGGCGCAATATGGGGATACGAACTTGCCCCGCTTCCTGAGCCTGACACATTTGTTGATGAGGGAGACGTCATAGAGGTTGGAGGTCTGCAGTTTAAGGTGCTCCACACGCCCGGCCATAGCCCGGGAAGCATATGCCTTTTCGGTCAGGATGTGGTTATAACTGGAGATACCCTCTTTGCGGGCGCTGTTGGAAGGACTGACTTTTATGGATGTGACATTAACAAATTAAAGACCTCTTTC
>CAKKPH010000036.1 GCA_919901585.1 Thermodesulfovibrionales bacterium | reverse complement strand
AGAGCATTATGCCCTCGCACCTGTCTTCAAGAAAAAACGGCGAGATCTGGAAATCGACCTTTGACACGCCGTTTATCTTCGCCTCGACATCCTTTGCGCTGAATGACCGCAGCTCCTTTATTGCCTTGCCTGCGAGCTTGAGGATCGACCCCGTATCAGGGAATATCTCCCTTAATTTTCTGCCTACGATCTCGCGGTGCCCCTTGCCGAAGAACTCTTCGCCCTTCCTGTTGATGAATACCACAACGTATTTTCTATCAAGCAGGAGCACGGCATCCTCGAGCGAGTTTATTAAAGAGAAGGGGTCCCTCAGAAGCCTATTGCTCTTTGAGTCTGTTGAAATGACCGGCATTATTACCCACCCGAAACAGATTTAAGGCCGAAGAAAAAACTTCACTCAGTTAGTTGCTAAATAGGATTCGAGGGTTCAAGTGTTTTTTATTTAAGGATTTAATAAGTACCTCAAGCATCCTTACAACCTCTAACTCTTCGTAATTTTTTAACATTTCACTCGAACCCTTGACCCCTTGAATCCTTCTTACGGGATTACCTTGTTCAACTGGTACTCTACTATGCCGGAGGCGCCTGCGCTCTTCAGCTTCGGTATAATGTCCCTTACAACCCTCTCGTCAATAACAACATCAATCGCATACCATCCGCTGTCAGAGAGGGAAGAGACTGTCGGAGAGTGCATGGCTGATAAAAGGCTCAGGACCTTCTTGAAGGCCTTTTCAGGGACATTCATCTTCAGCCCGACCTTTTCCTCTGCAGAGAGTGCGCCCTTGAGAAGGAGGACTACATTCTCCATCTTCTGCCTCTTCCACTTGTCCTGCCAGGCCTTCTTGTTCGCAATAAAACGCGTAGTGGACTCAATGAGGGTATCTACTATCCTGAGGTTGTTAGCCCTCAGGGACGAGCCTGTCTCTGTGAGCTCGACAATTGCATCCGCAAGGTCAGGCGGTTTCACCTCAGTGGCACCCCATGAGAAATCTACCTCTGCCTTTATGCCTTTTGATTTAAGGAACCTCTTTGTAAAACCTACGAGCTCTGTTGCGATGCGCTTGCCCTGAAGGTCTTTTAGTGTCCTGATCTTTGAGTCCGTAGGCACGGCAACAACCCATCTTACCGGACTGAAGCCCTCCTTAGCGTACTTCAGCTCTGCGACCTCAACAACATCAGCATTATATTCGAGCACCCAATCAAGACCGGTAAGACCGCAGTCGAGGTGTCCGTCCTCGACATACCTCGCCATCTCCTGAGCCCTTATGAGCATGGACTCTATCTCAGCATCATCAAACACAGGATAGTATGAACGTGATGAGACAGTAATGTGATAGCCTGCCTTTTTAAAGAGCCTTAACGTCGATTCCTGAAGGCTGCCTTTCGGAAGCCCGAGCTTTAATGCCTTATTTTTCTTCTCCATTATTTTCCGACCTCTTCAGGGACGCCTATCCTGCCAAGCACTGCAGTAGCAGCAGCCACTGCTGGGCCTGACAGATATACCTCGCTCTCAGGGTGCCCCATCCTTCCTACAAAATTCCTGTTAGTAGTAGCAATTGCCTTCTCACCCTTTGCGAGAACGCCCATATGCCCGCCAAGGCATGGGCCGCATGTGGGTGTGGATACAGCCGCCTCTGCATCTATGAATATGTCGATAAGCCCTTCCTTCATCGCAGCCTTGTATATCTGCTGCGTTGCCGGGAATACTATCATCCTGACATTCGGGTTCACCTTCCTGCCCTTTATGACCTCTGCAGCCTCTCTCAAATCTTCGAGCCGGCCGTTTGTGCATGATCCGATAACGACCTGATCAATACTTATATCTGAGAGCTCACCGGCAGGCCTTGTATTTGAAGGCAGATGGGGGCATGCTACTGTAAGAGGGATCTTTGAGCAGTCATACTCCCTCGTTTCAGCATATCCGGCACTGCTGTCGGATGTATAGAACTGATACGGCCTTTTTGCCCTTGCCCTGACATAGTCCTCAGTTATACTATCAGGGACTATGATACCGCTCTTGCCGCCTGCCTCGATCGCCATATTACAGATCGTAAGCCTCCCGTACATAGGCAGGCTCCTTATCGCATCGCCCTCGAATTCCATAGCCATATATAATGCACCGTCTACACCGATATCGCCTATTGTATGCAGTATCAGGTCTTTCCCGCCGACCCACTTATTGAGCCTGCCGGAATATATAAACCTCATCGACTCCGGCACCTTAAACCAGCACTCTCCGGTCGCCATTGCAGAAGCGACATCAGTTGAGCCTACGCCTGTCGCAAAGGCGCCGAGTGCGCCGTAGGTGCATGTATGGCTGTCAGCTCCGATGACCATATCTCCGGGTACTACAAGCCCCTGTTCAGGCAGGAGTGCATGCTCAATGCCCATCCTGCCGACCTCAAAATAGAGCTCAAGCCTCTGGTCTCTGGAGAACTCCCTTAACATCTTGCACTGCTCAGCAGCCTTAATGTCCTTCTGTGGTGCAAAATGGTCGGGGATGAATGCCACCCTGCTCCTGTCAAAGACATCCTTTGCGCCTGTCTTCTTAAACTCCTGTATCGCAATAGGGGCCGTAATGTCATTGGCGAGTATGAGGTCGACTTTTGCATTCACGAGCTCGCCTGCCGACACCTCTTTCCTGCCTGAATGAGCAGCAAATATCTTCTCAGTAATAGTCATATTGCCTCCGGATCAGTGTATGGGAGTGAATATTATAGCGCTATGCCTGAAGGAATGACAAGGGCCATTAAAAAATTAGCAGTATTGGCTGTTAAGAAACGCATCGGCAGGTTAGACGCATTCTTCTTGATCGATTCAGTATGTTTATTGACCGAGCTTTGCGCTTGCCAACCGGTTAAGGCTCACACCGGCCTCAGCCGCCTGCATCGCCAGTTGGCGATGCACGTCAGGCGGAACACGGACCATGAACTTGCCGCTGAAATGTTTGGTGGCTATTGGCTCAGGAACAGGTTCTTCGTTGCGAAGCATGTCCGCAACAACCTCGTTTACAAGCTTGCGGGTGCCCTTCAATGCAGCCTCGGGTGTATGCGCCAGCCAGCTGAGGCTTGGAAACTCGGCGCAAAGCCCAACGTATTCAGCGTCTTCTTCCGACCATGTGACGCGATAGGTATACTTGTTATTTTTCTGTGTCATGTTCGACCTCCAATCGTTCAATTGCCTTGAGAACCTGTTTGACCTGATACGTCTTTGCACGCCCTTTGCTATTCTGGATATTTACCCGCAGGTCGCCGCTCCACGGTGTTTTATACACTCGATGACTTCCGCTCGCCTGCCTGGCCTGCCCAAAATAGTGGTCACATATCTTGCAGAGGTCAGCAAAGCGGACCCCTGCCGGATTACTACGCATTTTCTCAAGGACCCCTTTTAGCGCAGGCATACAGTTATAGTATCAATATTGATACCAGATGTCAAGGGGATGAACAGAAAGGGTACTGCGAAAGCACCCGAAATTCCGGCAACAAAACTAAAGCAAGCCAGAGACATGCACCGGATGCTTCTCTATCTGGACTTTTTTGCTGCGAGCTTGTTCAAGGCGTTTATATACGCCTTGGCAGAAGCCACGATTATATCAGTGTCAGAGCCATGTCCCCTGGCATTCCTGCCGTCTTCCTCAAGATAAACAACAACCTCACCGAGCGCATCGGTCCCGCCGGTGATACCCTTCACCTCAAATTTTATGAGGCTGCTCTTTGTCTCTGTGATAGCAGATATCGCCCGGTACACAGCGTCGACAGGACCGTCGCCGTGCTCCATCCTGTCGATGACATTATCGCCAATCTTCAGCTTCAGCGCAGCAGTGGGCTTTACATTCGTACCGCTCGACACAGACAGGTCCACAAGGCTGTATGTCTCCGGCATCTTCGAGACCTCCTCAGAGACGAGGGTCTCTATATCCTCATCGAAGATATTCTTCTTCTGGTCAGCCAGGTGCTTGAACTTTTCGAAGGCTATCTCTGTCTGCTCAGGGCTAAGGTCATAGCCGAGTTCCTTAAGCCTTGCCTTGAACGCATGCCTCCCTGAATGCTTGCCGAGCACAAGCTCGGTCTGCTGCAACCCTATATCCTCAGGACGGATTATCTCGTATGTCATCTTTTCCTTAAGGAGGCCGTCCTGATGAATGCCGGACTCATGCGCAAAGGCATTAGCGCCGACAATTGCCTTGTTCGGCTGCACAGGTATCCCCGTTATCCTGGTTATCAGCCTGCTGGTGCGTATGATCTCCTTTGTGTTTATGTTTGTGCCTGCATTGTAAAAGTCACTGCGCGTGCGCAGGTTCATCACGATCTCTTCCATCGAACAGTTGCCTGCCCTCTCGCCGATGCCGTTTATTGTGCATTCGACCTGACCCGCTCCGTTCAGGATCGCAGAGAGCGAGTTGGCGACCGCAAGGCCGAGGTCATTATGGCAGTGCACTGCGATGACTGCCCTATCGCCTATCCTCTCTTTTATCGCCTTAATCATCTCCCCGAACTCTGTCGGTGTTGTGTACCCTACTGTATCAGGGATATTCACAGTCAAGGCACCGGCGTCGACTACCGCCTCAACCACCTCGATCAGATAGGGCAGATCAGTCCTGGTTGCATCCATAGGCGAGAACTCTACGTCCTCGACAAAGCTCTTTGCGAGCTTCACCATACCGACAGACCGCTTCAGCGCTTCCTCCCGGCTCACCCTGAACTGGTATTTCAGATGTATATCAGAAGTAGAGTGAAATGTGTGTATCCTCTTTTTGGGTGCATCCTTAAGCGCCTCCCAGGCCCTCTTTATGTCCTCTTCCTTTGCCCGAGCAAGGCTGCAGATGACAGGGCCCTCGACTTCATCCCCTATCTTTTTGATAGCATCAAAGTCGCCCTGAGAGCTTATCGCAAAGCCTGCCTCGATTATATCAACGCCGAGACGCGCAAGCTGTTTCGCAACCTGCACCTTTTCATTAACATTCATAGAGGCGCCCGGCGACTGCTCGCCGTCCCTCAGTGTTGTGTCGAATATCTTTATAGTCCTCATTTCTTTACCTCTCGCAGATGCTCCTCTGTATCCCCGGATTCCGCTGCTTCCTTTTTAAATACCCTTCTCATTACAGTCATATATATATTCTCGATTATACCCCAAACAAGGTATGCCATTGCAAAGATGAAGATAGCTGTTGACGGGTGTATGAACAGCACAAAGAGTATAAACACAACCACAATAAGGAACCAGAACGGCTTTTTTTCCTTGAAGTCTATCTCCTTAAGGCCGTGGTAGCGTATGGTGCTGACCATCAATAAAGATAGTATAATTGTGATAGCAAGGAAAAAGACGCTCTTTCCGGGCAGCCCTTTCCAATAATCATAATAGAATATTATTACCGACGCCAGCACAGTGGCTGCTGCAGGAATCGGCATGCCCTTGAACGACTTAGAACCCGTAGTCCCGGTCTGTATATTGAACCTCGCAAGCCTGAGCGCACCACAGGCAACAAAAAGGAACGCCGCAGCCCAGCCGAGCCTCCCAAAAGGCAGAAGCGCCCACTTGTAGATCATCACAGACGGCGCAACCCCGAACGCAACCAGGTCAGAGAGCGAGTCAAGCTCAATGCCGAACCTCGTTGTCGTGCCTGTGAGACGCGCAATCCAGCCGTCAAGGCCGTCAAAGATGTTAGCAAGCACTATAGCCCATGCTGCATGGAGGAAGTTGCCGTTAACGGCAGAGACAATAGCATAGAAGCCGCAGAACATGCCGCATAGGGTTATTGTGTTGGGGAGGAGGTAAACACCCTTCTTTGGCTTATAGTCAGGATGCCTTGGATATCTCAAAACCATTGTTTATCCTCCTGATTTAAACGGCCTTCGGTCATTATGATGTAATTATAATAAAAACAGGCATTTTTTGCTGAGGGAATCCACTGCTTTACGGATTACTGCGATGCAGGATGATAGTCAGATCCTGCCGATAACTGTCTCGCCTGCCTTGACCCTGTCATTAATGCCGACCATAACCCTTGCGCCTTCAGGCAGATAGATATCCACCCTTGAACTGAATTTTATGACACCGTAACGCCCTCCGCCTTTCAGTGCATCGCCGGCCTTAACCCTGCAGACAGCCCTCCTCGCTATAAAGCCCGCGACCTGACGCACAAGGACCCTTCCATATTTTGTGCTCAACACCATAGCGATATTCTCGTTCTGAGTGGACGCCTCCGGCTTGAACGCTGAGATGAACCTACCCGGAGTATGCAGGACAGATTCAACAACCCCGTCACAGGGTGACCTGTTCACATGGACATCGAGGGGTGACATAAAGATGCTTATCATCACATGGCCCCTGCTGTCTTCACTTATCAAGGAAGGCAGAGAATCACCGGGAATCTTACTGATAAGGATCACCTTCCCGTCAGCAGGCGCAACAAATATGCCTTCGCCTTCAGGGACATCCCTCTCAGGATCCCTGAAGAAATAGAGCATGAACAGGGTCAGAATAAAAGGCAGGAGGGCTGTCCATGCACCGCCTGCCATGAACGCAATTATGGCCACTATTCCAAAAAATGCGATATACGGATAGCCTTCAGGGGCAAATCTAAACATCGTAGCTATCCGCCGGCAATAGGCGATAGGCGATAGGCGACAGGCAGTTGAACTGAACTGCCACCACTGATTTTAAGGTAATAATTTCACAATATTCTTTTTTGCTATTGCCCATTGCCTGTAGCCTATTGCCTGCCTTTACGCCTTCGATTTATCTACAAGCTTGCCCTTCTTGAGCCAGGGCATCATGGCCCTCAGTCTGCCCCCAACCTCTTCTATCTGGTGCCTCTCGCCTTTCCTTGTAAGGGCATTAAATACCGGCTTGTTAGCCTTGCACTCAAGCATCCACTCCCTGGCAAACACACCGTCCTGTATCTCACCGAGGATCTTCCCCATCTCCTTCTTAGTCTCTTCAGTGATTATCCTCGGCCCTCTTGTCAGATCCCCATATTGTGCTGTGTTGCTTATCGAATACCTCATGTTAGAGATGCCGCCTTCATAGATAAGGTCAACAATGAGCTTTACCTCATGCAGGCATTCAAAGTAAGCCATCTCAGGCGCATAACCGGCCGCTACAAGCGTCTCAAAGCCTGCCTGAATCAGAGAGGTAATCCCTCCGCAAAGCACAACCTGCTCTCCGAAAAGGTCTGTCTCTGTCTCTTCCCTGAAGGTCGTCTCTATAATGCCTGCGCGTCCGCCGCCGATCGCCGAGGCATATGCGAGCGCTAACTCTTTTGTATTGCCTGACGGGTCCTGATGTATGGCTATAAGGCACGGCACCCCGCTTCCCTTTGTATATTCAGACCTCACAAGATGTCCCGGACCTTTTGGTGCAGCCATAAACACGTTGATATCAGGTGAAGGCACGATCTGGCCGAAATGGATATTAAACCCATGAGCAAAGGCAAGGTATGCGCCTTTTTTGATATTCGGAGCGATCTCGTTCCTGTAAACATCACCCTGAAGCTCATCAGGCAGGAGTATCATGATAATGTCAGCAGTCCTTGCAGCCTCTGAAGGCGTCCTGACCTTAAACTTTGCTGCAGCAGCCTTGTCCCAACTCGCACCTTTTCTGATTCCGATAGTGACATCCATGCCGCTCTCCCTGAGGTTATTGGCATGGGCATGCCCCTGACTGCCGTATCCCATTATCACTATCTTCTTGCCTTTGAGAAACTTCATCTTTGCATCACTGTCATAATAGACCTTCATGTTCAATTCCTCCTTTTTTATAAAAAAACTCTCAGCTCTCTGCTCTATGCTTTCAGCAGTTTATACTCAATGCTGTCGACGAGTGCCTGCCATGATGCTTCAATGATGTTTTCAGACACCCCGACAGTCCCCCATCTCCTCTCTTCGTCCCCGGACTCTATAAGGACCCTCACTTTTGCAAAAGTGCCCTTGCCGGCAGTCAGGACCCTGACCTTATAATCAAGCAGCTTCACATCCCTAAGCTCTGGATAGAACTTCTCGAGCGCCTTCCTCAGGGCATTGTCGAGGGCGTTCACAGGGCCATTGCCTGTTGCAGCAGTATGCTCTATGTGTCCTCCGACCTTCACCATAATTGTAGCCTCGCTAAGGGGTTCCTCTTTTTCCTTTCGCTTCTCTATAATCACACGGAAGCCTATAAGATCAAAAAACCTCTTGTGCAGGCCGAGCGTCTTTTTCATAAGAAGCTCGAAGGAGGCCTCTGCACCCTCGAACTGGAAGCCCTGATTCTCCAGATCCTTGAGCTCTCTAACTATGTCCTGAATCTGCGGCGATTCAGGATCAAGTTTAATGCCGAACTCTGAGGCCTTCCTCAGGATATTGCCCTTGCCCGCAAGGTCTGATATAAGAACCCTCTGAGAGTTGCCGACAAGCCCGGGCCTCATATGCTCGTAGGTCTCCGGCCTCTTGAGTACGGCGCTCACATGGATCCCGCCCTTGTGCGCAAAGGCGCTGTCACCGACAAACGGCTGCCTCTTGAAATGCCTTATGTTTGCGATCTCGTTAACAAACCTCGAGACCTCCCTCAGCCTTCTCATCTGTTCATCACTGATAGCACTGAACCCAAGCTTTATCTGGAGGCTCGGGAGTATAGAGCAGAGGTTCGCATTCCCGCAGCGTTCTCCGAGCCCGTTGATCGTGCCCTGCACCTGAGATGCGCCGAGCTCAACGGCAAGGAGAGAATTCGCAACAGCGCACTCCGAGTCATTATGGGCATGTATGCCTATTTTAGTTCGGAGTTCGGAGTTCGGAGTTCGGAGTCTTTCAATAACATCTTTAATGATGCTTTCGATTTCGTGCGGAAGGGTGCCGCCGTTCGTATCGCAGAGCACAATGCAGTCAGCACCTGCCTCCTCTGCAGAGAGCAGGCATTTCATCGAGAACTCAGGGTTGTCCCTGTAGCCGTCAAAGAAGTGCTCTGCATCAAAGAATACCTTTCCGACATGTCTCTTAAGGTATGCGATAGAGGCGGAAATAATATCGAGGTTCTCCTCCAGCGTTATTCTCAGCGCCTCCTTCACATGGAAGTCCCAGGTCTTCCCGACTATTGTTACTATACCTGCCCTGGCATTTAAAAGCGCCTTGATATTGGCATCATCCTCAACCTTATGCCCCGGCCTGTGAGTGCTCCCGAACGCAACTATCTTCGAGTTTTCGAGAGGCACCTTCCTCACCTTTTTGAAATACTCTATATCTTTAGGGTTTGAGCCCGGCCAGCCGCCTTCGATATAATGGATACCGAGTTCGTCGAGTTTCTCTGTGATGCGGAGCTTGTCCTCAACAGAGAAAGAGATATCCTCTGTCTGGGCCCCATCCCTCAAGGTAGTATCAAAAATCTCTATTTTTTTATCTTTCATCTCCTACCCGTATCATATCACGGTTTACGCTTCACGATTTACGCTTCAAGTCCGAACGCATCGTGCAGAACCCTGACAGCAAGCTCGGTATATTTTGCATCTATGACGCATGATACCTTTATTTCAGAAGTGCTTATCATCATAATATTCACGCTATGCCCGGCAAGGGTCTCGAACATCTTTGCCGCAACTCCTGAATGGGTCCTCATGCCGACGCCGACGATCGATATCTTAGCAGTGTCCTCACGCAGGGTAACACCCTTTGCGCCGAGCTCCCTTGCCATATCCTCAGTCATCTTCAGGGCCTTTTTGTTGTCGGTCTTCGGCACTGTAAAGGATATATCTGTAGCCTTAGAGTCGCTGCTCACGTTCTGGACTATCATGTCGACGACTATATTGGCATCAGCAATCCCCTTGAAAAGCTTGGCAGCAATGCCGGGCTTGTCAGGCACTCCCATTACAGTTATCTTAGCCTGATTCTTGTCGTATGCGACCCCTGATACCACAACTTTTTCCATATCAACATCCTCCTTGGTAACGAGCGTGCCGGGATTATCGTTAAAACTTGACCTGACAACGACAGGCACTCCATGCTTCATCGCAAATTCTACAGACCGCGTCTGTAACACCTTTGCGCCGAGGCTCGCAAGCTCAAGCATCTCCTCATAGGATATCTTGCTGAGTTTCCTCGCCTCAGACACGATGTTAGGGTCGGTGGTATAAACACCGTCGACATCAGTATATATCTCGCACACATCCGCATTAATGCCGGAGGCTATCGCAACAGCCGAGAGGTCAGAGCCTCCCCTGCCCAGCGTAGTGACCTCCGACTCTCCTTCAGTGACGCCCTGAAAACCTGCTATCACAACCACATAACCCTCATCGAGCGCCTTCCTTATCCTGTCGCCTGATATCTTCTCTATCTTCGCCTTTGTATGTACAGTGTCCGTTATTATGCCTGCCTGCCTGCCTGTCAAAGCTATAGCCTTCCTGCCGAGCGCCTCTATGGCCATAGCAGTGAGTGCACTCGTCACACGCTCGCCAGATGAAAGGAGCAGGTCCATCTCCCTCTCGCTCGGGTTCTGTGATATCTGGTTTGCAAGGCCTATGAGCTTATCTGTCTCGCCTGACATTGCAGAGACGATGACAACAACGCTGTTGCCCTCATTTGCGGTCCGCACGACCCTTTCAGCAACCGCCTTTATCCTCTCAACATTCCCGACAGAAGTCCCGCCGTATTTCTGCACAATCAGCATGAAAAAATATCCTCCCTGTAAATCAGCTAACCACGAATCTTATATAGCCATTATAATAATAACACGATAAAAGAAAGGACATCAAATGAGGAAGCTGGGAAGTTGGGAAGCTGGGAGGTTGGGAAGTTGGGAAGATGGGAGGTTGGGAA
>CAKKPH010000035.1 GCA_919901585.1 Thermodesulfovibrionales bacterium | reverse complement strand
TTTAACAAATGTCCTCATTATGGCAATGTTGCCCTGAACTGCCCTTTCGCTGTTAAGCACACTGGAAAGCATGGCAACTCCCTGCTCTGTAAAAACATAAGGCAAAGAGCCTCCAAAATATTTTTTGTGTGGTATCACATTTTGAGATACCAGTTGAGCGGCTTCAGTTGCATTCAGATGAAACATAAAGTCTTCAGGAAATCTTTTGATGTTTCTTTTAACGGCCTGATTTAAAGCCCTTGTTTCTACTCCATATAATTCAGCCAGATGAGTGCTTAACATGACCTTATGCCCACGGATAAGTAAAATTTTCCGCTCGACCACATCAACCGGAATAAGCGCCTTCATCTATGTCCCTTCCTTATGGCATTCATTTAACCTTATATAAAACAGCATGCAAAGAGTTGAGAAATCAACGGCCCTCTATATATTTATCATTAATCCGCTTGCCCCGAGCTTTTTCTTTCGGTTCAACCCCGAAGCGTTGGTCATTCGCCCTGATCGCTTCGACAATATCAGAGGCTGTAGATTCAAAATCCTCGGTAGTCTCATTCAAGTAAAGCCATTTCTTCAGGACTGGATGCTGTTTCACATCCTTGAACTCCTTGCGGATAGATTCATGGAACTGATGGTCTGTCGGAATCAGCAGTCCATTCCAGGGTTCTTCCCCTGAACAGAGCGCGAGGACCAGTCGCCCATGAAGATAACAGGCCTGGCAGCCGAACATGGGTTTTTGCAGAAAGCTCGGTTCTTCCATGAGGGGTTCTATGACCCATTGGAGGTGATGGGGCTTCTTTGTCTTCTTTCTTGAGGATGCCATATTCCGGCTATATCTCAATCCCGTAATCCTTTATCTTATACTGCAATGACCTGAGTGATATGCCGAGGATTTCAGCGGCTGACTTTCTGTTTCCGTTTGTCTTCTTCAACGCGTTCTCTATAGCCTTTTTCTCTATGTTTTTCATGTCTCCGGAGAACATATCTTCAGCAGGCGCTTCGAGGCGCGGAATTAATAGCCTTCCATCCCTGCTCAGGATTATCGCCCTTTCAATTGTGTTCTCAAGCTCCCTTATATTGCCGGGCCACTGGTATGACATAAGTCTCTGCATCGACTCATCAGGGATATCCTTTATGGCCTTGCCTATCTTTAACGATAGCTTTTTTGCGATATAACCGGTCAATTGAGGGATGAACTTAGCTCTTTCCCTTAAAGGTTTGATAAGGACCGGGAATACATTGAGCCTGTAATAGAGGTCTTCCCTGAACCTCTTATCTGCAACCAGTGCTTTAAGGTCCCTGTTAGTCGCGGTGATTACCCTCACATCAGTTTTTAAGGTATCGAGCCCGCCGAGCCTTTCGAAGCTCTTATCCTGCAGCACCCTGAGCAGTTTTGCCTGCAGGTTAGGGGTCATCTCGGCAATCTCATCGAGAAATATTGTCCCGTTGTTAGCGAACTCAAACTTCCCTTTCTTAGATTTAACAGCGCCTGTGAATGCGCCTTTTTCATAACCAAAAAACTCAGACTCGAGCAGGTTCTCGGGTATTGACGCACAGTTGACTGTCACAAATAAACCCTTCCTGTTGCTTAGCTGATGGATGATCTTTGCAATGAGGGTCTTGCCTGTGCCTGTCTCTCCGTAGAGGATGACTGTTGTATCTGTCGCTGCAACGGCCTTGACATCTTCGACAATATCCTCAAGCCCTGCGAATATAAGCTCCATTTGCGGCAGGTCGCCCTGCAGTTCGTCACGCAGCGCCTTGTTCTCATTCAGAATCCTGTACTTATCATAAGCCTTCAGGACTAACTGCCTGAGCTCTTCAGGCTCTTTCAAGGGCTTTGTTATATAGTCCATTGCCCCGAGCTTCATTGCGTTAACAGCACTCTCAACAGTCGCAAAGGCGGTTATCATTATGAAGTCGATTTCAGGGTACTTTGCCCTTACATTGGCCATCAATGTTATACCGTCCATGACAGGCATCTTAAGGTCAGTGATTACAAGGTCAGGGTTGTAAGAGTCGATAACATTGAGCGCCTCATTACCGTTTATTGCAGACCTTACCCTATATCCTTCACCCCTGAGTATCTCAGAAAGGAGGAGGGAGAAGCTCTGTTCATCATCCACTATGAGTATCCTGAAGTTTTCCATGTTCATGTTATTAGGCTACCTTTTTTATCTTCTTCGGGATCAAGATACGGAATGTTGTGCCCTTATCTTTTTCGCTCTCTACTGATATTTTGCCGCCAAGGGCACTTATGTACCTCCAGACTATTGCGAGGCCAAGTCCGGTGCCCTTTGCCTTTGTTGTGTAAAAAGGCTTGAAGACCTTGTCTGTTGAATCCGAATCAATCCCGATACCTGTGTCGGAAACGCTCAGACCGGTGCTGTTCTTTTTGTCTTCTGCGGTGATAGTTAAGGAACCGCCCTTATCCATAGCATCAAGGCTGTTCTGTATGAGGTTTAATATTATCTGCCTCACCTTGTCCCTGTCAGATATCATAAACCGGGTTTTGGGTAAGTTAACCGTGACTCTTATATCCTCCGGCAGGCTAATGGAAGACATGACTTCATTTATCAGCACAGGAAGATCAAATTCCTCCAATCTGAGTTCGTCCTGTCTTGCGTATGTCAGGAGGTCCTCTG
>CAKKPH010000034.1 GCA_919901585.1 Thermodesulfovibrionales bacterium | reverse complement strand
ATTAATAAGAGAGAAAATATCATTCGATAAAGTCATTTGCTCTCCAGCTGTACGAACAATCGAGACTCTCGAACTTTCATTGCCAGACTATTCACTAGAAGAAGTTGTTTTTGACGATCGCCTTGCAGAACAAGCAAGAGGCAAATGGGCAGGAAATTCAATTCTGCTGAGGTACACCCTGCAAAGAAGAGACATCCCTACAAGATTGTTAACGCCCCGAACAATGATGCCCATGTCGAGGCAAGGGGAAAAGTATACTCTCCGCCCGAGATATCGGCGATGATACTCCAGAAGCTCAAGCAGGCTGCTGAGGACTACCTCGGAGAGCCTGTCACAGAGGCTGTAATAACTGTCCCTGCCTACTTTGACGACAGCCAGAGGCAGGCGACAAAAGATGCAGGCAAGATCGCAGGGTTGAATGTACTGAGGATAATAAACGAGCCGACAGCAGCGGCTTTGGCATATGGCCTTGACAAGAAAAAAGAGGAGAAGATATCCGTATATGACCTTGGAGGTGGGACATTCGATGTCTCTGTGCTCGAGATAGGTGAGGGTGTGATTGAGGTAAGGTCGACAAACGGTGATACTTATCTCGGTGGCGATGACTTTGACCTCAGGGTAATAGACTGGATGGTAGAGGAGTTCAGAAAGGATCAGGGGATTGATCTTAAGAGCGACAAGATGGCGCTCCAGAGGCTCAAAGAGGCAGCAGAGAGGGCGAAGATAGAGCTCTCGACTGCAACAGAGACAGAGATGAACCTGCCTTTCATCACTGCTGATGCAGCAGGACCAAAGCACCTTCTCATGAAGCTGTCAAGGGCGAAGCTCGAGCAGCTTACAGGAGACCTTATAGAAAAGACGACCGGGCCTTGCAAGATTGCCTTGAATGATGCAGGCCTCTCACAGTCTAACATTGATGAGGTGATACTCGTCGGAGGTCAGACGCGTATGCCCAAGGTGCAGCAGACTGTCCAGACATTTTTCAACAAGGAGCCAAACAGGTCTGTGAACCCTGATGAGGTGGTCGCAGTCGGAGCTGCAATTCAGGCTGCTGTTCTGAAAGGTGATATGAAGGAGGTGCTGCTCCTTGATGTAACACCGCTCTCTCTCGGCATAGAGACCCTCGGAGGCATCTTTACGAAGATAATAGAGAAGAACACAACCATACCCACAAAGAAGAGCCAAGTATTCTCAACAGCATCGGACAGCCAGCCTGCAGTCACCATAAAGATTCATCAGGGCGAAAGGGAGATGGCTTCAGACAATAAACTGCTCGGTGTCTTCGAACTCGTAGGCATACCTTCTGCACCGAGGGGCGTGCCTCAGATAGAGGTGTCGTTCGATATTGACGCTAACGGCATACTGCATGTCTCCGCAAAAGACCTCGGCACCGGCAAGGAACAGTCCATTAGGATAACAGCCTCGAGCGGCCTTACAGAAGACGAGATAAAGAAGATGATGCGTGATGCCGAGTCTCATGCAGATGAAGACAGGAAGAAGAAAGAGCTTGTTCAGGCAAAGAACGAGGCTGACACGCTTGTCTATACTGCTGAGAAGTCGCTCAAGGAGTATGGTGATAAGCTGACAGAGCCGGAGAGGAAGGATCTGGAGTCAGCACTCGGGAAGTGTAAAAACGTTAAGGATACGAGCAGCAATCCTGAAGAGATAAAGGCTGCAATAGAAGAGCTCACAAAGGCCTCATATAAGATAGCAGAGCATATGTACAAGACAGGTGCAGGCCATTCCGGTCAGGAGGGACAGGCTGCCGGAGCAGGCGCTGCCAAGAAGCCGGAGGAAGAAGTCGTCGAGGCAGAGTTTGAGGATGTCGACAAGAAAGACAAATGAAAGACTACTATGCGATTCTCGGAGTGCCCCGTGACGCATCGGACGCTGACCTCAAAAAGGCCTTCAGGAACCTTGCGTTAAAGCATCATCCAGACCGGAACCCTGATAACAAAGAATCAGAGGAAAAGTTCAAGGAGATGAATGAGGCTTACTCTGTACTGAGCGACCCCGAAAAGAGGAGCAATTACGACAGGTATGGCACGTCTGACGGAATGGGCGCCGGCTTTGGAGGTTTCTCGGGTGCGGGTTTTGGAGATATCTTCGAGGACATTTTTGGCGATTTCTTCGGCACATTCACAGGTGGTCAGAGGAGGCCAAGGCCTGCAAAAGGGAATGACCTCCGTTATGACCTTGATCTCACCCTTGAAGAGGCTGCCTTTGGTGTCGAAAAGCATATCGATGTTGCAAGATGGGAATCCTGCGTTGAATGCAGAGGTTCAGGCTCAAGGCCCGGCAAAGGGCCGGTCATATGTTCTTCATGCAAAGGCACTGGCCATGTCAGGTTTCAGCAGGGTTTTTTCAGCGTATCAAAGACATGCGGTCAGTGCCAGGGTGCCGGAAAGATAATAACAGACCCATGTCCTGCATGCAGGGGCAACGGCAAGACGAAGAAAAGCCATACTGTATCAGTAAAGATCCCGCCCGGGGTTGACAGCGGGTCGAGGCTACGGATGAGCGGTGAAGGTGAGCCCGGGATATACGGTGGACCTTCGGGAGACCTGTACATAATCATAGACCTGATTGAGCACCCAGTTTTCAAGAGAAAGGGCAGCGACATAATATGCGAGGTCACTGTCACATTCCCTCAGGCAGTCCTCGGTGCGGAGATAGAGGTGCCGACCCTCGAAGGGCCGCACTCACTTAAGATCCCTGCCGGCACTCCCGCAGGCAAGGCCTTCCATCTTAAGGGTAAGGGCATACATAAGCTGCAGGGACGCGGAAAGGGTGATGAGGTAGTAGTCATAGACATTGATGTCCCAAAGCATATTACCCAGCGGCAGAGGGAGTTGCTTGAGGAGTTTGCGGAGATAAGCGGAGACAGGTCGTCTTCATCCAACAAGACCTTCAAGGACAAGCTTAAGGATATCTTTACAGCCGCAGAGAAATAGTCAGATATGCCGCGCATATTCCTACCTATAGAAAACTCACATGAAACTATCCATATAACCGGTGAAAAGGCGCACTATATAGCTACTGTGCTGAGATGCAGGGCCGGCGACAGTCTGACGGTATTTAACGGCCGGGGTGCTTCATACAAGACCGTTATAGTCAGTATTACTAAAAAAAAGGTGGTTTCAGAGGTTGTCTCGATTACCAAAAGCGAGACAGAACCCCCTCTTGATTTGGCGCTCATTCAGGGCCTTCTGAAAGGTGATAAGATGGACCTTGTGATACAGAAGACGACTGAACTCGGCATCAACAGAATAATCCCTGTTGTTACTGAGAGGAGCCAGGTAAGGTCGACAGGCAAGACCGCCAGATGGAGAAAGATAGCTGAAGACGCCTCGCGTCAGTGCGGCAGGGCGAACGTGCCGCTAATAAATGATCCTCTCGTTTTGAAAGATCTCTTCAGCCTCAATCATCAATCGGTATTGCCTGAAGAGGTCAGTTCGCTAATCTTTTGGGAGGACGGCGGGATAAGGCTGCAGGATTCGCTTGACAATATAGGACGGACTAACAGGCCATTTGCCGTCGCGGTCGGCCCTGAGGGAGGGTTTAGGGAGGATGAGGTGAGGATGGCAGAAGCCCACGGATTTACTGCTGTTTCACTCGGCAGCCGCATTCTGAGGGCGGAGACCGCGGCAATAACAGCAGTCGCCATAATGCAGTTCAGCCTTGGAGATCTTGGTTGAGCGGCGGGAGGCGCTTTATTGCATCAATAGCGATTAATCTGTTATATTTCTTAAAGCTGGAATTGATATAAGATAATCATAAATGAGTTATATAGCAGTCATTGGCGCAGGAAACTGGGGGACGACCCTTGCAAGCATGCTCACTGAAAAGGGGTATGATACCTGTTTATGGGTTTATGAAGAGGCCCTCTGCGAGGAGATAAACAGGACCCGCATTAACAAGGATTACCTTCCTGAACACAAAATACCTGATTCAATACTTGTAACTCATGACATTAAAGAGGCTGTTGGGAAGGCAAGATATATTCTTAGTGTTGTGCCGACTCAGTTTGTAAGAGGCGTATTTAAGGATGTCCTGCAGTATTTGAGGCAGGATGCTGTGATAATAAGCGCATCCAAAGGCATAGAAAAGAAGTCGCTTCTTACAGTCTCATCTGTGATAAAGGGATTGACAGACCATAAGGTTGCCGTGCTTTCAGGCCCGAGCTTTGCCTCTGAGGTGATGAGGCGTCTGCCGACAGCAGTAACACTCTCGTGTGATGACGCTCCGACCGCCCTGCTTTTGCAGGAGATATTCAACACAGCATACTTCAGGGTATATACGCATGATGATACCCTTGGAGTTGAACTCGGCGGCGCCCTGAAGAACGTTATAGCGATAGCCTCCGGCATATCAGACGGGATGGGGCTCGGTTATAATGCGAGGGCAGCTCTTATAACAAGGGGACTCGCAGAGATAAAGAGACTCGGGATTGCATTGGGCGCGAAAGATGAGACCTTCTCCGGACTAAGCGGTCTCGGGGACCTTATACTGACCTGCACAGGGCTTCTTTCGAGGAACTACAGCCTGGGCATAAAGCTCGGGCAAGGCATGAAGCTCGGGGATATACTATCAGCTACAAAAAGCGTTGTTGAGGGTGTAGAGACCTCCGAATCTGCTTATGAACTTTCGAAAAAGTGTAATGTGCAGATGCCTATAGTTGAACAGGTATACATGGTGATACATGCCGGCAAGGAACCCGTAACAGCATTGAGGGAGTTCATGAACCGCTCGCTCAAGACAGAGTTCCATGCATAAGGAAGATATATTAAAGATACTCGAATCTAAGCTCTAAGCTATCAGCTTTCCTTGTAATAAGCAGAATTCATTATGTTATCATAATCGATGGTCCAGACAATTCTAAAAAAGATATTCGGCACAAAGAACGAGAGGGAGCTTAAGAGGCTTTGGCCTATTGTCGAAAAGATTAACGGCATGGAGCCGGCTGTATCTTCGCTGACTGACTCCGGCCTGAAAGACAAGACAGGCGAGTTCAGAAAGAGGCTCGAATCAGGAGAGACGCTCGACGATATTCTACCTGAGACATTTGCAGTCGTAAGGGAGGTTTCTAAGAGGACTCTCAGGATGAGGCATTTTGATGTCCAGCTCATAGGAGGCATAGTCCTTCATGAGGGGAAGATCGCTGAAATGAAGACAGGTGAGGGCAAGACACTTGTCGCAACGCTCTCTGTTTACCTTAATGCCCTGACAGGCAATGGCGTCCATGTTGTGACAGTGAATGACTATCTCGCAAGAAGGGACGCGGGGTGGATGTCGCCTATTTACAGCTTCCTCGGTCTGAGTGTCGGCGTGATCCTGCATGGACTCACAGATGAAGAGAGGCAGGCCGCATATAACGCTGATATAACCTACGGCACAAACAATGAGTTCGGATTCGATTACCTCAGGGACAATATGAAGTACGATATATCCCAATACATCCAGAGGAAAATGAATTACGCCATTGTTGATGAGGTTGACAGTATACTCATAGACGAGGCGAGGACTCCTCTCATAATATCAGGGCCGTCAGAGGAGTCTACAGACAAGTACTACAGGATCGACAAGATAATACCGAGGCTCAGGAAGGACGCTGATTACACTATCGATGAAAAGGCAAAGACTGCAATACTCACGGAGGAAGGCAATATAAAGGTCGAACATCTGCTCGGCACTACCAACCTTTATGACCCCACTAACATAGAGCTCGTGCACCATGTGCTGCAGGCGCTCAAGGCCCATGCGCTCTTTAAAAGTGATGTCGACTATGTTGTAAAGGACGGCGAGGTGCTGATCGTTGATGAGTTTACAGGCAGGCTCATGCCCGGAAGGAGATGGAGCGACGGGCTTCATCAGGCAGTGGAAGCAAAGGAGGGCGTGAAGATAGAGAGCGAGAACCAGACCCTTGCGACTATCACATTCCAGAACTACTTCAGGATGTTCAGCAAACTTGCCGGAATGACAGGCACTGCCGATACCGAGGCAGAGGAGTTTGCGAAGATATATAACCTCGAGGTCGTCGTTATCCCGACAGACAGGCCGATGACGAGGACTGACTATCCGGATTCTATCTACAAGACCGAAAACGGCAAGTTCAATGCAGCTATAAATGAGATAGAAGGGCTACACAAAAAGGGTCAGCCTGTACTTGTCGGAACCATATCAATTGAGAAGTCAGAAGTCCTGAGCCATATGCTTAAGAAAATGGGCATCCCGCACTCTGTCCTGAACGCTAAATACAATGAGAGAGAGGCAGAGATCATTGCACAAGCAGGCAGGAGCAGCGGGGTTACAATAGCCACGAATATGGCAGGCAGGGGCACAGACATTATACTCGGAGGCAATCCTGAAGGGCTCGCAAGGGATTTTCTTAAAGATAGTAAAGATTATACTGAAGAGGAATGGCAACAGGCCTTGAACAAGGCCATAGATATCTGCAGGAACGACAGGGAAAAGGTGGTCTCTGCCGGAGGGCTCCACATACTCGGCACTGAAAGGCATGAGGCGAGGAGGATAGACAACCAGTTGAGGGGACGTTCAGGCAGACAGGGTGACCCCGGATCAACGAGATTCTATCTCTCGCTCGAAGACGACCTCATGAGGATATTCGGATCTGACAGGATATCAGGACTTATGGGCAGGCTCGGCATGGAGGAGGACGTCCCGATAGAGAACAAGATGGTATCAAAGGCTATCGAGAACGCACAGAAGAGGGTGGAGGCTAACAATTTTGACATAAGAAAACACCTGCTTGAATATGACGATATCATGAACAAGCAGAGGACAGAGATATACTCTTTCAGGCGTGAGATTTTGCAGGGAGAGGGCCTGAAGGACAGGATGCTCGATATGACATACGATATGGTTGATGAACTCCTTGAGATTTACTGTCCTGATGATAAATACCGCGAGAACTGGGACATGAAAGGCCTTAAGGATGCTGTCTATGGCTTGTTCTCGGTCAATATGGACGAAGGTCCAGAGACAGGGACCAGCATGAGGGATTACCTGACCTCGGTTATCAGAAATGCCTATGAAAAGAGGGAAGGGGAGATCGGTCCTGATATGATGCGGTATCTTGAAAGGGTCATATTTCTTCAGGTTCTTGATACCCAATGGAAAGACCACCTCCTCGCGATGGACCATCTGAAGGAAGGCATAGGCCTGAGAGGCTATGGCCAGAGAGACCCCCTGACAGAGTACAAGAAAGAGGCCTTTGACATGTTTGCAGACCTCACCCACAGGATAACGACCGATGCAGTAAGCAGGCTCTTCAAGGTCCAGATAAGGGATGAGGAGGCGGTGAGGCATGAAAGCAGGGCTAAGCAGCCTGTGAGGTATAACCTGGGTGAGGGCTCTGAGGCGAGCCGGCCTGTGACAAAGGGGAAGAAGACAGGAAGGAATGAGCCATGTCCTTGCGGAAGCGGGAAGAAATACAAAAAATGTTGTGGTATAAATGCATGATTTATAAAAGGGGATATAGAGCCTGACAAAGAACGTTAAGAAAAAAGAAGGGCTTTCCCTATTGAGTGCAGATCAGAGCCTTCTTAA
>CAKKPH010000033.1 GCA_919901585.1 Thermodesulfovibrionales bacterium | reverse complement strand
ATAACTTCTCGCTGTAGTCTCATCGAATATTTATCAGATTTTGGGTTTTTGCACTTAGAACCTACCAAATTTGAGGAATTTGTTATGAAAATCTTCAACGCTTTAGGATTAAAGGGCAAATTAACACCTGTCACAGGAGACAACGGTATCGATATTGAATTAGCTTTACCACATAGTGAGAAAGCTATCGCACAGTGCAAACGTTATAATAATGATCAAACAGTTGGAGTGAGGGATGTCAGAGAACTTCTCGGTGCTATGGTCCATTCTAATTCGATTTATGGTTTTTTCGTCACTACATCGACATTTACAGATCAAGCTAAAGGTTTTGCGATGGGCAAGAATCTTTTTTTGATTGATGGAATCAAGCTAAGGAGACTATTTTTGTCGGCATCTGAAGCAGAAATGTCTGAGCGTACTATCAAGGACCCCATAAAACTTATTACGGATGTTACGTATTAAAATAAACTTAGGCCTCTTTTTAAAGCTGTGATCATCTCTTACATATCGAGTTTAGGGTGAAACAAACGGGGTCAGGCTGATTTTATGAATTTAGCTTTTCCATTGCTGTTGCGCCAGTTCCCTCCTCTACCATTCTTTATTTAGAAACCCAATATGACCCTTATCATAGAGTCGTTGTAATCGCTTTGTATATGATAATGTTATACTGTTATACAAAAGGAAGGAGATTGATATGTTAGTCCCTATAATTACGGCAATGCATGTAGTGACTGTGCTTTTGTGGATTGGCGGTGTCAGCTTTGTGACCATCATTATATTCCCGATGCTTGTCAGGATGGGCGATTCCCTCGAAAAGGTCCTCATGTTCCAGAGCGTTGAAAATGTCTTTGTAAGACTGGCGAGATATTATGTGGTTGTGGTCGGTATCACAGGCTTCCTTCTCCTTTATCTGACGGATCAGTTCTCAAAGCTCTTTACAATGCAGACACTCGGCATCACCTTCATGCTCATTGTGTGGGGCCTTTATTCCTTTATTCTCTTGTTCGAAAGAAAAATATTTGCGAAGGTATTTGCTGATAACAAGAAGTATGACCCTGACAAGATTATGGTGCTTCTCTCAAGAGCCCACTGGTTCATCCTTGCCCTGAGCCTCACTGCTGTCTTTATGGGCGTATTGGTAAATCACAGCAAGAACTTCTGAGCAGGGGGTATGCGTTACAATTCGTTTGGGGCATATGTAAAAAAGAGATTCGGTACGTCGGTTCATAAGGTGAATGTGGACGCCGGGTTTACCTGCCCAAACCGCGATGGGACACTCGGGTATTCAGGCTGCATATACTGTAATAATGACAGCTTCAGGCCTGAATCATGCAAACCCACACTGACTGTCAGGGAACAGGTAAAAAACGGCATTGGCTATCTGGGGAAGAGATACAAGGCAGAGAAGTTCATTGTATATTTCCAGCCCTTTACTAACACCTATGCCCCTGTAGAAGAACTTGAGCGCCTTTACATAGAGGCGCTCAAAGAGCCTTCTGTCATCGGTCTTGCAATAGGCACGAGGCCGGACTGCATTGACAAGGAAAAGATTGACCTCCTCGAATCACTGGCCTCAAGATATTTTATACTCCTCGAATACGGCCTCCAGTCCATATACGACAAGTCGCTCCAGTTCATAAACAGGGGACATGACTACAGTTCTTTTCTGAGAGCCTTAGAGATGACAAAGGGCAGGGGGATAGAGATCGGCGCGCATATAATAGCGGGCTTCCCGACAGAAACAATTGGGGAGACGCTTTTAATGGCTGATGAGATATCAGGATTGCCTATAAATTTCCTTAAGATCCACCAGCTTCAGATAATCAAGCAGACCCTGCTTGCCGGCATTTATGCAGAGAGGCCCTTCCATGTATTCGGGTATGAGGAGTATCTCGGTTTCCTTGTTGATTTTGTCGAGAGGCTCTCCCCTGATATAGTCCTCCAGAGGCTCTTTGCAACCGCCCCTGATGATATCCTGATAGCCCCTAAATGGGACAGGAACCGTCATGAGATCCTGAGGGACATAGAACAGGCTTTTATAAGGAGGGATACATGTCAGGGGAAAAGGTTTATGCTTGCGCTTCAGCACTCACAGCCTTAAGGGCTCAATACCCGTTTAAACCGCAAAAAATTGACAAATCAATCTGAATGAGATAACCTCATAATTAAGGACGACTATGGACCGCAGGGATTTTCTTAAACTCGCTGCATTAACAGGCGCAGGGCTTGCCGTTCCTGATGGAATCAACAGGTTTGCAGGTATGGTTGCTGCCTCTGAAAAGGTTGACCTCGTTGTCGCACATGGTGCATCCCCTTCCGCCATAACAAAGGCTGCCATTGATGCGTTCGGCGGCATCAGCAGGTTCATCTCGAGGGGCGATATTGTTGTTGTAAAGCCGAACATGGCATGGGACAGGGTCCCTGAACAGGCTGCAAACACAAACCCGGAGGTTGTTGCCACAGTCGTGAGGCTCTGTTATGAGGCAGGCGCAAAAAAGGTCAAGGTCTTTGACAGGCCAGTGAACGACCCGAGAAGGGCGTATGTGCAGAGCGGGATACAGGCTGCTGCGGCCACGCTCGGCGCCGAGGTGAGCCATATTGATGAGAGGCGGTTTAGGGACATCAGGATAAACGGTGTTGCGATAAAGGAATGGCCTCTTTATACAGAGATACTTGAGGCTGACAAGATAATAAACATACCTATCGCCAAACACCACAGCCTCGCTAAACTCACGATGTCGATGAAGAACTGGATGGGCGTGATGGGCGGTTCGAGGAACATGATACACCAGAGGCTTGATGAGAGCCTTGTTGACCTTTCGAGGTTCCTAAAGCCTGCGCTTACAGTCCTCGATGCTGTCCGTGTGCTGACCGCAAACGGCCCTCAGGGCGGAAGTTCCAGTGATGTGAAGAGGCTCGATACAGTTATTGTCGGGGTTGATCAGGTGGCTGTGGATTCCTTCGGCGCCACTCTTTTCGGCATGAAAGGGAGCGACTTGGGCTATGTGAGACTTGGCGAGAAGACAGGCCTCGGCATAATGGACCTTTCGAGATTGAATATAAGGAAGATAAGCACCTGAACAGATGCAGAATTTTCGGCGAATCACGCAGGGAATCTTCCTGCTTGTATTCCTGTTTCTCTTTATAAAGACTGAGTCAGTCGGCAATGATGAGCTCGGTTATCCTGTAAAGATATTCCTCGATTTTGACCCCCTCATATTAATGACCACGCTGTTAAGCGCGCATAACGTAGAGAAGGCCTTCTATTTATCGATATCCCTCATAGTGCTTACCTTGGTGTTAGGAAGGGTCTTCTGCGGATGGATATGCCCGCTCGGCACTCTGAATAATATTGTTGGTCCTCTCAGGAAGCGGAATTACATCTCAGGGGCAAGTGACCGGCATAGATGGAAATACTATATTCTTATTTTCCTTCTCGTATCCTCAATGTTCACACTTCAGCTTGTTGGTTTTATTGACCCGATATCATTGATTATCAGGTCTTTTTCAATAAGTCTTTATCCTTTGTTTAATCACAGTATCAGGTCATTCTTCGATGCGATTTACAGTCTCAATGTGCCGGGAGTTGTTGAGGTATCAGAATCCGTTTATTCTCTGATTAAAAAAAGCATCCTTTCCTTCAGACAGCCTGTCTTTAACCAGGCAGCTTTTATCGGAGGTCTTTTTTTCTTAATTCTCGGGCTTAACCTTGTTGAGAAGCGTTTTTGGTGCAGGTATCTCTGTCCTCTCGGTGCTCTCCTTGGAATACTCTCGAGATTCTCTCTTCTCAAGAGGTCTGTTAGCGAAGGATGCAATTCCTGCGGAGCGTGTGCTGTTGTCTGTCAGGGCAGTGCAGCCCCTGACAAGAAAGAGGACTGGAAGGACACAGAGTGCTATTACTGCTGGAACTGTGATGATGTTTGCCCCCGGAATGCGGTCAGTTTCGGGTTTAAAGAAAAAAAGGCAAGGGCATCCATGGACCTCGGCAGGCGAAGGGTTGCTGTTTCTGCGCTGACCGGTTTAATAACAGTGCCTCTCCTGAAGACTGCTCCTCTCTCGAGGCAGGATTTTTCGAACCCGCGGCTAATAAGGCCTCCAGGCTCTGTTGATGAAAAGGAATTTCTAAAGAGGTGTGTCAAGTGCGGGGAGTGTATGAAGGTCTGCATCACAAACGGGCTCCAGCCGACCCTCCTCGAGGCCGGCATCGAGGGCGTCTGGTCCCCTGTGCTTATCCCAAGGATCGGGTATTGCGAATACAGGTGCACGCTCTGCGGACAGGTCTGCCCTACAGGCGCAATCAAGAGACTCGACCTGAAAGATAAGACAGAGGTTAAATTAGGACTTGCCATGATAGATAAGGGCAGGTGCCTGCCCTTTGCTCATGCAACACCATGCATTGTATGTGAAGAGGTCTGTCCAACCCCAAAGAAGGCCATATGGTTTGAGGATGCGTCTGTGGCTGACAGGACCGGCAGGGTGAAGAAGGTGAAGCAACCGCATGTTGACCTCGCACTCTGCATAGGTTGCGGTATATGCGAGGCCAAATGTCCAGTACTTGGGAGGCCTGCGATCTATGTGTCGAGTGTCGGAGAATCAAGGTCAAAGACAAACCGCCTGCTTCTGCCCTGAAAAGCCATCCCATATTTTTTGCATTATAGCTCCTGTTTGTCTTAAAATTACAGACCGGTATAACCTAATGCAATTAATAGCAAAATCAAAGGGCATTGAATGACTTACGATGAGACAATCGCATATCTCTACAGGCTCCAGAAGCACGGCATCAAGCTTGGCCTGCATAATACAATAACCCTTCTTTCGATGCTCGGCAACCCCCAGAACTCGTTCAGGTCGATACATATAGCAGGCACAAACGGCAAGGGCTCAACCTCAGCTATGATAGCAGCAATGCTTCAGGCTGCAGGACAGAGCGTAGGGCTTTTTACTTCACCTCACCTTGTAAGCTTCACAGAGAGGATAAGGGTGGACAGTATTGAGATAACCGAAGATGATGTGGTTAAGCTTACAAATGAAATCGTAGAGTCTATAGAAAAAAGCCGCGAGTCATGTGTCGGAAGGCATCACTCCGAACTCGCATGGATCGTAGACCGAACTCCCATGGATCGTAGACCGAACTCCGAACTAAGTCCTACCTTCTTTGAATTTGTAACTGCAATTGCGTTCCTTTATTTCAAGAGGAGGGACATTGACTGGGCAGTGGTCGAGACAGGCATGGGCGGCAGGCTCGATGCTACAAATGTCCTCGTCCCGAAGGTCTCTGTCATAACAAGGATAAGCTATGACCACAGGGAGTTCCTCGGCAATACCCTTCAGGAGATCGCAGCAGAAAAGGCAGGGATTATTAAGCAGGGGATACCTGTTGTTTCTGCTGCTCAGGCTGGTGAGGCTATGGAAGTGATAAGACAGAAGGCATCGGAGCTCAGTGCACCCCTTTATGTATACAGAGAGGATTTTGTTTCTCAGGCGAAGGAGATAAACATGAAGGGGATAACCCTCAATTACAGAGGCAGTCAGGAATTCCAAAACCTCTATCTGCCGCTTTGCGGTGATCATCAGGTAGAAAATGCCTCTATAGCTATAAAGGCGTTTGAGCTGCTTATGGATGCTTTGTGGACTGATTCTATCAGGGATGGTCTTGCCTCAACAAGATGGCCGGGGAGGCTTGAGCTTATAAAGGGGGGCAATGAAAAGTATGACATATTAATAGATGGCGCACATAACCCTGACGCATCAGATGCGCTTGCGGACTCTCTAATAAAATATTTCGTTCCATACTATGAAAAAATAATCCTAGTCCTCGGCATAATGTCCGATAAGGACTCAGCCAACATAATGAGGCCGCTTTTGCCCCTCGCGTCAGAGATAATCTTCACAGCCCCTGATTACGAAAGGGCAGCCCTGCCGAACAGGCTTGCAGAAACAGCCTTATCCTCAGGGTTTCATGCAGAGGCAACAGGCTCGGTTAAAGAGGCTATCGGACTGGCTATACAAAAGACTGATACCTGCATTTCAGGTTCAGGGCATAAAAAGAGCCTGATACTTATCACAGGCTCTTTTTATACTATAGGAGAGGCAAAGGCAATACTCGGCTATGAGACCACATCTCCGTCACTTTCGGGGTTGAGATGATGTCTCCATTTATAAAAAAACATCTTTTATTTTTGACCACACTCTTTATTGCAGCCCAAATTTTCCTGCTTAATGGTTTCTCGTACGCTGAAGAGGTCACGAGACTCGATTCAGACGCACTTGAGTATGAAGCAGCTACATCGACCATAACAGCAAGGGGCCATGTAACAATAGTAAGGGGACTTACAAAGATAGAGGCTGATGAGGCCAGATACGATGAAAAGACCTCTGATGTTGTTGCGACAGGCAATATTTTGTATGAAGACCCTGCTGTGATTATAAAAGCGAGAAAGGCTGAATTGAACATCGACAAAAAGAACGGCAGGCTGTACGATGCAGAGATATTATCAAAAAAGGACAACTACCATATTAAGGGCAATGAGATAGAAAAGGTTGCTGAAGGAGAATACAGACTGGAGGAGGCGGTCTTCACAACATGCGACTCGCCTGTGCCGGCATGGTGCTTTAAGGGCAAGGACGTCGAGGCTGTAATGAACGACAGGCTGAAGGCACGATCAGTGACGTTCAATATTAAAGAGATACCTGTGCTCTACTCACCTGTCTTCTCGTCATCTCTCAGTAAAGAGAGGGAGACCGGTTTTCTAATGCCTGCAGTTGGGTATCTTAAGTCAAAGGGCCTTCACTTCGAACAGCCTTTTTTCTGGGCGATATCAGAGAACAGGGATGCAACTCTGGTGCTTGACGTATACAGCAAGAGGGGTATTGGCGAGGGTCTTGAGTACAGGTATTTGGAGCAGGGCGGTTCAAAAGGCAATTTCTGGATTTACCATTTGTACGATAAGGAGCTCGACAGAAACTTTTTGGACCTTCACGGCGTCCATGAGGGCAGCTTTTCAGATGACAGGGTCAAGACATTTCTCAATCTTAACTATATCAGCTCAAGGGTCTTCTATAATGAATACAACCCTTATATACTTAACAAGCTGAAGGGCCTTGACGCGGTATCATATCTAAAGATGACTACAAACAGATTTTTTGAGTCCACTGCAGAGGCATCAATATCATTTGAGAATTCCCGTCTCTTTTTGAATTCGCAGTACCTCATTGACCTGAAAGATGGTTCGGATAATTCGAAGGTTTCCCAGAGACTGCCCGAGGCAGGTTTTTTCATGAACCCGCGCAGTGCAGGACCTTTTGTGTTTTCGCTTTCATCAACCGTTTCTAATTTCTGGCGTGAAGGAGACGTTAAAGGCCAGAGGCTCGATATCTATCCGAGGGTTACCCATTCCCTTGGCAGCAGCTTTATAATCAAGCAGTCCCTCGGTCTTAGGGAGACCTCCTATCTGCTGAGCAACAATGACGAGTATGGCACTTCACCGCACAGGGAGGCGTTTGACTATAGTGTTTCCGCAAGCACAAGACTTATCAGGAGATACTCTTCTTTTGTCCATATAATCGAGCCTTCATTGTCTTATACATTCATACCAAATTCAGAAGGGAACCTCCCGCTCTTTGATTCTACTGAGATGTATTCCAAAACCTCCAGGGTGGAGCTGGCTGTCCAGAACAGGTTCATTGACAACAAGGGAGAACTGCTCACATTCAGGGTCTCTCAGGCTTATGATTCTTATCTTGGAGACCGTTCATTCATGCCCCTTAAGTTTGATATAGCAATCCAGAGGCCTATCGCAATGAGAGGCGAAGTGTCGTATGACGTGAGTTCAGGGAGAGTCGAGAATCTTAATTCAGATCTGTTTATAAAGATATCAGACGTATCGCTATCAATCGGAGAAAGGTACAACAGGTCTGAGGATATAATGTTCTATTCGGTGGGGTTCAGCTATGCATTCTCAAAGTCACTTTCTGCAGAGGGCAATTTCTGGTATGATGCCAGAAAGAATGGCCTGAGGGATGTTATCCTGAAATTGAATTATAAAGAGCAGTGCTGGGGGCTGACGACTATTATTATTAAAAGGGAGAATGACTACAGTGCCTCGGTTCTTTTTGATCTCCTCGGCCTCGGAACATTCAGGTTGTAAAAGAAAGATAGATAGTCATTACTCTCAGAATCTGATTTACTCAGGGTCAGGCTTTCATTTGTGCAATTAACATCCTGATGCGCTCATGCAATGCCTGACACTCCTCCTCCGTACAAATCTTTAACTACCAATAAAGTAAAAGGCGTGGCTTACCCGCTGTATGCCTATCTGTAATTCATCCCGCCCGGTATCTGAAATTTCTGATAGCTTGAAGGGACTTCGAAGAGGCTGTTGGGCTGGGAGCCTGTTTTGACGTTCCTGTACTCCTGAACCCATGAGCCGTCTATGGCAGCGGTTTTAACAGGAAAGTTTATGTCTGTTGCCCACCACTGATAGACCTGCTCTTTTCTGCCGCCGGACTGATAGGTTATAAGGTATTTCTTTGTAGGATGCCCGTCTACGGTCTCTGTTCCGACCTGTTTCCTTTCAATCTCGCCTTCCATCTTGTCTTCAACTTTCGGCTTATTCTGAATGTTGAACGGCATTTCCATATACATTTTCTCTGCCGGCATGATATTCCAGATCACTTTTTTATCAATTCTTGTAATGGTGATCATCTCTTCTGGCGCCTTTATGTCCATTCTGAACCTGTCTTGCTTGTAATACATCTTGCCGGACATTCTGCCTTCTTTCGACGTCATAATAGTGTCGGCCGAGAATTCAAAGGCAAGCGCAGTCCCTGAAAATAATACGATAAAAGATAGAACTATAAGAAGTTTTTTTAGCACGAGCCGCCTCCGTGTTTGTCTTATTTAGGTTATTATATCCGCTCTTTTCCCAGGTAATTGTATGTCTGAAAATCATTTTTGTCAATTCTGCGAATTGCCTCATTAACCTCTCTGCACCGGAAGCAATTGTAATTCAGTGTTCTAAAGCTGTGTTATCATATCATTCAAAGCCATGCCAAAAGAATCCTCTTACGACATTATTGTAATCGGGGCCGGCCATGCAGGCTGCGAGGCAGCGCTTGCGTCTGCTCGCATGGGCAGGTCTACCTGCCTCTTCACAATGAACCTCGACACTATTGCCCAGATGTCGTGCAACCCTGCCATAGGAGGACTTGCAAAGGGGCATTTGGTCAGGGAGATAGACGCCCTCGGCGGCGAAATGGCAAGGAATACAGACAGGGCAGGCATACAATTCCGGATGCTCAACTGTTCGAAGGGGCCTGCTGTCTGGTCTCTCCGGACCCAGACAGACAGGGTGCTGTACAGGCTCGAAATGAGGAAGGTGCTTGAAGCGCAGCAGAATCTCGCAATTAAACAGGCGACAGTAGATAAGGTCATTGTTGAAGACAGGAAGGTGAAGGGCGTGCTCACATCCCTCGGCATTTTCTATGGCGCAAGCGCTGTAATAGTCACTACAGGGACTTTCCTTAAAGGATTAATGCATATAGGGTTCGAGAGTTTTGAGGCAGGAAGGGCAGGTGAGTTCCCCTCCATCAGCCTCTCTGATTCACTAAAATCACTCGGCTTGAAACTCGGCAGATTAAAGACAGGCACTCCTCCGAGGATAGATTCCAGAAGCATAGATTTTTCGAAGACAGAGCCCCAATTCGGAGATGACCCTCCACTGCCGTTCTCATATTCCACTGAGAGTATCACAAACCCGCAGTTGCCGTGCTACATAACATACACCAACAGCAAGACCCACAAAATAATACTCGATAACCTCGACCGCTCTCCGCTTTATTCAGGCAGGATCAAAGGCATTGGTCCCCGTTATTGCCCGTCCATAGAAGACAAGGTCGTTAGATTTTCAGAGAGGGAGAGGCACCAGATATTCCTCGAACCTGAAGGGCTTGACACAAAGGAGTACTACGCGAACGGCATTTCGACGAGCCTCCCTTTTGATCTGCAGGAAAGGCTTGTAAGGACAATTCCCGGGCTTGAGAAGGCGGAAATTATGAGGCCTGCTTATGCAATAGAGTATGACTTTGTTTATCCGACTCAAATAAGGCACTCTCTCGAGACAAAGGCCGTTGACGGATTGTTCCTTGCAGGCCAGATAAACGGCACCTCAGGCTATGAAGAGGCTGCTGCGCAGGGCCTGATGGCAGGCATAAATGCAGTGCACAAAACCGAGGGCAGGGAACCGCTTGTGCTCGGCAGGCATGAGGCATATATCGGTGTTCTGATAGACGACCTCGTAACAAAGGGCACGAATGAGCCGTACAGGATGTTCACCTCAAGGGCCGAGTACAGGCTGCTCCTGAGGCATGACAATGCTGATTCGAGACTGATGGAAACCGGCCGCAACATCGGCCTCCTTGGTAAAACCGCATATGAAGTCTTCTGCAAGAAAAAGGCTTCGATCGAAAAAGAGATTGAGAGGATTAAGATAACAAGGGTCAAGCCTCATGCTGTAAATGATAATTTGACAGCGCTCGGCACATCACTTATAACAGAGGATGCCTCACTCGTACAGTTACTCAAGAGGCCGGAGGTAACATACGATTTTATCAATAAAACAGCACCCTCTCCTAACCGCATCTCTGCAGAGGTCTGCAGGGAGATTGAGATAAATGTCAAATATGAGGGCTACATAAAGCGACAGATAGAAATGGCTGAAAAGATCAAGAGGGCTGAGGAGAGGAAGATACCTGAGGATATATGCTACTCGTCAATAAACGGCCTTTCAAATGAGATAGTCTCAAAGCTCGAAGAGATCAGGCCTGTGAGTATCGGGCAGGCAGGAAGGATACCCGGTGTCACCCCTGCAGCTATCTCGCTGATATTGGTAACAATCGAGAAGAACCGGGGCAGGGCATAGAGAAAGCAGAAGAGCAAAAAGGGGAAGAATGCTATCGCACTTCTTTTGGCCTTAAACGTTAGGTGACAACTCCAGCATACATAAAAAGTCTTTGGAGGTCATTATGTAAAACACAATAAGATCGGCAAGATAATTAGATGGCACTCCTTGCCTTATCCGTAAATCCCTTTCAATGCCTTTAAGAACGCCTTGTTCTCTTCAGGAGTGCCGACAGTCACTCTGAGGCAGCCTGTTACACTGCCGGTCATATTCCTCACAAGAATCCCTCTTTTAAGGAGGGCATCGTAGACTTTCTCCGGCTTGTCAGTCCTGAAGAGTATAAAATTCGCCTCTGAAGGGTAAGGCCTTATGCCTTTGATCTTTTCGAGCTCTCTAAAGAGCAACTCTCTTTCAGATACTATCTTCTTAATTGAGAAAGCAAGTTCGCCTTTCTCTTCCAGGGCCTCAACAGCAACTGCCTGCGATAATGAATTCAGATTGAACGGGAGCCTCACCTTGTTTACTTCTGCGATTATTTCAGCATCAGCAATCATGAAGCCAAGGCGCAGGGCTGCCAGGCCTATCTTGCTAAGTGTCCTCATGATAACAAGGTTCTTGTAGTCCTTTAGCAGCGGAAGGAATCCCTTCTCGCTCGAAAATGGCTGGTATGCCTCATCAACAACAACTATGCCTTTTGAGAGTTCGATTATCTTCAGGATCTTCTCTGCAGAAAAACAGTTGCCTGTAGGATTGTTGGGAGAACTCAGGAATATGAGCTTAGGTTTTTCTTTTTTTATAGCCATCAGCGTCTTTTCCAAAGCAATATCAAACTCCCTGTCAAGGGGGATTGATATTGCCTTCTCGCCAAGCGCCTGAGAAATTATGCCGTACATGGAGAATGTCGGGACAGGATAAAGCACAGGGCCGCCAAAGGTTGTAATCAGATAATAGATGAGTTCGTCCGAGCCGTTTCCGAAAAGGATATTTGCCGGTGAAACCGCAAGCCTTTTCGCCAGCATCCTTTTGAGTTCCTTTGCCCCAGGGTCTGGATAACGGTTAGTTGATATTTTAGCGAGAAGAGGCCCGAATGGAAACCCATAAGGGCTCTCATTTGCGTCAAGCTTAATTTTGCAGGGAATATCAAACGCCTGATAAGCCGTAAGACTACGTACAGAGGGTTTAACAAGGTTTTTTATGTTACTGTTTTTCATTTGTTTTCCTTGATAGCATTATATTTCCTTAGACTGCAATTACTACTTCATTATGCCGTCTGCTGATTTCAGGCTGAGTTTCGGTGAAACTGCCGGCAGCTTCGCTAACCCTCTTAACCAGCTTGTTAACTTCCCCGGCAACTTTCTTTTCAATTGCTCCTCTCAATAAACGCATCCCTCAGCAATTTGCTCTGCCTCTCGAAGGCCTGCCTTGGGTTGCGGGGGTCTTTCATGAGGGCAATCTCCTGAGTGATAAGCCTTGCGAGATTCAGCATATGGGTCTCAATCTTTGCAGATTCGCGTTTATAAAGAGGATGGTCCCTGTTTATATAAATTGTGGTTTCTTCCGCAAAAACCTCTGCGCTATCCTCGCCAAAGCTGTCCACAACGCATGAAACTCCTGACTCTCCAAATCTCATCTTCTTTATAACAGCGTTGGGAGTGAGTTGTCTCACTTTTGTTTTTCTCTTTATCTTCTTCTCTTTTGTCTCTTTTTCAGCTTTCATCTCTTCTTCAGGCGGGTTGACGGTTTCAGCAGTTATACCCTCGTGCTTCTTTGCCGTCATTGCAGCTCCGCCGATACCTTCCGTGCTTTCACCGACCGGTAAGGCCCCAAAGGGTGAAAGCTCAGGATTTGCCACGAGCGCTCTATAGATACGCTGCAGGGCCTCTTTCAGGGCACGACTTACCTTTCGGCCCTCTTTCTTTACTGTAAGCCTCTGGAGCAGGACCTTTACATCTCCCATAACCTTTTGCATAACCCTCTGAAGCTCATTGTATTCAGCAGAGTCTTTGACAAAGCCTGTCCTGTCGCTTGTTATAGGCAGGAAATCTGCGTTCACTTCGCCCCTTACCCGCGCCATCACCCTTCCCCAGGTCTCCATTCCGAACAACTCACGTTTTACGGTAACCTGCTTGACCCTTACCTCGATGCCGTTGTCTTCTGCTGAAGATACAGTCTCGGGCAGGATTACTATCTCACCCGATACGGTTCCAAACTCCGTGCCTTCAAGAAATGGAATCTTGTGGCCTGTGAGGCTTCTCGGCGTTATAGTGTGCCCGTTAAGCCTGACCCTGAAGTGAGGAGCTTTAAGTGGAGTGCCCTCTATTATCTTTGCCTCTATGTCAGCCGGGGCAAAACCTTTGTTCAGGCCGCTGAGTATTACAGTTGTCCCATTCTCCTTTCTAAAATCGGGGGGAAGTATCTCAAGTGGGAGCTGCCAAAGAGCGTTGGACTTTTCCCATTCCTCCTTGTCAAAGATTACCCTTCCTACAAAATCATCTTTCTTAGTGATGACCTCAAACCTCTTGCATGCCGAAAGGCTGGCAAATTTGCCTATTCCAAACTGGCCGATTCTGTCCCTGCCATAAACAGGAGATTTGGAAGAATAAAGTTTTTGCTGGGAGCCGATGTTAAAATACTGCATCAGTCCTTCCTTATCCATACCGGAGCCGTTATCCCTTATCTGGATGGTATCCTCTGTTGCAACCACCTCAACAAGAGTTGCATCTGCGTCATAGGCGTTGTTAACAAGTTCTCTTACAAACTCTATGCTTTCGGTATAAAGCCTCTCGCCTATCGTGATTATATGGCTCTTATCGATTGTTACAGTTATGAACTCATTGGTTGACTGCATTTCTTATCCCTTTTCCTTCTGATAGTGTATATTCAGGGCATTTTTCCGGCTTATTTTTAGAATTATTTATATACCTCCAGCAATTCCAACCTTTCAGAGGTTAAATTCAAGCCGGTATTTTCAGCCAGTAATTAAGTTTCCCCTGCTCGGTCATATTTTATTCTTGCTGTCAGATCAAATTCAAACTCTTATATCAGGCCAGTAAAAAACTGCCCTATTCAGCCTTAGAAAAGTTGTTTCTCTTCATCTCAAGATGCCCTCAGCTTCTGAAGCTTTTCCTGTACCCAAAGATTAATCAAGGTATCTGCTGTAACTCCTCGCTTTTGCGCGATAGCCTGGAGTTTTTCCGATAGCGTTTTATCAACAGCATAATAGGTTACTTCCGCTTCAATATCGACCTCAAAAGACGCCGTTTTCGTTTTTCCCCAAAAGTCTGATAAATCATGAGCATCCCAAAACTCTCCAAGTTCCCTGTAAGATGTTGCCTCTGATAGTGAACTTTTATGTTTTCTCATAGAGCCTCCTTTCAGCCTTTGTCATATCACGCGCCGATAGAATCAAGGCACACTTGTCAGTTTTATACACAAAGAATACAATGAGGTAGCGACCGCTTTTGGTCTGTCCCATTGCAGCATAAGCATTTTCACCTGCACGATGGCCTTTTTCAACAAACCTGAAATGTGTATTGCCGGCCAAAACTTCACTGACCTCCCGCTGCCGGACGTTATGTTTTCCGACAAGCTTTTCGATAATGTCGTCGAACCAAATCAGTGCTTCAATTCTCAAATTATTTTCCTTATATAGGTATTTTACTTCAAATGCTTGTCCAATATCGCCGCCTTTTCGATTCTCAACAACATTAAACAGTAAAGAACGTATATTAATTATAGCAGGCATGAAAGTAGGTATATAAAGGAAACTTGAAACAATGTATTCTTAGATATTTTCATCGAAGTAATCAATATCGATTTTTTTACGGGATACAGTGAAACTGTCGATACGCCGACATCATGTTCTATCATTAAGTTGGTAAGGCGCTCACCATCTATCAACACGATTTTGCTGCCGATTTGAGAAACATAGTTACGCGCATCATCTGTAAATCTGGATGTTGTGGTAAAAATGTCTTTATTTGCCCTCTGTGCCTGGAGCGCCCCAGCGAATTGCATTACATCGGGGCTCCCTACTGGGTTGTTGTCCCATCGCTTCGCCTGAATATATACAACATCAAGGCCAAGCTTATCTTCCTTGATTATTCCATCTATTCCACCGTCTCCGCTTTTGCCGATTGCTTTTCCCGCATCAGCGCGTGAGCCGCCATAGCCCATTTTGACCAGCAAATCGACTACAACCCGTTCAAAGAAGGGCGGTGACGTTTTCTTGAGTTTGCTAAGCAATTCATCCGCCAGCTCATCTCGTAGATTTTCATATGCGGACTCTAAAGCCTCTGAAGGTGTTTCTGTTGAAATATCTATAGTTTCTTTTAGGGTAGATATCTTATCACCACT
>CAKKPH010000032.1 GCA_919901585.1 Thermodesulfovibrionales bacterium | reverse complement strand
ACAATTTCCGGTTTTTTCCTAAAAATATTCATACTGTTACCGGAAACACGTACAAAATCAGAAATCCGTTTTCCCCTGAAGGGACGCGACTGATTTTTCTGTCCTTAAAAAAAACATGAGAATTGCCGGTATCACAAAGACGGTAAATATTGTTGAGACTGCAAGACCCCCAAGCACAACACTTCCGAGTCCTCTGTATAGCTCCGAGCCAGGTCCGGGAGCTATCACAAGGGGAAGCATTCCAAAGACACTGGTAGCGGCGCTCATATAAATCGGCCTTAACCTCGTCCTTGTTGATTCAATAACCGCCCGCCGATATTCCATACCATGATAACGAATATTGTTCAGCGCCTGATGGACAATAAGGATTGCATTATTCACAGCAACTCCGATCAGTATCACAAAACCGAGCATGGTAAGTATATCAAAGGGCTGTGATGCAATGCACAGGTTTACTAATTTCAAACCAATAAATCCCCCTCCGGCAGCAAGCGGTACGGTAAACATGATAACAAACGGATAGATGAAGTTCTCGAATAATGCACACATTAAAAGGTACGTAATAATAACCGCGAGGATAAAGTTCCATTGAAGCGCCTTTCTTGTTGCCGTAAGTTTGTCGGCAGCGCCGGTCATTGTAACGTCCATTCCCTTGAGCATGCCCTGTCTTTTCATTGGCTGGACAATTACGTCATTAATAATCTCCATTGCCTGCTGCAACGGAATATTTCCTGGGGGGGTTACCTGAAGGGTAATGGTGCGCATTCGTTCAAGGTGCCTTATTTGTGTAATACCGGTCGTTCTCACAAGTTCAGACAGGGAATATACCGGCAGCGCCTTTTCACCAGGTATCGCAATAAGTGAATTATAAAGCTGCTCCGGGGTATACATTTCCTCTTCCGTCGCCTTTAGTATAAGGTCTATTTTTTTCCTTCCTTCTTGTTTGAAATCTCCAATCTTCCTTCCATCCATAAGGATGTCAAGGGCGATACCAAGGTCATTTGCGTCCATTCCTACCGTCTTTAGTCTGTCTCTCAGAGGCATTATTTTAATTTCCGGATAAAGGACTTCAAGA
>CAKKPH010000031.1 GCA_919901585.1 Thermodesulfovibrionales bacterium | reverse complement strand
CCATATGCTGAACATTATAAGGCTTTACAGGGACAGGGTTGCGCACCTCGAAAAGGACGCAAGGCTAAGGCATATGCTCATCTATAAGGATTCGGGTAGCGGAGCCGGCGCGAGGTATGACCATCCATACTCTGAACTCGTCGCCACACCTGTCATACCAAAGGGGATAAAGGAAGAGCTTGATGGCGCCAAACAATACTATGACTTTAAGGAGAGGTGCATCTTTTGTGACATTCTCAGAGATGAGCAGAGGCAGGGCGACAGGGTAATATATGAGACGACTAAATTCATTGCATTCAGCCTCTTTGCCCCCAAGTTCCCTTTTGAGTTCTGGATATTGCCGAAAAAACACAAGTGCGCATTTCAGGACATCGACATAGAGGAGATGGAAGACCTGAGTATGGTGCTTTCAATAATGATCAAGAAGGTAAGAAAGGCTCTGAATGACCCGCCTTACAATTATGTTATCCACACTGCTCCTAACAGGATCCCGAGGAGCGACCACTGGCACACACTCGGAGAAGATTACCACTGGCATATCGAGGTTATGCCCCGGCTTATCAGGACAACAGGCTTTGAATGGGGCTCGGATTTTTATGTCCTTACAACATCCCCTGAGGATGCGACCAAATATTTGAGGGAGGCCTGATATGGAGGTTAAAAAGATTCTTTTTCCGACAGATTTTTCAGAAGGTTCTTCTGACGCTGTCCCCTTTGTTGCTGACCTTACAAGACACTATGGTGCAAGGCTATCCATAGTTAATGTTGTATACGACCTGCTCAAGACGACAGGATGGTATGTGCCTCACATCAATACAAACGAGCTTTACGCCGACATGGAAACCAACGCAAAAAAAGAACTTGAGAGGTGCTGCGTCGAAGAGCTCCGGGGTTACAAGGACATAGAATACAGGGTTTTGAGAGGTACACCTCACGAGGAGATACTGAGGTTCGCTGATGAGAACGGGATAGACCTGATCATAATGGGAACGCACAGCAGGAAAGGTCTCGACAGGATAATATTCGGGAGCACAGCAGAGAGGGTCGTCAGGAACTCTAAATGCCCTGTGCTTACTGTCGGGCCGTCTGCAAAAAAGGGTTAATGAAGGTATATCTGTCTGAGGACGCATTCATGGATATACTGCTCAGCTCTGCTGAGGTCTACAGGAGGGAATGCCTCGGGTTTTTGCTCGGCTACAGGCTTGAGGACAGGTTTATTGTGGAGCATGCCTTCAGCTTCCAGACCGCAAACAGGGGACACAAGGGTGTTGCGATACACGACAAGAATCACAAGAAGATAGAGCCGATTCTTGAGAGGTTCGACAGGCTCCAGATAATCGGGGATTTTCACTCGCATACCCAGTTCGGTCCTACAAAAGGCCTGTCCATCCCCAGTCAGGAGGATATTGCAGACATGAAACATGGCCATATATACTTAATTATTGCTGCCAATAATAACGAGAAGACCATGGCCTGGGGTGAAAACAGGGACGGCACAATCTCCGGTTCTGTGGATGCCTTGTTTTTCAAGGTATCGGCTTACTATCTGAATGCCGCTTCAATAAAACGGGCAAAGATCCACTGTCCATTCCCGCCGGGCTTCCTGAGTCAATGAGCTTTTAATGCGGTTCAGGTGACTGTTCATACTGTTTAGCCTATGCTGAGGACTAAGGTATTAATTGTTGGAGGAGGACCTGCCGGTTCTGCTGCTGCATCTCTGCTTGCAAAAGAAGGAGTCGAAACAGTCCTTATCGACAGGGACCATTCATTTATAAAGCCATGCGGCGGCGGGATCCCTTTTGCAGCCTTCAGCGAACTCGGGATACCGCCGGAGACTGTCAGAAGGAATATCGATCATGTAAGGATCGTATCTCCCACAGGTGAAGATGTCAGGATAAGGCTGAACGGCTCTGCTATCGCAATAGTCGAAAGGCTCGATTTTGACTCAGTTCTCAGGAGAAAGGCTGTAAAAAACGGCGCAAGGCTTTATGAGGCAGAGTTCAGAGGTTTCAGTGATATAGGAAGGACAATTAAGGCAGAGGTAGTAATGGACAATAAGATAAAGAACATCGAGGCTGACTATGTAATAGCCGCCGATGGTGTTAACTCCAGGGTCAGGACTGCGCTCGGCATAAGTCCTGTTGCCTCCTTCATCGCAATATCAGGGAAGGTTAAGACCGGAGATGCTGACTGCTGTGAATTCTGGTTCGGCTCGGCCCATGCCCCAAACTTTTATTCGTGGGTCTTCCCTCAGAGTGAAGGCATCTCTGCCGGTACTGGCTCCTTCAGCGGTAAGCGGATAAAAGAGCTTTGGCAGAGGTTCCTTCTGAGAAGAGGCATTAATGCGATGGGCGCCAAACTGAGGGGCTACAGGATACCCCTATGGAAAGGCGACTTGTACAACAAGGGCAGGGTCTTATTTGCCGGGGATGCTGCCGGACATGTTATGCCCCTGAGCTATGAAGGTATCTACTATGCTATGAGATCAGGAGAGCTGGCTGCATCTTCTTTAATAAGCGGTAAGGTTATTGAATACAAAAAACTATGGAAGGAAAAATTTCAAAAACGCTTCCTGCTGATGAAGACTCTCTGGGAGTATTTCCTTAAGGACGACTCCCATGCAGAAAGGCTGATCCGTCTCCACAAGAGCCCTGAGGTGCAGGATGCTTCAATGAGGTTATGGCTGAGAAAAGATTCCGGCTCAAGGAGCATCCTTTCATACCTGAAACTATTCAGCAGATTTATCTGAATGAAAGCTCCGCAAGAACATAATCGACCCTGCTGACGGTGAAAAATGGAGAGAGCTGTTTCCCTTAGAAAGCCTGTAATCTTTTCCCTGATCATACATATCATGACCGGGTTATCGCTATTGCTCGTCCCGGCTGTAAAGAAAGATATCACAAAGCCTTCAATAATCAGGATCATCACCCCCTACGAACTCGAAGAGGTCCGGCCCAAGATATTAAGTAAACCCAAGGCTGCTCCATCAGAGACCCGCAAGGACATTCAGAATAAAAAAGAGAGCACTGTCTTAAGCAGAAAGCAACAGACACTACCATATACAGCGGCAAAGGAAGCGACTGTCCCCCATGCAAACGAAAAGCAATCTAACATCCCTTCTGACAATGCCTTGAGGCCTGACCCCGGCACTGTACAGGCAACTAAGGATAAAGAGGCAGCAGACAGTCCAGGCCCGTCCGTCAAAAATAATTTCTCCGCACAAAAGGGTTCAGGCCCTCAGGACATGCAGAAATCAACCATGCCCCTGCGCCCGGAGCAGGCGCCTTCACTCAGGGAAAAGATATTCGACAGGGATATTATCGGTAAATTCGCAAAGAGAGAGACCCAAAAAAAGGAGAATAGCATCACATTAGATACAGGGGAATTTAAATATCATACATACATGCTGAGACTGAAGGAAAAGATAGAGGGCATATGGATATACCCTCATGATGCAGCCTCAAAAGGCATATATGGCGACCTTAAGATAAGATTCACGATCAACAAAACCGGCATGCTCGGCAGCGTTGAAATCATACGCACCTCAGGCTACAGGAGCCTTGATGAGGCAGCGCTGCAGGCACTTCGGGACGCAGAGCCCTTCTGGCCTTTGCCGAATGAATGGAGCAAAGATGCTCTCACAGTCGACGGCCACTTTATTTATTCGATATACGGAACTTATATCAGGTAACCGAATTTTGCCTCAATCTTAAGTTATAGTTTAAGTTAACCGCATAACTAAAAAATATTAAAAGAACTTTCTTGACAAAACCTTATTGAAGTGTTTTAATTTATGATAATGATTTCGGTGAGTAATCCGGCAACAGCAGACAGGCCTTCAGTCCTCGTTGTAGATGACGAAGGTATTAATCTTGAATTGCTTGAGGCCGTCTTCTCAAAATCAGGGTTCAATGTCTTCGCTGCATTAAATGCAAGTGAGGCCCTCGATATATTCGGAACCGAGGAAATCGATCTCGCCATAGTTGATGTGATGATGCCCGGCATGGACGGTTATGAGCTATGCATGAGGCTCAAGAATCTTTCCGGCAAAAAATTCTTCCCTGTGATAATCCTGACAGCGCTCAAAGACAGGCAGAGCAAGATAAGCGGCATTGAGAGCGGTGCAGATGACTTTATGAGCAAGCCTTTTGACAACAAGGAGCTGGTTACTAAGGCAAGGTCACTTATAAAACTCAAGGAGCTGCAGGACGAGCTCGAACATTCCGAGGATGTGATACTCACTCTTGCGGTCGCACTCGAGGCGAGGGACCCATATACACGCGGACATTCGACCAGGGTCGGTGATATATCAAAATCCTTTGCCTCATTCATCGGGCTCGGCGCAAAAGATCAGGACCAGTTAAGAAAGGCCGGCATACTCCATGACATCGGCAAAATAGGCCTCAATTCAACGCTGCTCTGCAAAGAGGGCAAACTCACACCCGATGAACTCGAAGTCGTAATAAAACATGCAGTTATCGGAGAAGAGATCTGCAGGCCGCTTGTGTCGATGCGCAACATCCTGCCTTCCATAAGGGGCCATCACGAGCGGTGGGACGGAAAAGGCTTCCCGGACGGCCTGCATGGTGAAAAAATACCGCTTAATGCAAGGGTGCTATCTATTGCAGATTCATTTGACGCAATGACATCAAAGAGGCCTTACAGGGACGGCATGACTGTTACAAAGGCCATGGGCATAATGAAGCAGGAAAGGGACACCGGCCAATGGGACCCTAAGCTTGTTGACATCTTCCTGGAGATGAACAGCTCAATGGGCGCAGGGGTTTCTTAAGGTGCTTAAAGTCGCGATAGCAGGAGGCAACATAACAGGCAGTACAGTTGTCTCAATGCTGAGAGACGATCCTGATGTAAGGATAGTCGGAATATTCGAAAAAAATCCTGAAACCCCTGGCGTGGTCCTCGCCAGAAAATGGGGAATCCCCCTCTATGACGACATCGCTGTTCTCACAGAATCTGCCCGGCCTGAGATAATCCTGAATTTCACTGACGACAGGGGCCTTGAAAAGGCAATTGAAGGGCTCTTTACCAATACTGAGGTCATCAATGCGTCCGGCAGCCGGTTTATGTGGAAGGTGATCGAGAAACAAAAAAAGGCCATGATAGAGCTCCACAAGACTATCGAGGATGAGAAAAAAATCTTATCGCTGATAGATGACATCAGGTGCACAGGCAGGGTTGTTGATTTTATAGGCTTCATTCTCGAAAAAACTATGGACATAACAGACTCTCCTGCCGGCTGCTTCTCGGTCCTTGAACAGGATGGCCTGAAGCTCGTTGCCTCAAAGGGTCTAAGCAAAAAATTCACAGAGAGCAACAAAGGCGGGATACCTTCAGACCTCTCAATAAAGAAGATGGATATACTAACAATCGGCGATGTTTCTAAGACTGAATATAAAAACAACCCTGAGCTTGCTGTAGAAGGCATAAAGGCGATCCTCGTATGCCCGGTACATCCCGATCCTCAGGTCTGGTGCGCACTATATCTTTATGATTTTAAGCAGAGGTATTTCTCTGAGAGACAGAAAAGGGCCGTAAAAATCGTTACAGGAGTTGTGGGTCTTGCCCTCAGCAGGGAAGATATCCTCCAGAGGTCCATAGGTCATGAGTTCACCTTCACAGGGCTGAGCGAAAAAACAGGGAGGGAAATAATAGAGAGGTCCGAAGAGCTCGAAAGGATGAATGTGGAGCTCGAGAGGGCGAACCAGCTCAAGAACAGCTTTATCGCTAACATGAGCCATGAGCTCAGGACGCCCCTTAATTCGATTATCGGTTTTTCTAACGTGCTGATAGAGAAGACATTCGGCGAGCTCACCGAATATCAGGAGAGGTACGTAAAGAATATCTACACCTCCGGCTCCCATCTCCTCGATCTCATAAACAATATGCTTGACATAGCCAAGATTGAGTCCGGCAAGTACGATATGAGCTATGAGACATTTGACGTTGAGGAGGTGCTTTCAGAGGTCTATAACATAATCAAGCCCCTGACCGACAAAAAAACCATTGATCTGAGCCTCAGCATTGCTAAAGATCTCGGCCCTATTACAGCAGACAGGGTTAAGCTGAAACAGATATTCTATAACCTGCTCTCAAACGCCATCAAATTCACTCCTGAAGGCGGAAAGATAGGGATAAATGTCTGGAGGACCGGCCCGGACGAACAATCCCCAACAGGGATCGATTATATCAAATTCTCTGTATGGGATACCGGCGTAGGCATAAGCTCGGATGACATCGACAGGATCTTTGATGAGTTCGAACAGGTAGACACCTCGTTTTCGAGGAAATATGGAGGGGCAGGGTTAGGCTTAGCCCTTACAAAGAAACTCGTTGAACTGCATGGCGGGCATGTAGCGGTAGACAGCAAGCTCGGCTCAGGCAGCACCTTCACCTTTTACATACCCTTTGCATCACCTGCTCCTGATAAGGAGCAGGTGATAACCGAAGTCGAGGCGGTAAGGCTTAACTTCCCCTGGATGAAAGATAAGGCTCCCCTCATTCTTGTTGTTGAGGACGATATCCCAAGCGCAGAGCTGCTTACTATTCACCTTTCACAGGCAGGCTACAAGGTAGCCCACGCCTTTGACGGCGAGGATGCGATACATAAGGCGCGAGCCTTGAAACCCTTTGCGATACTGCTCGATATAATGCTCCCCAAAAAAGACGGCTGGGAGGTGCTCCAGACATTAAAGAGCGATGACAAAACAGCCAATATACCTGTGCTGATCCACTCAATAATAGACAACAAAGACCTCGCCTTTGCCCTTGGGGCTGCTGACTATCTCCTCAAGCCGCTCGACAAGCTTTCGCTCCTTGAGAAACTCCACGGTCTCAGCACAGCGAAGGCTAAAAAAGGGTTGACCACTGTCCTCATTGTTGAGTCAAACGTCGATGTTGAAGCCTTAAAGGAGTCGTTAGACCCCAAAGAGTTCCTCGTTTATTCAGCGAAGAGCGGCAAGAGGGGGCTTGAGCTCGCAACAGCGCTGAAACCCGACATCATACTGCTCGATTTTGAGCTACCTGACATGCTCGGTTTTGATGTAATAAAGGAGCTGAAGGAAAACTCCACAACAAGGGATATCCCCATATTCATTCTCACAGAGAAAGACATATCTGTCAGCGACAGGATAGACCTCGTAGGCAAGATCGAGAGGATCATCAGGAAGCACAAATTCGACCTCAATGAACTGCTTGACTACATGAGGGAGATAGAAATCCTCTATCCGAAGAGGGCCGGACTTGTAGACGACCTTACCGGCGTCTTTAGCCACAGGTACTTCCAGATCAGGCTTGCGCAGGAGATCTTCAGGGCAGTCAGATACAAGCTGCCGATGAACCTGATGATAATAGACGTCGATTTCTTTAACCAGTACGCAGCGAATAACGGTGAGGAAAACGGCAACTATGTGATAAAGAATATTGCCGAGATTCTTAAGAAGAACATAAGGGGTTCTGATGTTGTTGTGCGTAACGGTGCCGACTCATTCGCCATAATACTTCCCAATACAGTGCTCTCAGCAGCACTTTCACTGGGGAACAGGTTCAATGCAATAATAAGGAACTTCCCGTTTGTACATGGCGAGACTCAGCCTAAGAAGAAGATAACCGCAAGTGTCGGTCTGGCCTTTTTGGATAGTCAGAGTCCTGAAGAGATCATACTCTGCTGTGATAAGGCGTTAGCCGTAGCAATAGGCAAGGGAGGCGACAGGGTCGAGCTCTATTTGAAGGATATGGAAGAGGAGACCGGGGTTATTCACTCGGAGGCGGGGTTTTCCAAAACAGAACAGTAAACCCCGTTAGAAAATCTAAGATTTTCTAACGGGGCAAAGAGCTTATTGTCTCAGGGCCATTGCAATGAAGGGCAGCAATCATAATTTCTACTTTGACACATTCCAGAGTCCTCTCGGAACTCTTTATATGTTGTTCTCGGGCAACGTATTGTCAGAGATAAGCTTTGAGCCTTTTAACCATCCCTGTCCAAAAGGCAAGGCACCTGAATCATTCATAAAACAGCTTAAAGGCTATTTTAACGGCAAGCTGAGGGAATTTAATCACCCTGTCGTCTTTCTTAAAGGCACTGATTTCGAAAAAAAAGTTTGGCTTAGCATCCGGAAGATCCCATACGGGGAGACAAGGACTTATAAATGGGTTGCTGAGAAGACAGGCAGGCCATCAGCATCAAGGGCTGCAGGACAGGCATTAGGACGGAACCCTATACCTATAGTTATCCCATGCCACAGGGTCATCGCTTCTGACGGCTCGCTCTGCGGCTATTCAGAGGGCATAGACATAAAAAGGCGGCTTCTCGATCTCGAGTACTACGCAAGCCAGTCGAACATTTAAAATTTATCTAAACCGAAACCCGGGATTTTTCCTATCCCCTATTCCCTATACCCTATCTTATATACGCCTCTGTGACATACCTCCTCATCATCCTGTGGGAATTGAAATAATAGGCGTTCTTGCCGATTGCGTTCTGCATTATTCTTACCCATGTAAGCCTGTCATTATAGTATATAGGCATAATGATCTCTTCGAGCTTGTTGTACAGGTCCATCGCATCCCTCGAATCCATAACCCCCTCGTTAACAGAATTCTCCAAAGGCTCAGGCCCGATTGACCAGCCTGTGAAGCCTTCAATATGGCCTTCAATCCACCAGCCGTCGAGCACGCTGAAATTAGGCACACCGTTGTGTGTTGCCTTCATGCCGCTCGTGCCTGATGCCTCAAGCGGCCTCATCGGCGTGTTCAGCCAGACATCAACGCCTGACACAAGCCTGTGCGCAATCTCCATATTGTAGTTCTCGAGATAGGCTATCTCTATGCTGTCCCTTAGCCTCTCCTTTATCACAAAGATCTTCTCTATCATCCACTTGCCTGCATCATCCTTCGGATGTGCCTTTCCTGCATAAACCACCTGAATCTTTCCCCTGGCAATCTTCTCGAGTCTCTCTATATCACTAAAGAGGAGGTCTGCACGCTTATAGGCTGTAGCCCTCCGTGCAAACCCTATTGTAAGGATATCAGGGGACATCTCAATCCCTGTTTCTGCCTTTACAAGCTCGAGCAAGGCCTTTTTCGCCTCCATATGAGCATCCCACAGCTCGCTGTCCGGGATCCTCCCGACCCTTACAAAAAGCTCAGGCTCATTAGCCCAGCCCGGGAGGTATTTGTCATAAAGCCTCCTGAAGCTGTCGCACGTCCAGGTATATGAATGCACCCCGTTAGTTATCGAATTGATCTCATAACCCGGGAACATGTTTTGTGAGACCTCTTTATGCTTCTTTGCAACACCATTCACATATTCACTCAGGTTGAGGGCCAGGAGCGTCATATTCATATGGTCGCTACCTGCCAGTGCCTTTATAACATCAATGGGGACAGGCTCTCCAAGCACCTTTGATACCATCTCATAGGGAAACTTGTCGTGCCCTGCCTCTGCAGGGGTATGTGTGGTAAAGACACAAAGGTCCTTCACCTTCCCGGTATCCCAAACAAGCCGCTCATCCCACACCTCTTCGATATCCCTCTTATATCCCTTGAGCAGCTCAAGGGCAAGCAGGCTCGCATGGCCTTCATTCATATGGTACTTCCTGATCTCGAAGCCTATCTGCCGGAGCATCCTGACCCCGCCGATACCGAGGACTATCTCCTGCTTCAGCCTGTAAGCCTTGTCACCTCCATAGAGATGATCTGTAATCTCCCTGTCATCAGGCCTGTTCTCATTCAAGTCTGTATCGAGGAAAAATACAGGGACGCTGCCGCCGGTAAGGCTTTTAACTTCAAACAACCAGGCCTGGACATAAACATCCCTGCCTTCGATTTCTACCGCAACCTTAACAGGAAGCAGCTCCATAAACCGGGCCGGGCTCCACTCCTCGGGCTCCTCTCTCTGCCTGCCCCTTTCATCAATAGCCTGCCTGAAATAACCCTTCTTGCTTATAAGTGTCACAGATACCATCGGGAGCCTCAGGTCGGCAGCAGATTTTATCGTATCGCCTGCAAGCACACCAAGGCCGCCGCTATAGGTAGGTATCTCTTTATTGAGGCCTATCTCCATAGTGAAGTAGGCTATCTTCGGGTCTTTTGTCATCCTGTTAAGAAGCTCCTTCATATCTACATCACCATCCACTGCTGCGGCAGAAAGAGCCTCTCATATGTAGCGAGTGCAAACCTGTCTGACATGCCTGCTACAAAATCGCATATGACCCTGTGCCTGTCCAGCTTCTTTTTCTCAACAGGTATATCTTTGAAAATCTCCTCTATATGCTCAAGGTAATACCCGTATAGGTCTCCGAGGATCTTTTTTGCCTTGTTGAATTCATCCCTTATCATTTCACTCTCATAGACATGCTCATAAAGAAAGTCCCTTAACCTGTATGTTGCTGAAGAGACCTCACTCGACATCAGAATCTGCTCATTGTCAGTCTTGCGGGAACTATATATCACATCCTTGACCATGGTATCTATCCTCTTGGAATGAGTGTCACCGAGGACTGCGGTAATATCACGCGGTATATCCGACCTTTTTATGACGTCGGCCCTCAAGGCGTCATCAAGATCATGATTGACGTAGGCTATGATATCAGAGACCCTGACGACAAGGCCTTCAGGCGTCTCTGCCTTTTCGGAATGTTTTTCAGGAATTATCTGCCCCTTTCCTTTTGAATGTGTGACAATACCGTTCCTGACCTCATGCGTCAGGTTCAAGCCCTCCCCGTCCCTCTCGAGAAAATCAACAACCCTGAGGCTCTGTTTGTAATGGTCAAAACCTCCGGGGTGAATCTCGCGAAGAACTGATTCACCTGCGTGGCCGAAGGGCGTATGTCCGAGGTCATGCCCCAGGGCGACAGCCTCTGTGAGGTCTTCATTAAGTCGCAGCGCCCTTGCTATTGTCCTCGCAATCTGGGATACCTCAAGGACATGGGTTAGCCTTGTCCTGTAATGGTCGCCTTTTGGGGCAAGGAAGACCTGCGTCTTGTGCTTCAGCCTTCTGAATGCCTTTGAGTGGATAATCCTGTCCCTGTCCCTCTGGAAGCATGTCCTTATCTCTCCCTCTTTCTCGGGCCTCACCCTGCCCTTGCTTTTTGAACTCAGACATGCCTTTGGATGAAGGGTCTGCCTCTCTATCTCTTCTGTCTGTTCACGGATCGTCATATTATAAAGTGATTTTTATCCTGGTAGGATAAGCATGAAATTTTAATGTAATTACACTGAAATTGCAACAAACAGGCATAATCACACATCCTTGCCGCTTTTCATTATTTCCCTTACTTTCATGGCAATCGCATGCTCGGATATCTCTTCATATTCAAGAAGTTCCTCAGGTCTGCCGCTTCCCGGCATCTTCCGAACCGCAAGCGAATGGACTTGGATATGGTGATTTGACAAGGAGCTCCTGACAGCCTCTCCTATGCCGCCTTCAGCATAGTGGTCTTCTACTGTCAGGACTGCCCTTGTCTGAGAAACTGCATCATAGAGCAGGGCGCTGTCTATCGGTTTAATGCAATATAAATCTATAACCCTGATAAGTATCCCTTCTCTCTTAAGTCCCTCATATGCCTTTAGTGCCTCATGGAGTGTGATGCCTGCGGCAACAACAGCGATGTTATCAGAAGGGCTCTTCCTCAGGACTTTCATGCCTCCTATCGGAAATTCTTCATCCTTATTGTAGATAACAGGGGTATCATTCCTTGTTGTACGTATATACGTTATGCCTCTATGCCTTGCAGCCTCCTCAACGAGCTTTTCAGCAGAGAGAGCATCGCCCGGATATAACACTACACTTCCAAGCAGCGTTCTGAACATCGCTATGTCCTCAAGCCCCATCTGGGAAGCGCCGTCCTCTCCTATAGATACTCCGGCGTGCGAGCCTGCAAACTTGATATTTGCATCCGAATATTGGCTCATCCTGATCTGGTCAAAGGCCCTTGTCAAAAATGCTGCGAAACTCGAGACAAATGGAATCTTGCCCGTGCGCGAGAGGCCAAGTGCAGCGCCAATCATGTTCTGCTCTGCAATGAACATCTCGAAGAAACGCTCAGGATGAGCCTTCTTGAAGACCTCAGAGAAGGTCGAATTGCTCACCTCGGCATCAAGGACAACCATATCAGGGAACGACGGGAAGATGCGCACAAGTGCATTGCCATATGCCTTTCTCGTTGCGAAAGGCCTGCCTGCAGGATAATCAGGTTTAGCCGGAATTTGAGGCTCTATTCTCTCAAGCCTGACCTGCTCAGGCATCGATATCTCTCCCCTGACTAAAGTATCTACCTCTCCGAGTTCTCTCACAGCAGCCTCGAATTCATCCCTCTTAAGCGCCTTGCCGTGCCAGTTCTCCTTGTCTTCGATGAACGAGACACCCTTGCCCTTAACAGTCCTTGCGATTATCATTACAGGCCTGTCTCTTGACTCTAAGGCTTTCTGGTAGGCATTTATTATCTCACCTAAGGAGTGGCCGTCTATTGTTATTGTTTCCCATCCAAAGGCTGAGATGCGCCTTTCATAGGCGCTCAGGTCATGGCCGTACATTGTCTCGCCGCGCTGGCCGAGGCGGTTCACGTCAATAATCCCGATCAGATTGTTCAGCCTGTAATATGCCCCAAGCTGTAAGGCCTCCCACTGCGAGCCTTCTGCCATCTCACCGTCACCGAGGAGCACAAAGGTCCTGCATGTAAGTTTATCAATCTGCTTTGCATTAAGCGCCATCCCGAGCCCTATTGAGAGGCCCTGCCCGAGAGAGCCGGTGGATGCCTCTACAAACCGGAACCTTGTTGTAGTGTGGCCCTCAAGGGGACTTTTGAATTTCCTGAGTGTCCGCATCTCCTCTTCAGTGACCTTGCCTGCTGCAAGCCAGAGGGAATAAAAAAGTGGTGCTCCATGCCCCTTTGAGAAAATTATGCGGTCATTGTTCGGATAATCAGGATTGTCTGCGTCATAACAGAAACTGCCGCCGAAAAAAAGAGCGGTCATAAGCTCAACTGCTGAGAGGGATGAGGTTACATGGCCTGATCCTGCCTCAGTGGTCGAGAGGAGTATGTAATAACGGATAAGCCTCGCTAATTTCTCAAGTTTCGACAAGTCAGCCATATCTGCTAAATAATATAGCAGACTTCTTACATAAGATATAGCCTATTTCTGCCTCTTGAGACAGACAGATATGTTAAAATCAAAATTATGAAAAAAAATGATGGCATGGTTTACCTTGTTGGCGCAGGGCCGGGTGACATTGGCCTCATGACTATTAAAGGCACGAAATGCCTCCAGAAAGCCGGGGTTGTTGTTTATGACTTCCACCTCAATTCTCAGACTTTAAATTATATCAGCCATGACGCAGAGTTCATTTATGGAGGCAAGCGTGGCGGTCACCATGCGATGACGCAGGATGAGATAAACGCTGTCCTTGTCAGAAAGGCAAAGGAAGGGAAGGTCATCTGCAGGCTTAAAGGAGGAGATCCCTTTGTATTCGGCAGGGGGGGTGAAGAAGCTGAGGTGCTCGCAAAAAACGGAATCCGGTTTGAGATCGTGCCCGGAGTCAGCTCTGCGATTGCAGCGCCTGCATATGCAGGGATTCCATTGACTCACAGACTCTACTCTTCTTCTTTTGCTGTGATCCCCGGATACGAAGATACGACAAAGTCAGAATCATCCATTGATTGGGCAAAACTCGCTAATGGTGTCGGCACACTTGTTGTCCTGATGGCTGTAAAGAATCTGGATACGCTTGTACAAAAGCTTATAGAGAACGGCAGGGCACCGGAGACTCCGGTGGCTGTTGTGAGGTGGGGGACAAGACCTGATCAGAGGACCATTGTGAGCACGTTAAGCGGGATCGTTTCCGAGGTCAAGGAAAATGAAATAAAGCCTCCGGCGGTGGTGATCATCGGGGATGTGGTAAAGCTCAGGGATACCCTCAGGTGGTACGAGAATAAGCCTATGTTCGGTCAAAGGATACTTGTGACAAGGGAGCCTGCCTCCGAGTTTGAACTCCTTGAGGAGATGGGCGCAGAGATAATAGAATTCCCCACAATAGAGATAGCCCCTCCGCAGGACTATTCCGGGCTTGATGAAGCGATTGGAAAGATAAATGCCTATAACTGGTTGATATTCACCAGCACAAACGGGGTCAGATATTTTCTGGACAGGTTTTTTGAACTCGGAAATGACATAAGGGATCTAAAGGGGGTAAGGATCTGTGCCATAGGCGCAAAAACGGCAGCAGGGATAAAAAAATACGGCATGAAGGTCGATCTCATCCCGGAGGAATTCCGTGCAGAGGGATTGATAGAGGCGTTCATAAAAAGAGGCAAGGGGCAAGGGGCAAGGGGCCAAAGTATAGATAGCTCTGAACTCCGAACTCCAAAATCCGAACTATTAAGCGGCGTGCGTTTTCTCCTGCCGAGGGCAGAGACTGCAAGGGAGATATTTCCGGAATAGGTGAGGGAACTCGGTGGAGAGATAGATGTTCCTGTTGCATACAGGGCTGTAAAACCTGAGCATCGCGGGAGGAGGCTAAAGAGATTTCTGAAAGAGGGCAGGATAACCATCGCCACATTCACAAGTGCCGCGACTTTCAACAACTTTATCGAGATGATGGGCAACGAGGCATTCGAGCTTCTGAAGGGTGTCTCCATCGCGGCGATAGGGCCCGTGACTGCAAAGGCTATTGAGAAAGCAGGGCTGAGGGTTGAGATTATGCCAAAGGAAGCTACGATAGAGGCGATGGTTGAAGAGATCATAAAAAAAATGACCCGCCGGTAATTTATATTTGCCGGTGTTCTGAGAGACCGGCCTGTGTTTGCTTCACCTGCTTATCTCCAGATATCGGGAGTCGAAACTTTCAAAGACTTCATCAGGAAATCTGCATGAGAAAATGGAAAGATAACATATCCTTTGTGCTCGTTGAACCTAAGAAACACGGGAACATCGGCGCATCTGCAAGGGCAATGAAGAACATGGGATTTAAGAATCTCTGTTTTGTCAGGCCGCCGCATATCCTAACAGATGAGGCTGGCTGGTATGCGCACAACTCACTCGACATACTCGAGAATGCAGAACAGTACGATACCATTGCAGATGCCGTTGCGCAGAATACCCTTGTCGTTGGAGTTGCACGGAGGATCGGTAAAAAACGCGGCGTGGTTCTGCCTGTTGACGAAGGCGCAAGAAGGATACTTGAATTTTCCGCAGGCAGTAACAATAAGGTAGCACTGCTCTTTGGCAGGGAGGACAGGGGGTTAAACAATAGTGAAGTAGACGAATGCGGCTTTGTCATGACAATACCTTCGAACAAAGAACACCCGTCCTTAAACTTGTCGCATGCGGTTATGGTCGTGGCTTATGAGCTGTCAATGTCAGGGCGCCGGGAACACGACAAGACTGAACGCTGCATGGGCGCGGGCATGAGCAGGGCAGATAAAAAGTCAGTAAGCCACGGTGAGCTGACATCCCTATATGAAAGGATTGCAGAAGTCCTGACGCTGCTTGACTACTTGCCGAGAGGCGACAGGGACATCAAACAGCATATCATGAGCAACATAAAACACTTCCTCGGCAGGGCAGGCCTCACCGACTGGGAGCTCAAGATGCTGCATGGCATATGCTCGCAGGCACAAAAGAAACTGAATTTATGACTTAACCCCACTGAATAGTACAGAAAATGATTCAAACCAGCATGAATCCAATGGATAAACTCGAAATAATTTATAAGAAACTCTACAGGGCCTTTGGCCCCCAGCACTGGTGGCCGGGGGATACTCCGTTTGAGGTAGCAGTCGGCGCGATACTTACACAGAACACCAACTGGGGGAATGTCGAAAAGGCGATTGGCAACCTCAAATCTGCAAGAGCCCTGACCGCAAGGAAGATACATGAAATGCCGGTTAATGAGCTTGCCCGGTTAATCAGGCCGGCTGGGTATTTTAATGTAAAGGCCAAGAGACTCAAGGCGTTCATAGATTTCCTGATGAACGGATACAACGGAAGCATGGAGAAGATGAGAAAAGAGGATATGCAGACGCTCAGAGAAAGACTCCTCTCAGTCAATGGGATAGGGTCTGAGACAGCAGATTCAATCCTCCTATATGCACTTGACAAGCCGGTATTTGTAATTGACGCCTACACAAAGAGGGTTCTTTCGAGGCATGACATCATGGAGCACCACAGGTCATACGATGATTTTCAGGGGATATTCCATTCATCACTTAAGCTGGATCTAAAGCTCTTCAATGAATATCACGCCCTCTTTGTAAGGGTCGGAAAGACCTTTTGCAGGCCCAGGCCTGAATGTGAAAAATGTCCGCTCTCTATTTTTCTGCCGCCTGCAGCCCAAGCCTTGAGAGCGAGAGCGGATTAGCACTTATATCCCCGACTTTAACTCCATAGTGGAGGTGCGGGCCGCTCGCCCTGCCTGATGAACCGACACGCCCGATAACCTGACCCTTACTTACAAGGTCGTCAGGCCTTATATTGACAACAGAGAGATGCATGTAAACACTGAATATCCCATTGCCGTGGTCAAGGACAATTGTCCTGCCGCCAAAAAAAAGTTCTTCAACAAGAGCAACCCTTCCCCGGTTTGATGCCCTCACCTCATCACCCTCCTGCCCCTTTATGTCAATGCCGCGGTGAATGCTTGTTTTTTTGCCGTTAAATATACGTTTTACGCCAAACCCTGTTGAGATGGTGTTTCCCAAGGGCAGTATAAAGCTGCCTTCCCATAACGGCTCTGTCACATTCTGCCACAGTGATTTCAGAAGCGATGCCTCTTGCTCTGCACGGGCATTGTCTTCAGGGCTGAGGGAGACCTTTTCTTCGGGCAGGCTTATGTTCAATGTAGGGAAATTTGCACGTCTTATAACCAGTCTAAGGCGGATATTTATTTTTCCGGATGCGATCAGGATTTTATACAGCCCGGGTTTTGTGTCCAGATCAACAGCTCCAAAGGCCATAAAACAGCCATCCCCGCAGCCGGCAAAATTCAATTCTCTTGTCCCAAGAGAAGCAGAGGGAGGCGCCAGTTTGCCTAAGCCTGTTACTTTCACAACAAAGGCATCACCCTGAGTGATCACCTGAGGGATAACCTTTGCCTGAAATGCATCAGCTCCGGCGAGGAGAATAAAGAGGAAAAACACCGTTGTCGCGAGACTCAGGGATAATCTATACAGCAGCATTAAAGGTCAGAATCCCCCTACTCCCATGGCATCCCTGACGAGTTCCATAGTCTCACGGATGACCTTCCCTGCCTTGTCAGTGCCCTTCTTTGCGACATCATATAGAACGTCAGGGTTATTGAGAAGCTCATTCCTCTTAGCCCAGATCGGCTCCATAATTTTAAATACATTCTTTATAAGGATCTTCTTGCAGTCAATACAGCCGATGCCCGCTGTCCTGCAGCCATGAGCGACCTCTTCCTGCTCCTCCTTTGACGAGAATATCTTGTGGAGCTGATATACAGGCGAAAGCTCAGGGTCTCCGGCATCTGTCCTTCTCTTGCGCGCAGGGTCTGTCATCATTGTCTTCAGTTTCTGCGCAACAATATCAGGAGAATCAGATAAATAAATCGCATTATCATAACTCTTGGACATCTTCCTGCCGTCAACACCCGGGACCTTCGGGAACTCTGTAAGCAGGGCCTCAGGTTCCGGGAATACTTCTTTGTAGAGATAGTTAAACCTCCTCGCAATCTCCCTCGATATCTCGAGGTGCGGGACCTGATCAACGCCGACAGGCACATACTTTGCCCTGTAGATAATTATGTCTGCTGTCTGGAGGAGCGGGTAGCCGAGGAACCCGTAGGTTGATAAATCCCTTTCCTTAAGTTCCTGCATCTTCTCCTTATATGTCGGGACACGCTCGAGCCAGCCGAGTGGAGTTATCATGGATAAGAGGAGATGCAGCTCGGCATGTTCGGGCAGCCTTGACTGTATGAATATGGTGCATTTGTCAGGGTCAAGGCCCGCAGCGAGGAAGTTCAGAAGCAGGTCCTGAGTCGACTCCTTTATAGACCCGGGGTTTGCATAACCTGTTGTCAGGGCATGCCAGTCAGCGACAAAATAAAAACAGTCGTACTGCTCCTGCAGCCTCACCCAGTTGCTTAGCGCGCCGACCAGGTTGCCTATATGGAGCTTTCCGCTCGCCTGCATCCCGCTCAAGACCCTCTGTTTTTGGCTCATAAGACTCTCTTCCCTCCGTTAAGATAAGAATGATATTATTAATGCAAGCATAACTCCCTGTCAAGGAATTCCGCTGCCCTGTATCACTTGCAGGAAAATGTTTTCCGGTAAATGTTCTAATAACCAACAAGTTAGTCTCAAAAAAACCTGCTGATGAACGGCAAAACTACTAAGGAGTACATAAGTAAGGTGTCATTCCCGCAACCGAAGCTTAGCCTGTCCTCGCTTGTCGAGGATCGCGGGAATCCTTCCGAAAAGAAAGATTCTCTATGAGCCTGTGGCCGGACAAGCCGGAATGACAAACACCAGTTAATGCCTTCAGGATTTTTAATATGAAGCAGCGACAGGTATTGTCATGAAGAGCCCTGTCCACCTTGTCGTCTTCCGTCTCGACGATAACAGGTTCGCCCTGCACCTTTCAGCAGTCGCAAGGGTTATACGCATAGTCGAGGCAGTGCCTCTGCCGAAGGCTCCTGATATTGTGACAGGAGTGATCAATATTCAGGGGAAGATAGTCCCTGTTGTCAATATCCGCAAGAGATTCCGCATCAAAGAGAGGGCTGTTGATATAAATGACCACATGATAATAGCAGAGACACCAAAAAGAAAAGAGAGGTCGGCATCATTGTTGATGAGGTCCTATGTGTTATTGAATGTCCTGAAGACAGGATAGTAATGTCAGGGGATGTCCTGTCAGGCATGGAATACGTAGAGGGTGTGGCAAAGCTCGAAGACGGCATGGTGCTGATCCACGATATAGAGAAGTTCTTATCCCTCGAGGAAGAAATAAAACTGGACAAGGCTATCGGGGAGATGTAGGAGGGCATTACAGGATATCGCCTTTCATCAAAAAGATGGTAAGCTTTGAGTATCTGAACCTCGCTGAGGATATATACCCTTCGCTCCTTAACAGCACAAACGCTCTCGATATAATCATCTGCAGGAACGTGCTGATGTATTTCTCTGAAGGACACTTTGCAAGAATAATAAGCGGTTTTTATAAATCCCTCATTGAGCACGGGTGGCTTGTTGTGAGCCCTACAGAACCCCTAAGGATAATATCCACGATGTTTTATCCTTCAAATATCCCTAAGACAACGATGTACAGGAAGGAGAGACGCGGTACGCAGAAAGCCGGAGGTCTCCTCCCCCCTGAGACAGAGCTATACGGGACATACGCAAGCACGGATTACGGTCCTGCCTTAGCTGCGGGTTCAGGCTATGGGCCCGGGTCTAAGTTAAGCTCTACCGGCGTTTCTCTGCCCGGCGATATCAGCATGTCAGCAGGCGACAACAAGCAGGCAGCGCATGACTCTGAGGGACCTGAAGAACAGAAAACAGCCTCCTCCGGCGTTGATGGGACGCATGAGCAAGCTGCCATGCTCTCGCTCCACTTCGCAAATCATGGCCTGCTCGATGAGGCAGCAAAGTGCTGTGAAACTGCGATCTCCGGCGAACCCCTCAATCCTGCATACCGTTATCTCCTTGCCACGATACTTCAGGAGCAGGGCCGCATTGATGAGGCGGTGAAATCACTGAGGCATGCCCTTTATCTCGACAGCAATTTCGCACTCGCCTACTTTATGCTCGGCAGCATAATGCAGAGGGCAGGGAAGACAAAGGAGTCCATAAAGTACTTATGGAATGCCTCTGACCTCTTATCCGCATACGAACCTGAGAGCGTCATGCCTGAGTCAGAAGGCATCACAGCAGAGCGGCTCCTCGAGGTCATAGAATCAATGATCCAGTACTCGTCGACCCGCAGGCGTCAGGCAGCAGGACAGAGGCAGACTGAATGAAACAAAAGGTGCTCAAGAAGGCCAACAAACCAATAAACTGGGATAACGTCAACCAGAGGCTTGAGGCTGCCCGCGCATCGTCAGAGAAAGGCATAAGGGAGCCGGGCGGCGAGACAGCAAAGGGCATACTAAAGGAGAGGGCAAGGCTGCTAAGCCTTGAGCCTGAGGGAAAGGCATCTTCCGGAGAGCATTTTGAGGTTGTTGAATTTGTCCTCTCACAGGAGAGATACGCAATCCCGACTGAGTATGTGCGTGAGGTTTATCCTTTTGATGACTGCACGCCTGTCCCCTGCACGCCTCCGTTTGTCCTCGGCATAATAAATGTGCGCGGTCGCATACTCTCCGTTATAGATCTCAGGCAGTTCTTTGGCCTCCCAGAAAAAGGCCTTTCTGACCTGAATAAGGTCATAATCCTCCATTCTGATGAACTCGGTTTCGGCATACTGGCTGATTCTGTCACAGGCTTGCGTAATGTAAGAACGGATGACCTGCAGCCGTCTCTTCCGACTTTAACAGGTATAAGGGAAGAGTATCTGAAAGGAGTTACAAGAGACAGGGTGACTGTACTTGATGCAGAGAAGCTTTTATTGGACAGGGGCTTAATCGTACATGAGGATGTTTAAGAATAATGTTTAAGAATAAAACACTATTGAACTTAAAAGGAGGGACATTTCATGAAATGGTTCGTTGACCTCTCGACACGCTCAAAGCTGATTATCGGCTTCGGCATTCTGATCGCACTTATGATGATTGTAATATTTGTCGCCAACAGGGGCATTGCGGTTATCCAGAAATCCCAGAAGCAGCTATTCTCCGAGGAATTAGCCAACACCGCAGACCTCACCTTGCTCAAGGCCAGGCAGAGCGACATTAGGATGGCCCTCCTGACGATGGTCTCAATGCCTGACCGTGCGTCCAAGGAATACTGGCACCAGTATATCAGAAAGACTGCGGACGAGATTAACGGCATCAACCAGAGGCTCTTTGACCGCAACAAGAACGAACCGAGGATGATGCTGAGGCTTGAAGAGCTGAACACAGTCAGGGTCGCCTTTAAGCAAACCCGCGATACAGAGCTGATCCCTCTTATATATGCAGGCAAGGACAAGGAGGCGAAGAGGCTTGCTCTCGGCATTCAGGCTGAGCGTTTCGACAAGATGGACTCGATAGCGATGACCCTCGTGAGAGAGGCTGAAGAGAATGGGGTCGGCTCCGGAGACCTTGCCGTGAACAGCCTTTTTACAGACAGGCATGATGAGGTCGGCAAGCTTGCTCACGTCTTTAATACAATGGTTAAGAAGCTTATAGAGGAGATGAGGGAGGTTACGGAGGCCGTGAATGTGCTCGCATCAACCTCGACCCAGATAGCTGCAACAGTCTCACAGCTTGCAGCAGGCACTGAACAGACAGCGGTTGCGGTGAGCGAGACCACGACAACAGTCGAAGAGATTAAGCAGACGGCAAACGTCTCGGCACAGAAGGCAAGGCATGTCTCTGACCTCGCACAGAATACACTGCAGGTCTCCCAGAGGGGCTCGAGCCTCGTGAATGAGACAATGGACGGCATAGGCAGGATACAGGAACAGATGGAGTATATAGCAGAAACTATCGTAAAACTGAGCGACCATAATCAGGCTATAGGCGAGATCATTGCTGCTGTTGATGATATCTCAGAGCAGTCGAACCTCCTCGCCGTCAATGCCTCTATCGAGGCGACAAAGGCAGGCGAATACGGAAAGGGTTTTGTCGTAGTCGCACAGGAGATAAAAAACCTTGCAGAACAGTCGAAGCAGGCAACAAAACAGGTGCGCATGATACTGAACGATATCCAGAAGGCGAGCAGCGCTGCTGTAATGGCCACAGAAAAAGGCAGCAAGGCGGTCGAGGCTACCGTCAAACAATCAATCGGGACAGGCGACTCCATCCAGGAGCTCTCAAGGAGCATTGCCGAGGCATCACAGGCGGTGATGCAGATTGCTGCCTCGAGCCAGCAGGAGCTTGTAGGCCTGGATCAGGTAGGCCTCGCAATGGCGAGCATAAAGCAGGCGACCTCGCAGAACTCTGCGAGCACAAAGCAGGTAGAGATGACTGTGAAGAACCTGCAGGATCTCGGTCAGAAGCTTAAGGCGCTTATCGAACATTACAGGTTATAGGATAGAGGCAAGTAAAGGGAAGGGTCTAAGTGGGAAGCAAAGAGAACGGTTTTAAGAAACGCCTGCTCTCGACATTCATTGTCGAGGCGAATGACCATATAAAGGCGTTTTCTGCAGGATTGATCGAGCTCGAAAAAGGGCAGGCTCAGGCTGCCCAGATGGAGATACTCGAGACTATCTTCCGGGATATCCACAGCCTGAAGGGCGCTGCACGCGCTGTTAACATAGCCTCAATCGAGACAATCTGCCAGTCTGTTGAGGGCGTAATGTCTGCGCTCAAGCAGAGAAAGATAGAGCTCTCTCAGGCGCTGTTTGACAAGCTTCATCATGCGTCAGACACCATCAATGTCCTCCTCTCCTCAATTGAAGGGAGGCAGCCTGCTCCCGGGCAAGGCAGTATTTCAAAGCTCATAAACAGCCTCTCGATCTTAGAGTCCGGTGACGCTGTCAGCCCTAATATGCGGGAAGAGCGCATACAGGCACCAATCCCTCCGGTCTATGACACAGGCAGCTCGATCACACGCGAGGCCCTTTATAAGAAACGGCTTTCGATGTCTGACACCGTCAGGATATCTACCTCTAAACTCGGATCTCTCCTACTGCAAACTGAAGAGATGCTTACGGCAAAACAGGCCGTAAGCCAGTTATCCCTTGATCTGAAAGAGATACGTTCAATGTTTGAGGCCTTGAAGACCGAATGGAAAAAGGTATCTTTTGACCTGCCGTTAATAGAGATGAGCAGCCGCAAATACAGGCAGGGAGCGGATACTCAGGGTATATCAAGATACACAAAGACAGATGACTTCCTGAGCTGGTCACAGACCCATATAAGAACAATCGACAAGCGCCTTGCTGCGATAATAAATGCGAACAACCAGTTCAGCCGGTCTTTCGAAAGGATGGTTGACGGACTGCTCGATGATATGAAGAGGGCTATGATGCTGCCCTTTTCTACCCTCCTTGAGAGCTTCCCGGTCTTTGTGAGGAATATATCTTATGACTTCGGCAAGGAAGCAGAGATCGTAATAAGAGGCGACATCATAGAGATAGACCGGAGGGTACTTGAGGAGATAAAAGACCCCCTCATACACCTCGTGAGGAACAGCCTTGACCACGGCATAGAGAGGCCCGACATAAGGGTAATGAACAATAAACCGAGGCGCGGCGTCATCACAGTCGCCATATCCCAGCTTGACGGCAACAAGGTCGAGATACTCGTCGCTGACGACGGGGCAGGGATCAACCCTGCAAAGGTAAAGGAGACTGCAGTTACAAGCGGGATAATCTCGTCTGTTGATGCGGAAAACCTCAGCGAACAACAGGCTATCCCGCTGATATTCCATTCAGGGTTCTCAACAAGCCCTATAATCACAGACATCTCAGGCAGGGGCATCGGCCTTGCTATCGTGAGGGAGAAGGTCGAGAGACTCGGAGGGGTCATATCCGTCAAGACCGGCCTTAAGGCAGGGACAACCTTCCGTATCATGCTGCCCCTTACAGTCGCCACGTTCAGGGGCGTACTCTTGAAGGCTTACGGCCGGAGCTTTATCATACCCACTATAAATGTCGAGCGCACAATGAGGGTGAGGAGCGATGATGTGAGGACAATAGAGAACAGGGAGACGATCACCATGGATGACCGGCCCTGCTCATTTATAAGGCTTGGGGACCTGCTCGGGCTGCCTTTACGGAATCAGAAGGAAAACGGAAAAGGATACATAACGGTTCTCGTTCTGAGCGTTGCTGAAAATAGTATCGCCTTTGGAGTTGATGAAGTGCTCGGCGAACAGGAGTTCCTTGTCAAGAACCTCGGGCGGCAGCTTTCGCGTGTAAGGAACGTTGCTGGGTCAGCCCTTCTTGCTACAGGCAAGCCTGTGCCTGTGCTTAATGTCTCTGACCTTATGAGGTCAGCAGTCAGGACCTCAGCCACACCGTCGACGCCTGCTGTCTTCTCTGAGGGCATTGATGCGAGGAGGAAGTCTCTGCTTGTTGTCGAGGATTCGATCACCTCAAGGACGCTTTTAAAGAGCATACTCGAATCAGCAGGCTACGATGTCAAGACCGCTGTTGATGGCATCGACGCTATCACTGCGCTCAAGACCGGGGAGTTCGACCTTGTTGTCTCCGACATCGAGATGCCGAGGATGAACGGGTTTGACCTCACAGCAAGGATAAGGGCAGACAGAAAGCTAAAAGACCTGCCCGTAGTCCTGGTGACTGCCCTCGATACACGCGAAGACCGCGAACGTGGCATAGATGTGGGAGCAAACGCCTACATTGTCAAGAGCAGCTTTGAGCAGAGCAATCTGGTCGAGGTCGTGAAGAGACTTATATGATAGATGTCCTGATAGTAGAGGATTCACGCGTGGCCCGGGACCATATTAAAAATATACTCGAGCACGACAGGGATATCGTCGTTGCCGGCACAGCATCAAACGGTGAAGAAGCCCTGAGTTTCCTGAAAAAGAAAAAACCCAAGGTGATCACAATGGACATCCACATGCCGAGGATGAACGGCTTTGAGGCTACCCGGAGGATAATGGAAACAACCCCTGTCCCTATCGTGATAGTAACGGCAAGCTACAACAAGTAAGACGCTGGCCGAAATCAAGATTCCCGGACGGGAATGCTGCATTGTCAAGAGAGCCGCTGCCGGCAATAACCCCACGGGATATGAGTGCTGTTCTCATCGGCGCCTCAACAGGCGGGCCGCCCGTTATCCAGACAATCCTCTCAGGACTTAAAAAGAACCTCCCTGTCCCTGTGCTGATAGTCCAGCATATCTCGAGCGGCTTTCTGAAGGGCATGGTCGAGTGGCTCCAGCACACAACCGCACTGCCTGTACGCATTGCAGCAGACAGGGAAGTCCTCCTGCCCGGGCATGTCTATTTTGCTCCTGATGACCTCCATATGGGTGTCACAAGGGGAGGTATTGTCTCACTCAGCAGGACAGAGCCTGAAAACGGCAGCCGGCCGTCTGTATCCCACCTCTTCCGCTCAGCCCGCAAGGTCTATGGAGAGAAGCTTGTCGGCGTGCTGCTCACAGGCATGGGCAAGGACGGCGCATATGAGCTAAAACAGATGAAAGAGCACGGCGCAGTCACCCTTGTTCAGGACAGGGAGAGCTCTGTTGTATACGGCATGCCCGGAGAAGCTGTAAGGATAGATGCCGCAACATTGTCCTGACGCCGGAGACTATTGCAGAAGAGATTGAAGGCCTTGCAAGCAGGAGCTATGGCAATTTATAGTTATGTTATGCAACAATAAAATATAGTGAGTTTATGACTGACAGCAGCTACAGCTATATCCTGATAGTCGAGGACAGCCCTACACAGGCACGCCAGATCGAATCTATCCTGAAGCAAATAGGCTACCGCATATCAATAGCATTAAACGGCAACGAGACCCTCAACCTTGTAAGGAGCGAAAGGCCGCTCATCATCATAGCGGATATCCTCATGCCTGAGATGGACGGCTATCAGCTCTGCAGGATAATCAAGTCCGACGAGATGACAAGTAATGTACCTGTCATCCTCCTGACCCAGCTTTCTGACCCGAAGGAGATAATAAAAGGGCTCGAATGCGGGGCGGATAACTTTATTGTTAAGCCCTTTAATGAAGAACTCCTCCTCGCGAGCATTCAGGCGACCATATCCTCAAGGCTAAAGAAGATGACTGCCGGCAAGGAGATAAAGGTGCTCGTTGTAGAGGACAGTCCTACACAGGCTGAGCAGCTCAGACACCTGCTCGAAGAGAGCGGTTATTCTGTCTTTGTTGCAGGCAACGGCAGGGAGGGCTTGGAACTCGCGCGCAGGATAATGCCGACCATTATCATAAGCGATGTGCTCATGCCTGAGATGGACGGCTATGAGTTCGCATACGAGCTGAAACATGACAATGCGCTTAAGAAGATACCCCTGATACTCGTAACATCCATGCTCGACAAGAAAGATATCCTCAGAAGGGCATCTGTTGTCGCTGACGGCTATTTTACAAAACCCTATGATGACGCCTATCTCATTCAGAAGGTCAGATCCCTGCTTGCGAATTTAGAATGTGCCGGGGATGCCTCAGCGCAAGAGCCTATAGAGGTCAAATTCGGAGGTGAGAATTACAGAATAGCCTCAGACAGGCGCCAGATACTGAACTTTCTTCTCTCTACATACGAGAGCGCTGTCCAGCAGAACCGCAATCTGATACTCATGCAGCGTGAGCTCCAGATGATGAACGAACAGCTTGAAGAAAAGATAGCCGAGCGCACTGAACAGATGAGTGCATCTGAGGAAAACTTCAGGGCGCTCGCAAAGAACGCCTTTGACGGCATAGTTGTTGTAACAGGGGCTGAAGGCAGTTTTGTCTTTGTGAACCAGAGGGTTAATGAGATTACAGGCTACAGCATATCCGAGATGAAGTCCATGACCATAAGGGACATCGTGCATCCTGAAGACCTCGCAACCGTAGCAGGGAGATACAGGAAGAGGCTTGAAGGCATGTCTCTGGCCGAGCAGTACGAGATACGCATAATCAGAAAGGACGGTACACTGCTCCCTGTAGAGCTGACCGCTGCAAGGACGATATGGCACGGCGAGCCTGCATCCATAACCATTGTAAGGGACGTCTCGGAGCGCAAGAAGAGGGAAGAGGAGCTTGCGAGGGCGAGCAAGCTCGAGTCCCTCGGAGTACTTGCCGGAGGCATCGCCCATGACTTTAACAACCTCCTCACAGGCATTGTCGGAAATGCGTCCCTTGCCAAGATGAGATGTAACCCGAATGACAGGATATACACAATCCTGACCAATCTTGAGAATGCATCCATGCGGGCAAAGGACCTGACCCATCAGCTGCTCACCTTCGCAAAAGGAGGCTCGCCTGTCAAAAAGACAATATCCATAGCTGATGTCATAACAGACTCTGCTAACTTTGCTGTCAGCGGTTCGAACACAAACTGTGATATATAAATAGCGGATAACCTCTGGCCCCTCGAGGCTGATGAGGGCCAGATAAGTCAGGTCATCCACAACCTCGTTCTCAATGCGAAGCAGTCTATGCCCGGAGGCGGGACTATCAGGATATCTGCCGAAAATACCGTAATCAGCCCTGAAGACATAAGCCCGATTAAGGAAGGGAAATATGTTAAGCTCACAATAAAGGACAGTGGAGCCGGCATACCTGAGAGCCATCTCTTAAAGATATTTGACCCGTATTTTACAACGAAGCAGGAAGGAAGCGGTCTCGGACTCTCGACAGTCTATTCAATAATAAAAAACCATAACGGCTACATATCAGTCGAGTCACAGGCCAGAGCAGGCACAACGTTCTCGATACATCTCCCTGTCTCTGAAAAAGAGCTCAGGGATGAGGGATACGCTGACGTCACCCCGCAGAAGGGCAGCGGGAGGATACTCCTTATGGATGACGAGGAGATCGTCAGGGAAGTTGCGAAAGAGATGCTTACTGAGCTCGGATACGAGGTCGGGTTTGCGAGGGACGGGAAAGAGGCGATTGATTTATATAAAGAGGCCAGGGCCTCCGGAAGGCTATTCGATGCCGTTATCATGGACCTCACAATCCCCGGAGGTATGGGAGGGAAAGAGGCCATAACAGAGCTGCTTCGGATCGACCCCGGGGTGAAGGCAGTGGTCTCGAGCGGCTATTCCGACGATGCTATTATGTCAGACTGGCTGCACTATGGTTTCAGTGCGGTCATAGCAAAACCCTACAGGATAAACGAGTTGAGCAGGACAATCCATCAGGTGATCAAGGGTTGATCGCCTGAGGCTCAGAACATCCCGAGTATCCCGAGGAAGAGGTTCACGAGCGGGATCACAAAGTAATTCGCAAGCCCCGTAGCAATAAGGATTATCACGATTAAAAAACCGAACGGCTCTATCCTGCTGAAAGAGACTGCCTGTTTAACCGGCAGCAACCCGGCAACCACCCTTCCTCCGTCAAGAGGAGGTATCGGGAGAAGATTAAAGGACGCAAGCACGACATTGATTATGATGCTCGACTTGAGCATCATGCCGACAGGCTCGAGGATCTTTGCAGATACGCCGTGTGGCACAAAAGAAAGGGCAGGCAGTACCGCAAGCTTGAGCAGGAAGAGGCTGACGAATGCGAGCAGGAGGTTTGTTACAGGACCTGCAGAGGCAGATATAGCCATCCCCTTTCTCGGATTTTTAAAATTCATAGGATTGATAGGGACAGGCTTTGCATAGCCGAATACAAACTGGCCGTCTGTGAAGATGAGGAGCATCAGCGGCATGAGGATAGTCCCGAACAGGTCGATATGGGCGATAGGATTGAGTGTGAGCCTGCCGAGCATCCTTGCAGTAGGGTCACCGAGCTTGTTCGCTATAAAACCGTGAGCCACCTCATGAAAGGTTATCGCTATCAGCACCGGAAGCGCAGAGAGCGCAAGCTGTCTCAATATGCCGGATATCTCCACGTCCTGTTCTCCGTTATAAGAAATTAGAAGCACTTATAAGCAATTAATGATTCCTGCCGGTGTATTATGTCAAATCGGATATAAAAGGTAAAGATATATAGCTGAAAGCCGTAACCCATCACATGAAACTTCATCCGCAAAAAACGGGATTATGATA